>NZ_JBISEO010000001.1:0-471005 GCF_044383795.1 Paenibacillus sp. JSM ZJ436
GTAAATGGGGTAATCTTCTTCATGAGAGGTCTCCTTTTCGAATCGTGGTGTCGTGACTACCGATTCTACTAAAGGCAAGACCTCTTTTCAATTTTTATTTCCTGTTACTGGATAATCAACACGCCTGGTTAAAGGGATACTCCTAGCACGGCTGCTAGAAAGCAGCTTAAAGCCGGCAAATGTCCATGGGACATTGCTCACAGTGACAGATCTGCTGCAAGCGGGAAAGCTCTTTGATGACAAGATGTCCATGATTCACATCAAGGATATCTTGTCGTTTCCAATCGCGGAGCATGCGGTTCACGCTTTCCCGGGTAGCACCGATCAGACTGGCCAGATCCGAGTGAGTCATGGTTTGAGAAATCGTAATCCAGCCGTTGTCCTGCACCTCTCCGCAGGTGTTGGCCAGCCGGATCAGTGTGGAGCTTAGGGCGCCCGTCTTTCCGTACAGCATGAGGTCTCTCAGTTTAGTTTGAGTAATGCGGTGCTCTGCGCCCATCCATGTCATGAATTGAAGCGCGAAATCACCGTGCTGCGTAATTAAGGTCTCCACGCTTGATATGTCGATGACACCAATGATGCTGTTCTCCAGCGTTTCAGCAGAGAAGCTGTGTCTGGAGTGCGCTGTCAGGTCTGCGTGACCCAGAAGATCTCCGGCCTGATACATGTATAGCACCAGCTCTTTGCCTTCATCGGTTGATTTCGTGAGCTTGATCCGGCCCTGCATAACATAGAACAGCTGCTCAGCTCTATCCCCCTCCCAAAACAGCGCCGCGCCTGCCGGAAAGCTGCGGAGATTCATGGCTGCCTCCAGGCGGCTTTTATTTACCTCTGTCAAAAAGTGCGTATTTCCATGATCAGCATGCTTCAAACGCATCTGGGTCATGAGAATCCCTCCCGTTTATAGCTATGTACTCATTGTAAGTGAAAATATTCACGTAAACGAGCATTAACAATAGCAAGTATTGACAATCTGGTGAACGAGCGGGCGAAAATGTCGATTTTTAGGCTCATTCGGTGGTTTATGTAAGAATATTTAAAATGGAGGCAGAAACTTTTAACCCGGATTGGCGTTTAATAGACTGTGCGTTACCCCTTCAGAATGAAATAAATAGAGATCATATAGGAGTGAAGAAGCAAGCATGAGCCTTAAAAAAATATCTATGATTACCGTATTGGCTGCTGCCCAGGTATCTACTGTGGTGCCTGTCAGTGCGCAGTCTTCTGCTGCCCTGCAGCAGCCATCCACCGTCCTTGAGCAGCCGGCTGCCTTACAGGAAGCAGATGGCAACAATCCGAAGATCGGCGAGACGGCGCCGGAAGCTGCAAATTCTGCTCAGCCAGAGCCGAACGTGGAACAGGCAGAAACGTTAGAGTCTTCTCCTGAAGCAGACGCAGTGCAGCCATCACAGACATCGGAGATCAAGGCCATTCCAGAGGAAAATTCAGCCGATGATATGCCGCCAACGTCTTCTTCAGGTCCAGCGGCTTCCTTAAACAAGGAAAGCAATGAGCTGGTGCTTCTTATGAATCGTGCGGAAATGTACCATAACAGCAAGCTCTATACAGCGGCGCAGCCCATGGCGGTCAAGAGCGGGGTCTCTTACATATCGATCCGGGCGATTGTAGAGCGAGCGGGCCTGATGCTCCGTTATGATAATGCGACCAAAGAAACGATTATTTACAAGGATGGAAATGAGCTGCGCTTTACGATGAACAGCACGGTATACAAAGTCAATGGCGAAGCCCGTTCGATGAAGGGTCCGGCGTATACCTATAAGGGCACCTTTATGGTTCCGCTCACGTCTATAACCCAGGCTCTTGGAATCCGCTATGTCGTCAATCAGCCGGAAAAAAAGGTGATCCTGGATCTTTCCAGCCTTTCCGGCTCAGCGCCGGTCAATCCGGGCGAGGGAGCTTCGGGAGGGGAGCCGGCCAATCCGTCCACACCGCCGGTAGAAACGGTGCCGGGTCTGGTTCTTTTGATGAACAGTGCCCAGATGTACCATAATGGTACATCCTATACGGCTGCCAAGCCGATGGCCGTCAAACAGGGGGTCTCTTATGTTGCTGTCCGCTCCTTGGTGGACCGCGTGGGGTTCAGCCTGAGGTATGACAGCAGTACCAAGGAAACCGTCATTATGCGAGGCAGTGATGAAATTCGCTTTAAAACCAACAGCAGTGTATATACCGTCAATGGGGTCCGTACGACCATGAAGGGACCCGCTTATCAGGACAGTAGAACCTTTATGGTTCCTTTGACCTCGATTACCCAAGCTTTAGATATACCTTATCAGGTGGATCAACAGAACAAGCGAGTCATTCTGAGTCTCAGCACGAAGCCCATCGCTTCGTTTACGGTCACGAACCCGAAGGTATATGTTGGTCAAACGGTGGTGAATTACAAGACCAGCGCCTATTCGCCTTCCGGACTGCCCATCGTCAGCGAGTATTGGGATGGCAGAGAGGATGTCTTTTACGAGCCGGGTATTCATACCGTATCTTACTCCGTACAGGACTCTAGTGGCGAATGGAGCGATCCCTACACGATAAATATTGAGGTGCTCGTGCCGAACGAACCGCCTGCTGCGCTCTTTACGACGAACAAAGAAGAATATCGCATGGGCGAGCTCATCACGTATACAGACCAAAGCACCGATGAAGAGAACGCGATTGTGAGCCGGGAATGGGATAACAACGCCAAGGCCTTTTTTACCCCGGGTCCGGTCAAGGTTCGCCTGAAGGTAACCGATCGGCACGGAGCAGTTGATACGTACGAGAAAACCATTGTCATTACAGGAGAAACCTTGTATACCCGCGAGGAGTTCTATCAACTATATGCGGCCGTGGGGGAGAAGTTCTTTATCGACGGCGCAAGGGTTCCTTCCTTGCCGGTGCTTCCGCTGGAGAGCAGCTTTGAATCCCGGACCTTGATCCGCAGCAACAGCCCGGAGACGGTGACCCGGGAAGGCGTGGTGTACCGTGAAGTCGGCGTTGGAGCGACCCGATTTATGATTCACCACAAAAATGCGAGCGGAAAAGTAATGAAAATGTACGTCGTGGCAACAAACCTGAACAGCACCCCGGCTTCGCTCAATACGCAGCATGTCGGGTTCGGCGGACCGAGCGAATATCCGAATGCGACAGGAAAGCTGTCGGTAGAGCGGTATTTTCAATCCATGCAGTCAGGAAGCAGCAATCAAACGTCGATCCTGCAGCCGGGAGAAAGCCGCCTGATCTTGACCGAGATCAACGCGCTGCCGATCAAGGATCAGCAGGTCGTCTCCTTGTTTGCAGATCTTTTTACCGATTCTCCGATTCGTTATGATGTCATTATGATTGAGGAGAAGGAAAATGCGCTGAGCAAGTTCCCGTTCCTTCCGCTGCTGGCAGCAGACGGTATTCACAACCGCGGCACCTATGCGAATTCCACACGCATTCTGGAGAGCCATGAGCTGATCGGCCAGAGCGAAGCGCGCATTGCCATTGGCGACAAGAATCTGGATCCATTCCTGACCGGATACGACGGTATTACCGGCTATCCCATCTCCAATTCCGGCAATTTCGGAATGGTCTACCACATTAAGCTGAACCGTGTTGCGCCAAATACGCTCATTTCATTTAATCCACGCGGCGGCAAATATATGGGCTCGGTCATGGTTAATGGCAGCATGGTCAATGTGCCGTCTACGTCCTGGCTATCAGCGCCGCACGACAGCAGTGTGCTGTTCCGTACCGGAGAGTACGAGCAGCCCGTCGAAATCTGGTTTACGGCGGCGCCGGGAAGCAGCCTTCCTGTTAATATTTTGGTGACGCCGATGCCACAGAAGAGAAATTAATATCCTCAGCGTGCGCAGTGCTCCTTCGTTGACGCGGGTTGGTTTTTCAGGCATTATTAAAGGATGAATTTGAATCAAACAACAGGAGGCTGTTGCGTATGCTGACGACAGAAGAGATCATCGGCACGATGTCCGGACATGGACTACGCATCACCGATCAGCGCAGAACGCTCGCCAAATTGTTTGGAGAGCATAACGGTTATTTGACCGCGAAGGATGTCTATGACTATATGGGCCAGAAGTACAGTGGCCTGAGCTTTGATACGGTGTATCGGAATCTGCGCGTGCTGTCGGAGCTGGGTGCGCTGGAGCAGGTTGTCTTTGAGGAAGGCGTGAAGTTTCGGTCTCGCTGCAGTGAGGAGCACCATCACCATCATGTGATTTGTCTTCAGTGCCAGAAGACATATCCGATCACCTTTTGTCCTATGCCGCTTACTGATGCACCGGATGACTTCCAGGTCGTCAGGCATAAATTTGAAGTCTTTGGTTATTGTAAGGACTGCGGAGAGGGAGAAGCGTGAGCAAACGATGGCCGATCCGGGTCGTTCAAGCGCCGATCCATCTGTACCGGAAGGTCATTTCCCCGCTGAAGCCTGCAACCTGCCGCTTCTATCCAACCTGCTCACAGTATGCACTTGAAGCTATTGAGGTGCACGGTGCGCTGAAGGGCTCTGTCCTTGCGGCGAAGCGGATCGGAAGATGCCATCCCTTTCATCCCGGTGGCGTAGATCTGGTGCCGCCCCGAAAGGAAAGCCAGAGCTCTCCTTGAGTATATTCTTGACATTACGTCTGATCGTTGATTATATTGGGTGTATTAAGTAAGCAGAGTTAAATATTTTTCCTATGAAGAGATGAGTACGACAGTGCATGCTGCACAGAGAGCCGGGATAGGTGGGAACCGGTCAGCGGGGTCCTGGCGGAAGATGGTCTTGGAGGAACTGTTGTCGAGCTTCTTCCGGCCGTTATTCCATCCGGCAGGGTGAGACAATAGCGTGATCCAGCGTTAATGGCGGCCTGCTGCAGGCGGATAAGCCTGACTCTGTAAGGAGTCCGGGGAATTTGGGTGGTAACACGTGAGCTGACTCTCGTCCCATGGGGACGGGAGTTTTTTGTGTCCTTAAGGGCGGTCCTTATTGCCTAAACCTTGCCAAGGCACGCCGCTGCGGCCTGCACCATAAATAACATATTTCAATTAAAGGATGGAGATCTCAATGGCAGAACAGAAAACCTTCTATTTGACAACGCCAATTTACTATCCCAGTGACAAGCTTCACATCGGGCATGCCTATACGACGGTAGCAGGTGACGCGATTGCGCGCTACAAGCGCTTGAGAGGCTATGATGTGCGTTATTTGACAGGCACGGATGAGCATGGTCAAAAAATCGAGCGCAAGGCTCAGGAAGCCGGCAAAACGCCGCAGCAATTTGTCGATGATATCGTGGCAGGCATTCAGGATCTGTGGAAAAAGCTTGATATTTCCAATGAAGATTTTATTCGGACGACAGAGGCTCGTCACACCAAGGTCGTTCAGGACGTTTTCGAGCGCCTGCTGGCTCAAGGTGATATTTATAAAGGTGATTATGAAGGCTGGTACTGTACGCCCTGTGAATCGTTCTTCCTGGAGCGTCAGCTGGTGGATGGTAAATGTCCGGACTGCGGCCGTCCCGTGGAGCTGGTGAAGGAGGAGAGCTATTTCTTCCGGATGAGCAAGTACGTAGACCGGCTGCTGCAATACTATGAGGAGCATCCGGATTTCATTCAGCCTGTTTCCCGCAAAAATGAGATGATTAACAATTTCATCAAGCCCGGCCTAGAAGATCTCGCCGTCTCTCGTACAACCTACGAGTGGGGGGTAAAGGTCAAGAGTGATCCCAAGCATGTCGTTTACGTCTGGATCGATGCACTCCTGAACTATGTGACGGCTCTGGGCTACGGCTCCGAGGATACCTCCTTATATGACAGATACTGGCCTGCCGATGTTCATCTCATGAGCAAAGAAATTGTCCGGTTTCACACGATTTACTGGCCGATCATTCTGATGGCCCTGGACCTGCCGCTGCCGAAAAAGGTATTTGCACATGGCTGGCTCCTGATGAAGGACGGAAAAATGTCCAAATCCAAGGGCAATGTGGTGGACCCGGTTACGATGATCGACCGCTACGGCCTGGATGCACTGCGGTACTATTTGCTGCGCGAGGTTCCATTCGGAGCGGACGGCACGTTTACGCCAGAGAGCTTTGTAGAGCGCGTGAACTCTGATTTGGCGAATGATCTGGGGAATTTGCTCAATCGTACGGTGGCGATGGTCGATAAATATTTTGACGGAGAGGTTCCTTTCTTCGAGCGCGGTGTGACCGCTTTTGATGAGGCGATGGAGGAAGCGGCAGAAGGCGTCTACAGCAAGGTAGAAGAAGCGATGGAGAAGCTGGAGTTTTCAGTAGCACTCAGCGCCATCGGGCAGTTCGTCAGCCGCAGCAACAAATACATTGATGAGACTCAGCCGTGGACCCTCGCGAAGGATGAGAGCAAACGACAGGAGCTTGCCTCCGTGATGAGCCACTTGGTAGAGTCACTGCGTATTGCTTCCATTCTGCTTCAGCCGTTCATGACCCGTACGCCGCAGAAGATTTGGGAACAGCTGGGCATCAAGGCTGGACCGTTAACGCATTGGGACAGCGGACGTGAGATCGGCAGCATCCCTGGCGGCACGAAGCTCCAGAAAGGGGAACCGATCTTCCCGCGTCTGGACGTCGAGCAGGAGGTAGCCTTTATTGCTGAAGCGATGACTGGCGGCGCCAAGCCTGCAGCGATCACGGAGCAGCCAGCAGAGGGCAAAGCTGCAGAGGCTGAGGAAGAAGTGGAGCTGAAGGAAGAGATCGGGATTGAGGATTTTGCGAAGGTAGAGCTGAGAGTGGCCCAGGTGATCTCCTGTGAGCCGGTGAAAAAGGCGGATAAGCTGCTGAAGCTGCAGCTGGATCTGGGCTTCGAGCAGCGTCAGGTCGTATCGGGCATTGCGAAGCACTATAGCCCGGAGGAGCTGGTCGGCAAAAAAGTCATCTGTGTCACAAACCTGAAGCCAGTCAAGCTTCGTGGAGAAATGTCTCAGGGCATGATCTTGGCAGCCTCCCACGGGAATCAGCTGACGCTGGCTGCGGTGCCGGATTCCATGCCAAACGGTGCGATCGTAAAATAAGTGCTACAGAGGTTACTATAGTGAGGACGGCGTGCCGGAGTCGGCTGCCGTCCTCACACTTTTTTTGTTCAGGTTTATTAGTAACGATAACGATGTGGTTGACAAGAGGAACAACTACTCTTATAATCTCTAACTAGTAATTATTACGATTTGAACAACGGGATTGGAGTGGAGACGGAAGCATGAAATGGAAGACAGCATATGGGGCTTTGTTATTGTCACTGGTAATGGTGGTAACGGGCTGCGGCAATGACACGGGTAGTCAGAAGGCAGCTATTTCGGACGAGAAGATTAATGTCATTACGACATTTTATCCTATTTATGAATTTGCACGGACCATCGGGGGAGAGGATGCGAATGTCATCAATCTGCTTCCTACCGGTGTAGAGGCTCATGATTGGACGCCGCGGAGCCAGGATATTATTCAAACCTCTAAAGCACAGCTGTTCCTGTACAACGGAGCAGGCATGGAGGGCTGGGTGCCGGGATTTCTCAAAGGCTTGGATCAAGACAGCCAGGTTAAGCCGGTTGAGGTTAGCCAAGGCATCGATCTAATCTATACGAACGAGGATGACGGGCATCAGCACGGCCACGACCACGGCGGGGAGGCTGCAGTGGAAGAGGAGCATGATTACGACCATAGCGGCGAGGCCGCAGCGGAAGAAGAGCATGACCACGACCATAGCGGTGAGGCTGCAGCGGAAGAGGAGCATGACCACGACCACAGCGGTGAGGCTGCAGCGGAAGAGAAGCAGCCGGCTGTGGATGCCAAATATGTGGACCCCCATACTTGGGTAAGTCCGAAGTCTGCACAGATCATGGCCGAGAATATTTACAAGAGCCTGGCAGAAGCAGATCCAGATCATGCTGACGGTTATAAGGAACGATATGAAGTCTTGAAGGAGCAGCTTGCTGCACTGGATCAGAAGTTTGAGCAGGAGCTTGCCGCCTTTGAGAACCGTCAGATTGTGGTATCTCATCAAGCGTTCGGGTATTTGACGCGGGACTACTCCCTGGAGCAGCATGCAATTATGGGACTGTCTCCGGATGCCGAGCCGCGGGCGCAGGATATTGTCAAGCTGGCCAATACGGTGCGGAAGAACAATATTCGCTACATTTTCTTTGAAGAGCTGGTATCGGATCAGCTGGCCAGAACGCTGGCTGCGGAGACCGGGGTTGAGACGCTGGTGCTGAATCCGGTGGAGGGCTTAACCAAGGAGCAGGAAGCCAGTGGCGAGAATTACTTTTCATTGATGGAAAACAATTTGCAAAATTTGAAGAAGGCATTACAATAAGAAGAGATGGCCGGGGATATGTTCATATCACCCGGCTTCATATTTTACAGAAAGGCGGCCAAGGTATGCTTTCGGACGCGCTGGATTGTCATCAGCCAATTATACAGCTTAAAGATATTTCATTCTCTTACCGTCAGCAGCAGGTGCTGAATGGGCTTAATTTTACCGTCAAGGAACGGGATTTCGTCGGCATTGTCGGCTCGAATGGAGCCGGGAAGACGACGCTGCTTCGCCTGATTGTAGGTTTACTGCCGTCAGCGCATGGAAGTATTGAATTATTTGGAGAGCCGATCCGCCGCTTCCGTGATTGGGAACGGATCGGCTATGTACCGCAGAAGAACAGCTTTAACCCGTTGTTTCCAGCAACGGTTCGGGAAGTGGTCCTCTCGGGCCTCTACAACCGCAAGAATATGTTCCGCCGGATTACCCGGAAGCAGCATCAGCAGTGCAGTGATGCCATGGAAGTGATGCGCATCGAAGACATTGCCGGCAAACGCATTGGCGAGCTGTCCGGGGGACAGCAGCAGCGTGTGTTTCTGGCGCGGGCCTTGATCAATCGGCCGGATCTGCTCGTTCTGGATGAGCCAACGATCGGGATTGACGCCGAGACTCAGGCCAGTTTTTTTGAGCTGATTACCCATATGCATGAGCATCACGATATGACTTTTCTCATGGTGACGCATGATCTGGATATGGTTCGCGGTGAGCTGGGAGAAAAGCCGGTGTCCCAGAACGGCAAAATTCAGTTTTATGTTCGTCACTCCCATGATGCCCAGGACTGCGTGGAGCAGGATCTGACGCATTCGCTCGTTTAGGAAGGAGAATTACGTCTTGCTGGATATTTTATCAAGTGATTTCTTTCAGCGCGCCATGCTTGGCGGGCTGCTCATCGGCGTTACCGCGCCGTTAATCGGTATTTTCCTCGTGCTGCGGCGATTGTCCATGATTGGCGATACGCTTTCGCATGTAACGATTGCGGGCGTTGCACTTGGATTTCTGATTGAGGTCTATCCTCTGGCGGCAGGGCTTGTGTTCGCCGTAGCTGCATCCTTCGCAATAGAGAAGCTCCGCAAAGCGTACAAGAGCTATGCAGAGCTGTCTATTGCGATTATTATGTCCGGGGGGGTCGCGCTTGCCTCGCTGTTCTTCACTTTGGGCATGGGCTACAATACGGATGTCATGAGCTATCTGTTCGGCAGTATTTATACACTGGATGTCAACGATCTGTATCTGGTGGGGGGCGTAACGGTCGTCGTGATTACGGTGATATCGCTCTTTTTCAAGGAATTGTTCCTGCTCAGCTTTGAAGAGGATGCAGCCAGCGTCAGCGGCCTGCCGGTAAAATGGATCAATATGATCATTACAGTGTTGACGGCGCTCGTGGTGAGCACGGCCATCAAGATTGTGGGGGCGCTGCTCGTATCTGCACTGCTGACAATCCCGGTTGCGGCCAGCCTGCTGCTGGCCAGAAGCTTCCGCTCTGCCATTGTACTGTCAGTCATTCTGTCGGAGATTGCGGTGGTCGGAGGTCTTATGCTGGCCGGCGTGTTCAATCTGGCGCCCGGAGCCACGATTGTGCTGCTGCTGATTTCGTTCCTGACGCTGGCGCTGGTTGGCAAAAAAGGCTTTTCATCTTAAGGGGGAGTACTTATGGCTGATATGAATATAGGAATCGCATTTGCAGCCGGCTTCGCATCGTTTATTTCGCCCTGCTGTCTCCCGCTGTATCCTTCTTATCTTTCGATCATTACCGGAATGTCGGTCAATGAATTAAAAACGGAGCAGAACCGCAAGGACGTTCGCATGCGCACCATGAGTCACACGCTAGCGTTTATCCTCGGGTTCTCCTCCGTATATTATACGCTCGGCTGGGGAGCGGGACTGTTTGGGGAATTCTTTATCGAGTATCAGGACTTGATCCGGCAGCTCTCGGCGCTGCTTATTATCTTGATGGGTCTGCTGCTGGTCGGCTTGTTTCAGCCCCGGTTTCTCATGAAGGACCGCAAGTTCGATTTCAAATCTAAGCCGGCGGGATACATAGGCACCTTCTTGTTCGGAATTGGGTTTGCTGCAGGGTGGTCCCCTTGCGTAGGCCCGATCCTGATGGCTATTATTGCCCTCGCGGCCACCGATCCCGGCACATGGTTCCCGCTGATCACGTCATACTCTCTTGGATTTGCAGTTCCCTTTTTTATCCTGGCATTCTTTATCGGATCCACGCGCTGGATTCTCAAATATTCCAGTGTGCTGATGAAGGTCGGCGGTGCGCTAATGATTCTTATGGGGATCTTGCTGTTTAGCAATCAAATGTTTAGAATTACGATCTGGCTTCAAAGCATGACGCCGGAATGGCTTCGTTTCTAAATTACGTAAAGTAATCAATCCTTGCCTCTGGAAAATGGTCAAAGATCCGCTCTGTGATAAATTGTCGCAGGGCGGTTTGCTGTTCATCAGGGTATACATATTTGTATTGGCCCCAGCGTCCCCATTTCTGTTTTCTTTTTTCAATATCCATCTCCAGCTTGGTTTTGGGGTAACGCTGCTCGATCACGTTTTTGGCCGTCTTGGTAAAACGGTGCTGAATCATCTCAAAGCTCAAGTCCTTGGTTGCTTCGGGCGGCAGTGAATCCGAGAGGCGCTTTAGCAGCTCTGCATAGCCTTCCTCCCAGCCGTCATACCAAATGATGGGAGCGATGATGAAGCCTAACGGATAGCCGGCATGGGCGATTTTGGATGCAGCCTCAATCCGTTCCTCAAAGCGCGAGGTGGCTGGCTCAAACTGGCGAATCACATAATCCGCATTGACACTGAACCGGATTCGGGTATGACCGTTGTGATTCAGATTCAGCAAAGGACCGACATGGTGAAACTTTGTTACAAACCGAAGTCGCCCATGCTCTTGTCCAGCCATAAATGTGATCAGGTCCTGTAGCGTACCGGTAATATGCTCAATCCCGACGGGATCAGAGGTACAGGCGGCTTCAAAGGTTGTGATTTCCGGTGCTTTTTCGTCAATATAGCCCTTTGCAGCGCCCAGAATATCCTCTGTGTTAACATAAACTCGGATGTAGGGCTTGGAGCCGAGGGTCGTCTGTAAATAACAATAATGGCAATGGCCCATACAGCCGGTGGAAATGGGAATCGCATAGTCAGCCGACGGCTTGGACTGGTCAAACTTCAGCGTTTTTCGCAGGCCGACGACGAGGGTTCTTTTGGCCATCCGGTACTTTTCCTGCTCCGTCTCCCCGGGAAGATTGGTAATCCGGTTGTGAGAGGTTGTCATGCGGTATTCAATGTTGCGTGCTTTAACGAACTCCATAATTTTCTGACCCTTGGGATATTCCAGCGCATCCGGTTCAAAATAAACAAGGTCGGGGATGAACGGCTTGGTCGGCTTAGGAATGCGTTTGACGGGTGGAGCTGTCAATGTCGTCTCGGCCACGGCTGCACCTTCTTTCTGTAAGCTAAGCATAGTATGGACCTTGACTCTCGTCTTGACACCTGACAATTACAAACAGGCGATCCCGGCAGGACTTGCCAAGTGCTATTGAGAACATGTATCATTAACGGTGCAGGTACACCGCTGCCGGACGTTTTGGAAGATATGAGAAAAGAGGGAAATGAAGATGCCTACACCCAGCATGGAGGATTATTTGGAGCGCATCTACAAGCTGATTGAAGAGAAGGGTTATGCGCGCGTTTCGGATATTGCCGAAGGCTTGGAGGTTCACCCCTCATCCGTCACGAAGATGATTCAGAAGCTTGATAAGGATGAATATTTGATCTATGAGAAGTATCGCGGCCTCGTCTTGACCAGCAAGGGCAAGAAGATGGGGAAGCGCTTGATGGCCCGCCATCAGCTGCTGGAGCAGTTCCTGGGCATCATTGGCGTACAGGAAGAGAATATTTACGCGGATGTAGAAGGAATTGAGCATCATCTGAGCTGGGACTCCATAACTTGTATAGAGACCCTGGTAGAATATTTTAATCGGGATGAACAACGTCTTAAGGAGCTGCGGAATATTCATCAGGAATTGGTTAGCGAATCGTAGAAAGGGCATCTGTCCGCAGTTGACAGATGCTTTTTTCATGAAAGGTTGCCTGCAAAACCTAAGAAGCTGGAGGTTCTGAAGAATGAAGTTACGAAGATGGCTGCTGGTGCTGCTGTTGACCCTGTTGTGTCTCCCGTCGGTGGTTCCCGCTGCGAAGGCGCAAAGCCCCGACATCCAGATTCTGCTTGACGGTCAGAGGCTGTACAGCGATGTACCGCCGTACATCCTTCCCAAAGTAAATGTCACGATGGTGCCGACTCGCGTCATCAGCGAGGGGCTTGGCGTATCCATTGCATGGAACCAGAGCACGAAAACGGCTGTGATTGCGCAGCAGAACATCAGCATTAGCCTGAAATCGGGATCTCCTACGGCTATTGTTAATGGAGTGCCGGAGGCACTGAGTGCATCGGTTCAAATCCGGAACGGCCGGGTGATGGTGCCGCTAAGGTTCATCAGCGAGAAGCTGGGGCTGACCGTGAGGTGGAATCAGCAGCAGAAGATCATTGATATGACCAGCGGCTGGATCATTCCCGAGGAGCCGGGAATCCCGCCGGTAGTACCGCAGCCGCAGCCGGTAGAGAAGGAGCTTCGGGGAGCTTGGGTGTCCAGTATTTATAATCTGGACTGGCCTGCCACGAAGACGACCGCAGCGCAGCAGCAGCAGGACTTCATCCAAATGCTGGACAAGCTGCAGGCGGCTGGATTCAATGCGGTGTTTGTGCAGCTTCGGCCTGCAGGTGACGCACTGTACTCCTCGGCACTGGTTCCTTGGTCGAAGGCACTGACCGGAACTCAGGGCAAGGATCCCGGCTACGATCCTGCTGCATTTATGATTCAGGAGACGCAGAAGCGGGGCATGGAGTTTCACGCCTGGTTTAATCCGTTTCGAGCGCATACCGAGCTATCCACGAGCGGCCTTGCTGCCAATCATGTTGCTGTCGCTCATCCCGATTGGATCTTGAAGGTGAACAACCAGATGATGATCGATCCCGGTAATCCTGCAGCGAGACAGCACATCATGGATACCATCATCGAGGTGGTGGACGGTTATGATGTGGATGGAATTCATCTGGATGATTATTTTTATCCGTCTCATACGTCGATCCCTGACTCCAGCTCCTATGCGCTGTATAATACAGGTTCATATCGAACCGTTGCAGATTGGCGGCGCGGTAATGTGAATACCTTTATTGAAGAGCTGGGAGAAAGCATCAAGCGGGTCAAGCCACAGGTGTACTACGGGGTCAGTCCTTTCGGCGTGTGGCGCAATGATACCGCAGACCGAACGGGATCTCCGACCAAAGCAGGGGTTACAGCCTATGACAGCATGTATGCCGACACACGGACCTGGATTCAGAATGGCTGGATCGATTATATCGCCCCGCAAATCTACTGGAGCATGAATTATACCGCTGCGGATTACGATAAGCTGGTGGACTGGTGGGTGAAGGAGGTTTCCGGAACCGGAGTCGATCTCCTGATCGGACATGCGGCATACAAGGTCGGCGATCCGGCCCAGGATAAGAATTGGCAGACAGCCACTGAAATTATTAACCAGCTTCGCTACAATGACAAATACAAGGATATCCAAGGGAGCCTGTTCTTTAGAGCCAAGCACTTGCTCGGCAATCCGCTCGGGCTGCTGGATCAATTGAAATTATATTATCAATCCTAAATCAGCACGTTGTAAGACATGAATACTCCCCCGTTCTCATACATAGTCAATAGACCATGTGAGGCGGGGGTTTTATTATGGATATTAATGCCGTATTTGAGGGCGGCGGCGTCAAAGGCATATCACTGGCTGGAGCCGTAAAGGCGGCGGAGCTGCAAGGGATCACCTTTAAACGGGTAGCTGGGACCTCATCAGGCTCCATTGTAGCGTCCGTGCTGGCAGCAGGCTATACCGCTGATGAGATGAAACACATCATCAAGAACATGCCTTTTGAACGGCTCCTGGTGCGGGCGCCGATTTTTGATACGGCCTTTGTTGGACCTGCTCTTCGGGTCTTGCTGAAAAAAGGGTTATACTCCGGAGAAGCACTGGAGCAATGGGTACGCAGTCTGCTGCTTGCCAAGGGCATCGTCACCTTTTCAGATATTCCTGCAGGCAAGCTCTACATTGTGGCTTCGGATATTACGAACGGAAAGCTGCTCGTCCTTCCGGATGACTTGCGAAACTACGGGATCAATCCGGCCACGTTTCCTGTAGCGAAGGCCGTACGGATGAGCTGCAGCATTCCTTACTTCTTTGATCCGGTCATTCTAAGGCTCATTGGGGAGCCGGCCAGAGGAAAGGCCTTTAATGAGCAATTTGTGTACATTGTCGATGGCGGGCTGCTTAGCAATTTTCCGTTATGGCTCTTTGACCGCAAGCGAAAAGGAACAGGGCTTTCAAAGCCTCCCCCTGTCGTGGGCTTTCAAATGGTCGGCAAGCATGCAGAAGAGCCGCATAAAATCACAGGACCGTTTAGTATGCTGAGTGCCATGTTTGAAACGATGCTGTCTGCGCATGATGAACGGTATATCGAGAAGGAGAACCGAAACCGGACGATCAAAATCCCGACCCTCGGTATTGGCACAACCCATTTTGATTTGTCGGAAGCTGAAAGCGAGGCGTTATATCAATCAGGATTGATGGCAGGGACGCAGTTTTTTAAGGAATGGATTCCGCAATAAGGGCTCTGAATTTAAAAGGGCTGCTTCGCAAAGGTGATTTCCTTTGCGAAGCAGCCCTTTTGGCGTGTATGCGAGATTAATGATACTTTGGCATGTCCTCGTCATCACTTTTTCCCTTGCTGCCTTCAATAACTTGAAACGGATACCGCTTCTTTCGGGATGATTGAGAGGGCTCTGCCTTCATGCCGGCTGTCCTTGCTGCCTTGATCTTGGCCTGAGTCTTGCGTGAAGGCTTGACCTTGGGGCGGCGCCGGGTACCAGGCGGAAACTTGTAAAGCAGAAATACGACAGCGACAATGATCAGCGGAATATAGTACTGCTGCAGATTTAGAAGCAGACCTACCGCCGCCAGTGTAATAAAGATGCCCAGAATGATCTTCTGCGTTCTCAGCCTGTACATGGATTCATCATCCTTTCGCAGGGTCAAGTACAGTTCCCGCTGCCGGCTTCGCCGTTGCGGCCCGTTCGAATTGGGCATCCAGCTCCCGCATCCGGTTAAATGAAGCGATGGAAACCTCGACCTGATCGTCGGTCGGTTCTTTCGTCGTCAGCAATTGAAGCCACAAGCCGGGATATCCCAAGTACCGAAGCACCGGAACCTCTCGGAGCGAGTTGGTAAGCTTCAAAAATTCGAAGGAAATGCCCAGGACGACGGGCAGCAGCACAATGCGCTGAATGACTCTTTCGGTCAGGTTATCCCATGGCACAATGGAATATACGACGACGCCAAGCACAATCGTCAGCATCATGAAGCTGCTGCCACAGCGATAATGGAGACGGGTGTACTTCTGGACATTCTTCACCGTCAGCTCTTCACCGGCTTCAAAGGCACTGATGACCTTGTGCTCTGCTCCATGATATTGAAACAGCCGCTTAATGACCGGGGTTTGCGAGATCGCCCAGAGATAAATGAGAAGAAGTAGGAGCTTGATGCCGCCTTCGATCAGATTGCGGATAATGTAGTTGTCTATAATATCACCGAACAGAAAATCCTCTACAAACACAGGGACGAGCGTGAACAAGAGCTTGCCGAATACAAAGGATAGTACGCTGACCGCCGCTACACCAATAATCATGCTGAGGCTCCAGCCAGAATCCTCCTTCTCCTTCTGCTTCTCCCGTTCTTCGGGATCCAGAGAGTCATCGGCGTAGGCATCTGCAGAGAAATTAAGATGCTTGGAGCCTTTGATGCTTGAATCTATGAGGCTAATAATTCCGCGTAGCAGTGGAATTTTGCGCAGCCTGAGGATCAGGGATTTATCTTCCCTTGGCACTTCGAGAAACTTAATTTCGTTGTTTTTTCTCCGTACAGCGGTTACATTGACGTGCCTGCCGCCGAACATAACACCTTCGATCACGGCTTGGCCACCATAGCTGACCGGAGCGGGCTTTTGGGACAAACAATTCACCTTCCTGTCTCAAAATACTTGAAATGCTTAAATACATATCCTTATTGTATCGAATGTTGGAGTTAAATTCTAGTTTGATTAAGGCAGCACGTTCAGGAGCATACTAGGATTCAAACTTTTGCCGCTTTTGTAAGGGCGTATAACGATCAAGGAGAGTGTTTTATTCCATGCATCCATTACAGAGCAGATCTGCTTCTATTCACACGAACCGCTTTACCTTTGCGCTTGAGCTAGGCTTTTACGCGGGACTCATTTGGGGAGGCATCCGCTGGTTCTTCTATGCCTTTAACTTTACGTCCGTCCTTCCGGGCTTTCTGCTGGAGCCCTTCTTTAAGCACAGCTTTCTCGCATCCACGGCGGGTCAGCTGGCAGGGTGGCTCTCTTTTATCGTATTGTCAGTTGCAGCTTCCCTGCTGTATGTGCTCTTATTTCTGAAGGCAAAGGGACCCTGGCCCGGCATTGCTTATGGGATTGTCTGGTGGGTCCTTCTATTCATAGTGCTGAATCCGTTGCTGCAATGGAGTGCGCCGGTCAAGCTGTTGACCTGGGATACGAATATTTCAGAGATGTGCCTGTTTCTGCTGTGGGGGCTGTTTATCGGCTATACGACAGCGGTCGAGTACACGGATGAAAAGCTGCGAGACGGCAAAGGGGTACTGAGCCGGAGCTAAAAAAACTTCTCAAGTTGACTTCCCCTATGGTAAAATAGCTTTTGGTTATTTGACGAAAAGGTGGGAAGCCTTATGAAGTCCATCTGGGTCATGAACGGACCCAATTTGAACCTGCTCGGCATACGGGAGCCCGGCGTCTACGGCAGCACGTCACTGCAGAGCATTGAAGAAGCTTTAGTGGAGGAAGGAGAACGTAACTCGGTTTCCGTAACGTTCTTTCAATCCAATCATGAGGGCGCGCTGATTGACCGTATTCATGAAGCAATGGGACAGGCTGACGGCATCCTGCTGAATCCGGGAGCCTTTACCCATTACAGCTATGCCATCCGGGATGCGATCAGCTCGGTCAGCATTCCAACGGTTGAGGTTCATCTATCGAACGTCCACGCCCGGGAAGCCTTCCGTCATACGTCGGTCATCGCTCCGGTATGTGCCGGACAGATCTGCGGCTTTGGTGCAGGCAGCTACAAGCTTGGCTTTCACGCCCTGCTGGATATTCTGAATGGGGGCAGCAGCACGCGCTAACACGATGAACAGGATTCGGAAGGGATTGAAGCAATATGGCTAACCACAGAGCAGCTCGGCTCCGGGAGATCATGGACAGCAAGGGCTTGCAGGCCTTGTTAGTGTCCAGTGCGGTGAACCGCCGGTACTTGACCGGCTTTACCGGATCTGCCGGATACGTGCTCATCACGAAAGAGCACTCCTATCTGCTGACCGATTTTCGTTACATGACCCAGGCGCCTCAGCAGGCACCAGGGTATGAAGTCATTGAACACGGTGCCAAGGTGATGGAAACGGTCAAGGAGCTTCTGGCTCAAGAAAGCGTGACCTCGCTCGGCTTTGAGCAGGATCACGTTACATACTCCGTGTACATGACCTATGCGGAGCAGCTGAAGCCGGTTACGCTCACTCCGGTGAGCGGAATGGTTGAACAGCTTCGGATCATCAAGGACAGTAACGAGCTGAAGGTGATGCAGCAGGCTGCTGATTTAGCGGATGAGACGTTCCAGTACGTGCTGGGCATCGTCCAGAGCGGGAAGTCGGAGTCGGAAATTGATCTCTCGATGGAGATGTTTATGCGGGAGAGAGGGGCGACGTCGTCTTCCTTTGACACGATTGTGGCTTCAGGAGTCCGGTCTGCGCTGCCTCACGGCGTTGCGAGTGACAAGATCATTGGCTCCAATGAATTGATCACCTTTGATTTCGGGGCGCTGCTGAACGGCTACTGTTCGGACTTAACACGTACAATTGCCGTAGGCAAACCGGATCCGAAGCTGAAGGAAATTTATGATATTGTGCTTCAAGCCCAGCTGCATACGCTCGAACACATCAAAGCGGGAATGACGGGGCGTGAAGCCGATGCGCTTGCCCGCGATATCATTACGCGTTACGGATACGGGGAGTACTTTGGACACAGTACGGGACATGGTCTTGGAATGGAGGTTCACGAGATGCCCCGCCTTTCCAAGCTGAGTGATGATGTGCTGATGCCAGGCATGGTCGTGACTGTAGAGCCAGGGATTTATATTCCGGGCCTCGGCGGTGTTCGGATCGAGGATGATATTGTGATCCAGGAATCGGGTATTCATATTTTAACATCTTCGCCCAAAGATTTTACCGTGCTTTAAGCACAGTCCATCCGGGCAGCAGAATCAAGAAGAACCAGGTCGCTAACGACCTATTTAACCAGGAGGGATTTTTGTGATTTCAGTTAACGATTTCAAAACAGGCCTGACCGTTGAGGTTGACGGCGATATTTTCACCGTTATTGAGTTTCAGCACGTGAAACCGGGTAAGGGGGCAGCGTTCGTTCGCTCCAAGCTGAAGAACCTGCGCAATGGCAATACGGTCGAGAAAACATTCCGTGCAGGAGAGACGATCGGCCGTGCCATGATCGAGAACCGCGGCGTGCAGTACCTGTACGCGAGCGGCCAAGAGCATGTGTTCATGGACAACGAAACGTACGATCAGTTCAGCCTGACCAGCGAGCAGCTGGAATGGGAATTAAACTTCCTGAAAGAGAACATGAACGTGAACATCGTCAGCTACCAGGGCGAAATTCTCGGGATTAACCTGCCGAACAGTGTGGACCTGAAGGTTGTTGAGACGGAGCCGGGCATCAAGGGGAACACGGCTACTGGAGCAACCAAGAATGCGAAGCTGGAAACCGGCCTGAACGTACAGGTTCCTCTCTTCATTAACGAAGATGATGTCCTGCTCGTAGACACTCGTGAAGGCAAATATATTTCCCGCGCTTAATCGTTGTGAGCACCGCCGCCCTGATCTGCAGGTTATGCAGGAGGGCGGCTTTTTTGTAGCTGCAAGAAGATGGGCTGATTTCCCAGCCTGCCGAACTTTTGGTGACAGCTATGAAATTGCTTGACGGAACCAAGCACTTTCGTATTATACTGTTTTAAAGTGAGAAACCATGGATACATACTGATAAAGTAGGGAGTGAAGGCAGGTTGTCACTGTATGTTATGAAATTCGGGGGCAGCTCCGTCGGGGACACGGAGCGTATGCAGCGCGTCGCCCGAAGAATTGTTGAGAAGCAGGATGAAGGGCATCAAGTGGTTGTCGTCGTTTCTGCAATGGGCGATACGACAGACGATTTGATTGACCAATCCAAGTTATTAAATGAACATCCGCCTGCACGGGAAATGGATATGCTGATGACGACAGGAGAGCAGATCTCGATGTCTCTTCTTGCCATGAGCATTCATAGACTCGGGCGTGAAGCGGTCTCATATACGGGCTGGCAGGCTGGCTTCCGCACGGAAGCTGTACACGGCAAGGCCCGCATTACAGACATTACCCCTATTCGCGTTCAGAAGGCACTGGAGCAGGGCAAGATCGTTATTGTCGCCGGCTTCCAGGGCATGACCGAGGAAGGCGAAATTACGACACTCGGCCGGGGAGGCTCCGATACGACCGCCGTTGCACTGGCTGCTGCTGTCCATGCTGACGTATGTGAAATTTATACTGATGTTGACGGCATCTACTCCACCGATCCGCGTGTCGTGAAATGCGCGCGCAAGCTGCAGGAAATCTCATACGATGAAATGCTGGAGCTTGCAAATCTGGGAGCGGCAGTGCTTCATCCTCGGGCTGTTGAATATGCGAAGCATAATGATGTCAAGCTTGTTGTCAGATCCAGCTTTAATTATAACGAAGGTACGGTTGTGAAGGAGGAAGCCAGCATGGAGCAAGGCGCAGTAGTCAGCGGAATCGCTTTTGATAAGAATGTGGCCAGAATCAGTATTTTGGGAGTGTCTGATTATCCCGGCGTACTCGCCAAGGTGTTCGGTGCCCTGGCACAGGAAGGCATTGACGTCGATATTATCGTACAGAGCGGTGTGCAGAACGGAGAAGCTGACTTCTCCTTTACCATTTCCCGCGATGAGTCGGAGCGCGCACTTGCGGTCATTGAAGGCATTCGCAGCGAGCTTCCGTTCCGCGAAGTGACCTCTGAGGTGAATCTCGTGAAGGTGTCGATCGTCGGCGCCGGCATGGTCAGCCATCCGGGTGTTGCTGCTCAAATGTTCGATGTGATCTCCAAGCAGGATGTCAGCATTAAAATGGTCAGCACCTCGGAGATTAAAGTATCCTGCGTCATTGAGAGCAGTAATCTGGAAGGTGTCGTTCGGGCATTGCATACTGCTTACGGTTTGGATACCGCAGAGCAGGCTTCTGTAGGCGGGCCACAGGTTCGCCGGTAATTGATTCAAAGAAAGTGCAGCTAATTCGAACCATATGAAGCACGGATGTGCGCGGAATATATTCCCCGCACATCCGTGCTTTTTTTGTGCTGTCTTCATCTTGTTGTATTCTACCAGCTTCGTATAGCCTCCTCCAAAAAAAGTAGAGATAAATGAAAGCTATGATGCATATGGTAAGTTATCAAATCATGGAGGAGGTTGAACATGCTGGACAAGTTTGTGGTGAGTATGGCTTCCCTCCGGCTGTTTTCCGGCAGTGTCGAAATTCTGGCAGCGATCTGGATGCTTCGCCTGAATCAGGTAGATAAGGCGCTGGCTGTGAATTCTGCGCTGGCCTTTGTCGGTCCCCTGGTGCTGATCCTGACGACGACGATCGGACTGTTTGGCATGGCGGACAAGCTGTCCTGGGGCAAAATCGGCTGGATCATGTGCGGAGCAGCATTTCTGTTATATGGGATTTTAAAAAAATGATAGATTCGGTGCATAATCGGGGCGTACAGGCATACACATGAAATAGGACATGACTTAGCAACGAATTACACTGGAGGAAATGCTTATGAATACAAGCTGGCTGGATCTGTTTCCGGATCATATTCAGGCTCTGCTGCGTTGCATGCCTCAAGACGTCATGAAGCCGCTGGAAGAAATCCGGCTGCGGGAAGGCCGCCCGCTGGAGCTGAACTATGAAGGAGTGTTTCAGTTTCTAACACCCGCTGGAACCTTTACACGCAAGCCGGAGGAGGCGTACAAGCCAACCCGGGAGGATATGCTGAGGCTGCTGGATATGATGAGCAATCATTCTTTATACACGCTGGAGGAGGAGCTTCGCAAGGGCTTCATCACCATACCTGGCGGACACCGTGTCGGCCTGGCTGGACGAACTGTGCTTAGTGATGGGAAGGTGAGGCATATCCGGGATATTAGCAGCTTTAATCTTCGGCTCGCCAAAGAAATCAGAGGCGCTGCCGAGCCGCTGCTGCCCTATTTGCTGGATCGGGATCGAAACCGGATCAGGCATACGCTAATGGTATCGTCTCCGCAGAAGGGTAAGACAACGATCCTGCGCGATCTGGCTCGGCTGATCAGCAGCGGCTATTCACCTTCAGCTTTCACAGCCTGTCAGGGGAAAAAAGTTGGCGTAGTGGATGAACGCTCTGAAATAGCCGGATGCATTCAGGGGGTACCCTCCTTCGATCTGGGCCCCAGAACTGACGTGCTGGACGGGTGCCCGAAGGCGGAAGGCATGATGATGATGATTCGCTCCATGTCGCCGGAGGTACTGCTGGTGGACGAGATCGGAAGGCCGGAGGATGCAGAGGCGGTCTCGGAAGCACTCCATGCCGGAATCAGCGTGGTTGCTACGGCCCACGGCTCCTCCCTGGAGGATGCAGCGGGCAGACAGGCGCTTGCTTCTCTCATGAAGGCCCGGGTGTTCGAGCGTTATGCCGTGCTGGACAGGTCACAAGGGGGCTTCTTTTTTCGTCTGTATGATGCCAGCGTCAACGAGATCAAGTCATCGTGGCCGCACGGGGTGGTGACCTGAGTGCTTAAATGGTTTGGCGCTGCTCTGGTTATCCTCTCCGGCGGGCTGGCCGGCTTGTATCAAGCCAGGCAATTCGCCGCCCGCCCCCGGCAGATCCGCGAGCTGATTCTGGCACTCCAGAGGCTGGAGACAGAAATCAGCTATGGCTTTACCCCGCTGCCCCGGGCTCTGGAGCGAATCGGAGCCTCGATGAAGATGCCGCTCTCCGGTTTGTTTCTGGAGGCGGCTCGGGGAATGGGACCGCAGGCGGGTCTGTCCGTTCAGGAAAGCATGGAGTCCTCGCTCCGGCTGTACTGGGGGCAGACCAGCATGAAGCCGGCTGAACGGGAAGTGATCCGGCAGCTGAGCATTGTGCTTGGCACCAGCGACCGGCAGGACCAGATGAAGCATATTGCACTTGCCGCCAGCCAGCTGAAGCATGAAGAGGCAGCGGCCCGAGAGGATCAGGCCAGATATGAAAAAATGAGTAAAAGCCTGGGCTTTCTCATCAGTGCATTGATCGTCATTTTGATCTTTTAGCGAGGTGCCAGGAAATGAACATAGAAGTGAACGCCATTTTCCAAATTGCCGGGATTGGCATAATTATTGCCATGATTCATACCGTCCTGAAGCAGATGGGAAAAGAGGATATGGCACACTGGGTAACATTGATTGGATTCGTCGTTGTTTTGTTTATGGTGGTTCGGCTGCTGGATGATCTGCTTCAGGAAATCCGAACGATATTTTTGTTTCAGTAAGGCCTAGACCGCCATGGATATGATACAAATTGTCGGTATCGGACTGATCTCCACCATACTGATCTTGATTATTAAAGAACAGAAGCCGCTATTTGCTTTTCTGCTTACGGTAACCACGAGCGTTGTTATCTTTTTGTTTCTGGCGGGCAAGATCGGGACGGTCATCACCATGCTGGAGGATCTCGCAGAGAGATCCGGCGTGCAGATCATCTACCTGAAGACAGTCCTGAAAATTATCGGCATTGCCTACATTGCTGAAATGGGAGCTCAGGTCGTCCGGGATGCCGGTCAGGAATCCATCGCCTCCAAGATTGAAATGGCCGGAAAGGTGCTGATTCTGGTTCTGGCCGTGCCGATCATCGGCATCATTATTGAAACGGTACTGAAGCTGCTGCCGGCTTGAGAAAGAGGGGATGAACTTGAAGTCATATCCGGCGAGGCCAGGTCTTCCGGCACGGCTCGTGATCCTGCTGATTCCTCTGCTTATCCTGTCTTTTCTGCCGGGTGTTTCTTTCGCTGAAGCGTCTTCGACATCACCAGCCGACCAGTGGGTGCAGGAGCAGGCGGAGGAGCTGCCGGTAGAGCCGGTGGAGCAATATTGGGACCAGCTTATGCAGGAGTACGGCGGTTTTTTTCCGGATGGACAGTCCCCTTCCCTGATGGATCTGCTGCTGCCCGGAGGCGAAGGGCTGGAGCTGTCGACGATGCTGTCTACCCTCATGGGATATATCTGGCACGAGGTGCTGTACAATGGCAGGCTGCTCGCCGCGATTATGATGATCAGCATTCTGAGTATGATTTTGGAAAATCTGCACACGGCCTTTGAAAAAAGCACAGTGAGCCGGGTAGCCTATACCATCTGCTATATGGTCGTTCTCGTCATCGCCGTGAACAGCTTCCAGGTGGCCATCGGATATGCCAAGGATGCGATTGATCAGATGATCGATTTCATGCTGGCCATGCTGCCGCTGCTGTTTGCGCTCCTGGCCTCTATGGGCAATGTCGTGACCGTGTCGATCTCGCATCCCCTGATCATCTTTATGGTTCATACCGTGGGCACCTTGATCAGTACAGTCGTGTTTCCGCTGTTGTTCTTCGCTGCCATGCTGTATCTGGTGAGCTCTCTATCAGAAAAGTACAAGCTGACACAGCTCGGCAATCTCCTTCGCGGGATTGGGATGGGGATTCTGGGCGTCCTGCTCACCGTCTTTCTCGGTGTCATTTCAGTACAAGGGGTGACTGGATCGATTTCGGACGGTGTCGCTATTCGAACCGCCAAATACGTGACAGGCAACTTCGTTCCCGTCGTAGGCAAAATGTTTGCTGATGCGACAGATACCGTTATTTCAGCTTCCCTGCTCGTGAAGAACTCCATTGGTCTCGCCGGTGTCATCATCATTTTGTTTCTATGTGCGTTTCCCGGCATCAAGATCCTGGCGCTCGCACTCATTTATAACCTGGCCTCGGCCATCATGCAGCCACTGGGGGATACGCCGATCGTGAAATGCCTGCAGGCTATTGGCAAAACCATGCTATATGTGTTTGCAGCGCTGGCCGCAGTCAGTCTGATGTTCTTTCTGGCCATTACGATTCTCTTATCAGCAGCCAACATTACGGTCATGATGCGATAGCGGTGTGAAATGGAAGGGAGGGATGTCATGGATTGGCTGAGTGAATGGCTGAGAAACGTCATCCTGATTGTGATCTTTGCAGCGCTGGTAGAGCTGCTGCTGCCTGGAAATTCCATGCAGCGCTATGCGCGTCTTGTGCTGAGCCTTATGGTTCTGCTGGCGCTGCTGCAGCCGATCCTCCAGCTCTTTCATGAGGCACCCGAGGTAAGGCTGGCAGAGCAGCTGGAGTCGATTGAGCAGGGCTCGAAGCAGGCGCAGACAGGTCTCGCACAGATCCTGGCACAGGCAGAGGACATCAAAGAGACGCGAGAGCGGCAAAGCCTCCAATGGGCCGCCGAGCAGGCAGCCCTGGAGATGAAGAAGGAGATTGCAGCGGAGACAGGAGAAGAGCCGGAGGCGGTCGAGGTGTCGCTGCTGCTACAAGAAGGTGGTAGGGGATCTGAGCCTGAGCCTGTGATTTCATCGGTAGTTGTCAGGCTGAGGCCGCCCGGGGAGAACGTGAACGACGTACAGACTCCTTCCGGGAGAGGGCGTAAAGATATAGAGCCGGTTAGCATTGACCCGGTTGTTATTGAAGTGGAGCAGCGCCCAGATGTCTCCGAGCAAGAGGTCTCTGCCCAGCCCTATGGCGCTGAACAGGAAGCGTGGCTGAAGGCGCAGGAAGCCGCGGTGAAGAAGCTGCTTCGCGCTTCATGGAGCATTCAAGAGAAGAACATCACGGTTACGGCAGAAAATAAGCTGAAGGAGGGGGCCCGTATTGGGAAAGTGGAGCAAGAAGCTGGAGCAGTGGCTGGGCGGTGAGAACGGCGGGGCGAAAAAAATGCAAACCCTGCGCTGGCTTATTATTCTCGGGCTGCTGGGAGTGGCCATGATGCTGTTCAATTCCTTTGTGAACGTCAAGAAGCTGGATCACGAAAATATCGGGCGGGAGCCGCCAGATAACCCCGCGTCTACGCTGGCGGCACCTGCACCGGACCCAGGCGGCAGTCCATTTGGAAATATTGAGCAGGAGTTTGAAACAAGGACCCGGGTCATGCTGGAGCAGATCGTCGGTGTCGGCGCCGTGGATGTGATGATTACGGTGGAATCCACAGAAGAGATTATTGTACAGCGCAACGTTAAGGATTCCCAGGAGCTGACTGAGGAGAACGATGCCGGAGGCGGCAAGCGGCATGTAACGAGCTATACCCGGGACGGTGAGATTGTAACTTACGAGTCATCGGGTGAACAGACCCCAATTGTGACCAAGCGGATCAAGCCGCAGGTGCGCGGAGTGCTGATCGTAGCCAAGGGGGCTGAGAATGAGGTTGTCAAAAGCTTGATTGTTGATGCTGTTCAAAGAGGACTCAGTGTACCAAGCTATAAGATTTCAGTCGTGCCGCGCAAGCAGGAGTGAGTGAAACCAGAGTGATTCCAAGTGTTATTTTAAAGGAGGAAGTGTTCAAAATGAATAACAAAAGACAAACGATTTGGCTCGTATCCATGTTAAGCCTGATGGTTGTGCTCTCAGCGTATTATCTGTTCACGGAGGACGCCGGACCCGCGGCGCCGCCGGTGGCAGAGCGGACGCAGGATTTTGGTCTGCAGGCCCAGGGTGATGAAATTGTCGTCCATGAAGTGGTGGAGGAAGGCGTAGACGGCGATGCCGGCAAGTCTGAGGATGCGGCAGCCGGCAGTGACACAGATACCTCCAAGGGCAATGGCGAGGCTGCCGATGAAACCGGAAATCCCGCTCAGCCGGAAGCAGGCTCAGAGGATACCGCTGTGAATGAGACCGGCAAGGAAACGGCCAAATCCGAGGATGAAATTCTCGAAGAGGTGGCCCAGGTACAGGCAGGCTCGTCATCCGCCAAGCTGGAGTCGTATCAGCTGGACCGGGCGAACAAGAATATGCAGCTGCATGAGGAGCTGATGGCTAAGCTGGGGGATCAGAACACGACGCCGGAAGAAACCGCCAAAGTGACTGACGACCTTAACAGCCTGGAGGAAAAAGAATCCATTCTGTGGTCCATCGAGGAGAAGCTGCAGCAGCAATTTGAGAATGCTGTAGTGAAGGAGGAGAACGATCGTTACAACGTTGTCGTTCTGAGCGAAGGGCTGGATGCCAAAAATGCTGCAGGCATTGTCAGCATGGTCATGAAGGAGCTGAATGTTTCCCAGGATAAGATCAGTGTCCAATATGTAACGCCTTAAGACTCCTTTGCTCCTGATATGAAGCTGTGGAAAGAGTCCGGGATAAAGACTTGGACTCTTTCCATTTCTTCGGTTTATGATATAATACGTTAAGTTATTGACACTGTCATAAGCTGAATTTGACAGATCGTGAAGGAGTGAGAGTTGAGAATGTTCAAGTTAAGCGAGATTAAGGAATTGATCGAGCTTGTGGATCAAACTTCTATTCAAGAGCTCGAAATCGAAAATGAAGGCACCCGCCTGTCCATCAAGAAGCCGGGAAATCCTGAAGTCGTCAGCTACCAGGCTGCACCTCAGGCTTATGCAGTACCGCAGCCTTTCCAACCACCTTCGCAGGCTCCAAGCCAGGCTCCTGCGACAGCTCCTGTTGAGCCGTCTGCAGCCGCAGATGCAGCTAGCTCCCTACATAAGATTGTGTCACCTATGGTTGGAACGTTCTACAGCTCCCCGTCTCCGGAAGCGCCGCCGTTTGTCAGCGCTGGCGATAAGGTGGGCGTTAAATCCACCGTATGTATTATTGAAGCGATGAAGCTGATGAATGAGCTGGAAGCTGAGATCAAGGGTGAAGTCGTTGAAGTCCTCGTTCAGAACGGTCAGCTGGTCGAGTTTGGTCAGCCGTTGTTCCTGGTGAAGCCGGATTAATCGCCTCCATCCGAATCACACCATTTCACGACAACGACAAGTTCGAAGGAGGTAAACTGCATGACTTTCCAAAAAGTGCTGATTGCAAACCGCGGCGAAATTGCGGTGCGCATCATTCGTGCGTGCCGGGAAATGGGCATTTCCACGGTTGCTGTATATTCCGAGCCGGATCATGATTCCCTTCATGTCAAGCTGGCGGATGAAGCCTACTGCATAGGTCCCACCCTGTCAAAGGACAGCTACTTGAACATTACGAATATTATGAGTGTCGCCACACTGACAGAGTGTGACGCGATTCATCCCGGCTACGGCTTTCTCGCTGAAAACGCTGACTTCGCTGAAATTTGCGAGTCTTGCAATATTACGTTCATTGGCCCTTCGGCGGATGCCATTTCCAAAATGGGCGACAAGGCGGTGGCCAAGCAGACAATGAAGGATGCCGGCGTGCCTGTTATTCCCGGCTCCGATGGCCTGGTAGAGGATCTGAATGAGGCGGTTATGATCGCGAGGGATATCGGCTACCCTGTTATTATCAAGGCCACGGCCGGCGGCGGTGGCAAAGGCATCCGCATCGCGGATGACGAGGAATCCCTGATCAAGCAGATTACCACTGCGCAGCAGGAAGCCCAGAAGGCATTCGGCAATGCTGGCGTTTATCTGGAGAAGTTTCTAACCGGCATGAAGCACGTTGAAATTCAGATTATTGCGGACCGTCATGGTAATGCCGTGCATTTGGGAGAGCGTGACTGCTCCGTTCAGCGCCGCCGTCAGAAGCTCGTTGAGGAAGCGCCTTGTCCAGTGCTGACTCCAGAGGTTCGGGAGCGTATGGGGAAGGCAGCGGTCCGTGCAGCAAAGGCTGTTCATTACTCTGGGGCCGGTACGCTGGAATTTCTGCTGGGACCGGATGATCAGTTTTATTTCATGGAGATGAATACAAGGATTCAGGTCGAGCATCCTGTAACCGAGATGATTACCGGGGTTGACCTGATCAAAGAGATGATTTCCGTGTCCGAAGGGCATCCACTGTCCTTCAAGCAGGAAGAGGTCGTGATTAACGGCTGGTCTATGGAATGCCGGATCAATGCGGAGAATCCCGACAAAGGCTTTATGCCGGCACCGGGCAAAATCCAGTTCTATCTTCCTCCTGGCGGCCCGGGCGTTCGCGTGGACAGCGCAGCTTATCCGGGATACACGATTACGCCTTTTTACGATTCCATGATTGCCAAGCTGATTGTCTGGGCTCCGACCCGGGAAGAAGCCATCGCCAAGATGAAGCGTGCTTTGGTGGAGTTTGAGATCGAGGGCATTCATACTACGATTCCTTTTCACCAGAAGCTGTTGAACCATCCGGTTTTTCTTCAGGGTGACTTCGACATCAAATTCCTGGAGGATCACGAGGTATAGGTCTTCCAAGGGTATGGTTTGTCAAGGAATGTGGCAGATGATATAGTAGGTTTAATGTGTGCATGCTGTATCTGCTCGGATATTAATTTGAAATTGAAAGGTGTGTCGTGACTATGGCAGATTCATTGCAGACGCCGACCGAATTTGAACGGACGGATATCGGTCAGATCCAGATCTCACCGGAAGTCATCGAGGTTATTGCGGGACTGGCTACGGTAGAGGTTAAAGGCGTGGCTGGAATGAGCGGCGGCTTTGCCGGCGGCATTGTCGAGCTGCTCGGCCGCAAGAACCTCTCCAAGGGAGTTACGGTTGAAGTGGGCCAGCGCGAAGCTGCTGTTGATGTATCCGTGATCGTAGAGTACGGTCACCGGCTGCCCGAGGTAGCCAGTGAAATTCAGCGCAACGTAAAGCGCTCCATTGAGAATATGACTGGACTGAATGTGGTGGAAGTCAATGTGCATATCCATGATGTGCATTTTGCCAAAACCAGCGAGAAGCATGAGGATCCGGACCATATTCAGCGAGTGAAATAAGTTACTTATTGAGCCCTTGACGGTTGTCGAGGGTTTCATCTAATTTTAAGGAGGCTGTGCTGTTCATGGCTAAAATCCTGGACCGCTTTATGCTTTTTATTTACAGCTTGAGCATCGGCGCTATATCCATCGTTGCCATCCTCCTGCTGAGCGGTGTTATTCCCTATGATCTGACCTTCGACCAGGAACAAGTGTTGTTTCTTGGCTGTATCATTACAGCGGCTGTTCTTCTGCTGATGAGTATCCGGTTCTTCTATATCTCCATCCGCCGTGATCGCACAACGACAAATTCCATTGATCAGCGCACCGAATATGGAGATATTCAGATTTCTGTGGAAACGATCGAGAATTTGTGCCTGAAGGCTGCTTCCCGTGTTCGGGGAGTTCGGGATCTAAAGGCAAGAATCAAGGTATCCCAGGCAGGCCTGGACATTACGATTCGCGCTGTGGTAGATGGTGAGGAATCCATCCCGGCCCTGACCACCGAGGTGCAGAAGCAGGTCCACGATTTCGTGGAGGATACAACAGGAATACCGGTTTCCGGCGTCGCCGTGTATATTGCAAACGTGGTTCAGGCGCCCAGCTTCAAGAGCCGCGTAGAATAGAGGTGAGCTTCTTCGGATGTCATGGAAAGCGATATGGGAGAGTCACGGAGGACGAATCTTTGGTGTGGCCAGCGGTCTGGTCTGTGGGTTCATTTATTTAGCATTTGGATTTTGGGATATGCTGTTCTTTGCATTTGTGGTATTTATCGGCTACACCTTCGGTAAACGAAGTGATCTTCGTCAAGGCCCCCTGTATCGCTGGCAGGAATGGGGGCGCTGGTTGACGGAGCGGTGGCGGCTGTTTAAATGAAGCCCTGTGATATGCCTTCCTTTTTGGCAAATGCGAGAAGACCACTCTGTCCGTTCGCACAGCGAAAAAGAAAGGTGCATCACAGGTTTTTTTCATATAGGGATATACTAAGCTTTATATTAACTGGGATTCAAAAGGTCCAAGCAGGAGGAAACACATGAAAAGACGTGTCATCAGGGAAATTGCAGTTCAAAGCTTGTATCAAATGGAAATGAACGATGTACAGAGCGGGGAAGCCGTTGCCATGCTGCTGTCTGAAGCAGCCGAGGAGAATGAGACCGAGCGCAGCATTGACGGCGATGAAGACAGCGTCCGCGATACCCTGCTTCAGCTTGTTAACGGCTGCTGGAAGGTGAAGGACAGCGTGGATGGTGTGCTGACAGACTATTTGAAGGGCTGGCAGGTTAGCCGTCTGTCTCGCGTAGACCGTCAAATTTTGCGTCTGGCTGTCTATGAGATGGTCTACCGTGATGACGTGCCTGGCAAGGTGGCCGTGAATGAAGCGATCGAGCTGTCCAAGCATTTTGGCACGGAGGAGTCAGGCAAGTTCGTAAATGGCGTACTGGGGAAAATGCTTCAGGATCTGGAGCAGGTAACGGCACGCCTGGAAGGCTTTGCCGAGTAACAGCGCAGCCAGAACGGACAAATAGCAGCAGTCCAGGTTTACGATTCCACGATTTCAATTTCAATGACAAGGGAGAGGCTTGAAATGAGTGCAAACGTAATTAGCGGAACACAGGTGTCGCAGGAAATTCGGGAGAGCATCAAGGAGGAAGTCAAGGAGCTTGCAGGCAAGGGTGTCACTCCCGGTCTGGCTGTTGTACTGGTCGGCGAAGACCAGGCTTCCCAGGTTTATGTCCGCAATAAAGCAAAGGCCTGCGAAACGCTCGGCTTTTATTCCGAGGTGCACCGTCTTGAGGCATCAACCAGTCAGGAGGAGCTGCTTGCGCTGGTGGACAAGCTGAACCAGAACAAGCAGATTAACGGCATTCTCGTGCAGCTGCCGCTGCCAAAGCATATTGAGGAGAAAGCGGTGATCGACGCGATTGCTGTTGAAAAAGACGTAGATGGCTTCCATCCCGTCAACGTGGGTAACCTGGTCATCGGAGAGGACAGCCTGCTTCCTTGTACGCCGGCAGGTGTTATTGAATTGATCAAGCGCACCGGCTTAACGCTTGAAGGCAAGCACGCCGTTGTCATCGGCAGATCCAATATTGTCGGCAAGCCCGTATCCCTGCTGCTGCAGCGGGAGCATGCAACCGTAACGATGTGTCACTCCCGCACGGCTAATATGCAGGAGATCGCAAGACAGGCTGACGTTCTCGTGGTCGCCATTGGTATTGCGAACAAGGTGGATGCTTCCTACATCAAGCCGGGTGCCGTTGTCATTGATGTAGGCATCAACCGTCTGGACAGCGGCAAGCTGGCAGGCGATGTGGATTATGAATCCGCTAAAGAGGCTGCCGGCTATATTACTCCGGTTCCCGGTGGTGTGGGCCCGATGACAATCACCATGCTGATGCAGAACACGCTGCTGGCGGCGAAGCGCCTGAACGGGCTGGCCTAATGATGAAACCGGCCGAGCCGCAGCGCGTTCTTTCCGTCAAGGACTTGAACCGCTATATCCGGATGAAAATGGACGGAGATCCCCGGCTTTCGGACGTGTGGATTCGGGGAGAGATTTCGAATTTTACGCATCATTCCAGCGGTCACATGTATTTCACGCTCAAGGATGAAGGCAGCCGTGTCAAGTCAATCATGTTCTCGGCTCACAACCAGAAGCTTCCCTTTATTCCGAAGGAAGGTGCCCGGGTTATTGCTCGAGGTAATGTGACGGTTTATGAACGGGATGGACAGTATCAGTTCTACGCCATTCACATGCAGCCGGACGGGATCGGATCCTTGTATTTGGCCTTTGAGCAGCTGAAAAAAAAGCTTGAGAGTGAAGGGCTGTTCTCCGCGGAGCGCAAACGCCCTATACCCTCTTACCCTCAGACGATCGGGGTCATTACCTCGCCCACAGGCGCTGCGGTCAGGGACATCATGATTACACTTCGACGCCGTTATCCACAGGCTAAAGTGGTGCTTTACCCCGTACTGGTGCAGGGGAAGGGGGCCGCGGCCTCGATCGTCAAGGGTATTACGGTGCTGAATCGGCTGCAGGAAGCAGAGCTGCTCATCGTAGGCCGGGGCGGCGGCTCGCTGGAAGAGCTGTGGGCCTTTAACGAGGAGCCGGTGGCGAGAGCTATTTCTGCTTCCGGAATACCTGTCATTTCTGCAGTGGGTCATGAGACGGATTTCACCATCGCGGATTTCACGGCTGACCTCCGGGCGGCGACCCCGACAGCGGCCGCCGAGCTGGCTGTTCCCAATCAGCTGGAGCTGAAGGAAAGGCTGCGGGAACGGGAGAAGCAGCTCCGGCAGAGCCTGCAGCAGTCCCTTCGCAGAAGCCGTGAACAGCTGTCCTCGCTGCAACGCTCTCCGGCACTGGTGCATCCTCGCCGCTACATGCTCCGGCATGCCGAGCGGCTGGATCTGCTCAAAGTGCGGCTGCAGGGCAGCCTGCAGGGACATACCCGCTACAGCCGGGAGCGCTTGGCTTCTCTGAATCAGGGATTGGTTCGGCTGAATCCGAAGGTTCAGGCCGAGGCGGGACGCAGGAGAAAGGATGACGCCAGCGACGGGCTAAAGCAAGCGATGCAGTTTATTTTGCGGTCGAAACGACAGGAGCTTCTATCAAGAATCCGCCATCTGGATGCACTCAGTCCACTGAAGGTCATGTCGCGCGGCTACAGTCTGGTCTATGATGAGCACGAAAGTCGGCTGATCAAGAAGACCAGCGAGGTTCAGCCCGGCGATTTGGTTCAGGTCAAGGTCAGTGACGGCTCTTTGCAATGTCAAATCTGGGGAATCAAGGAGGAGAAGGAACATGTCGAGTGAAGCAGAGATGAGCTTTGAGGAAGCAATGGAGCAGCTGGAGCTGATTGTCGGCCAGCTGGAGGATGGAGACGTGCCTTTGGAGAAAGCCATAGATCTGTACCAGAAGGGAATGAAACTATCCCAGCTGTGCAGCCAGAAGCTGGAGCAGGTCGAACAAAAAATCGAGATGGTCGTGGAGGAAGGCGGAGAGGTTAAGCGCCGTCCGTTCGGCACATCCATGGAGGAGTCGGGTGAGCTTGAATAACCGGTTGACGCTGGAGCAGTATATGCAAGAAATCGGGGGCCTGATGAATGATCAGCTGGGCAGCTTCCTGCCATCACAGTGGAGTGTGCCGCAAAGCTTGCAGGAATCCATGTCCTACTCCCTGATGGCGGGGGGCAAACGGATGCGGCCGCTGCTTGTGGTCGCCGCCTGCGAGGCAGGCGGCGGGAAGCGGGAGGCTGCGCTTCCGGTAGCCTGCGCAGTTGAAATGGTGCATACATACTCTTTAATTCATGATGATCTCCCGGCCATGGACGATGATGATTTTCGACGCGGCAAGCCGACGAATCATAAGGTGTTCGGTGAGGCGGCGGCTATATTGGCCGGGGACGCTCTGCTCACCCATGCATTTTACAGTGTCGTTCAAGCCTCTAGGCAGCACGGGGTCCCTGCTGATGCAGTGCTCGCTATTGTCGAGGAGCTCTCGGAGTACGCCGGTCCGAGGGGCATGGTCGGAGGTCAGGTGGCTGATATGGAAGGCGAGCAGGGCCTCACGAATCTGGAGCAGCTGGAGTATATTCACCTCCATAAGACCAGTGATCTGATCATGTTCTCGCTGCTGGCTGGCGGTAGGATCGCTGGAGTGGAGGAGAGTGCGCTGCAGGCACTGCGAACATTCGGTCATCATCTGGGGCTGGCTTTTCAAATTCAGGATGACATTCTGGATCTGACCGGAGATGAGGCCAAGCTGGGCAAAAAGGTGCAAAGCGACGTCAAGCAGCAGAAGGTTACGTATCCGTACTTTATCGGCCTGGAGGCTTCACAGCAGAAGGTAGAGCAGCTAACTCGGGAAGCGAAGGAAGTTATTGAAGGTGCGGGATTAAAGGATGTTCAGCGTCTTCTGGAAATTGCCGATTATCTGATGTCCCGGGACCACTAAGCGCGATGTACATGCAAGCGGTTTTTTTGTGATATAATGTCTAATGTCTATAAACTTAACCAAGGAAAGCGGGGAGATTCATTGTGCTGCTTCCAACAATACAGCAACCGGAGCATTTAAAAACACTGTCGGTTGAGGAACTGGTCGAGCTGGCGGCCGAAATCCGCCAGTTTCTAATCGAAAAGCTATCGGTAACCGGCGGACATCTTGCATCGAATCTGGGAGTGGTGGAGCTCACGCTGGCCTTGCATTATTGCTTTGACAGTCCTTCCGATAAAATGATCTTTGATGTGGGCCATCAGGCTTATGTTCATAAAATATTGACTGGGCGCAAGGACCAGTTTGACACACTCCGTAAATACAAGGGGCTGTGCGGCTTCGTCAAGCGCACCGAGAGTGAGCATGACGTTTGGGAAGCGGGCCACAGCAGCACCTCGCTGTCTGCAGCGATGGGCATGGCGCTCGCTCGTGATTTGAAGGGCGGCAGCAACCGCGTCGTAGCCGTAATCGGGGATGGAGCTTTAACCGGCGGCATGGCGTTTGAAGCATTGAACCATATTGGCCATGAGAAGAAGAAGCTGATGGTCATTCTGAATGATAATGAGATGTCGATCGCCCCGAATGTAGGTGCGATGCACAATTATTTGAGCAAGATTCGTTCAGACCGCCACTACCTTCGGGCGAAGGATGAGGTGGAGAGCCTGCTCAAGCGGATTCCGGCGATCGGAGATCGTCTCGCCAAGACGGCACAGAACGTAAAGGACAGCCTGAAGTATATGATGGTGCCGGGGATTCTTTTTGAAGAGCTGGGCTTTACTTATCTGGGACCGGTAGACGGGCATGATCTGGGCAAGCTGATGGATACGCTGCGCCAGGCGGATAATGTGGACGGACCGGTGTTCATTCATGTAATTACGACAAAGGGCAAGGGATACCATCCCGCAGAGAACGATTCGCATAAATGGCACGGGATCTCTCCTTATAAGATTGAGTCCGGACAGGTATTAAAATCCGTGGGTAATCCGCAATATACGGATGTGTTCGGCGCGACACTGGTGGAACTGGGCAAGCAGGATGATCGTATTGTCGCTGTAACTCCGGCCATGCCGGGAGGGTCGGGGCTCATTCCTTTCAGCAAGGAATTCCCGGACCGAATGATTGATGTCGGTATCGCAGAGCAGCATGCAGCGACGATGTGCGCGGCCCTGGCTATGGAAGGGATGAAGCCGGTGTTTGCGGTGTACTCTACCTTTATGCAGCGTGCGTATGATCAGATTGTGCATGATATTTGCCGGCATAACGCCAATGTGATGTTCGCGATTGACCGGGCCGGCTTTGTCGGTGCCGACGGAGAAACCCATCAAGGGGTATACGATATCGCATTTATGCGTCACATTCCCAACCTTGTCATGATGATGCCGAAGGATGAGAATGAGCTTCGTCATATGATGTATACGGCGCTTGAATACAATGACGGCCCGATTGCATACCGTTATCCGCGCCTGAGCGGATTGGGTGTCAGCCTGGATGAAGAGCTGCGGGCGATCCCGATCGGTTCTTGGGAGAAGCTGAGCAGTGGAGAGGGCTGTGCTATTCTGGCGGCAGGACCTATGGTGCAGCTGGCTGAGACGGCCGCTGATATGCTGAAGCGTGAAGGGGTTCAGGTACAGATCGTAAACGCGCGGTTTATGAAGCCGCTGGATACGGGAATGCTGGATCAACTGGCGACTTCCCACACTGCGATGATCGTGCTGGAGGAAGCTTCTCAAGCAGGCAGTCTTGGCAGCGCCGTGCTGGAGTATTTTGCAGAGCAAGGGGCTTATGATGCTGTCGTTTCTCTGATGGGAATTGAGGACCGCTTCATTGAGCACGGCAGTGTCGAGCAGCAGAGGGCAGAGGTAGGCTTAACTGCCGAAGCGGTATGCGCACGGGTAAGAGAACTGACTGCACCTGCGGTCGGTGCGCGGAACAAGCGCAGTGTCTCATCCTAGTATCAGAGCTTAGGAGCATAGCATGGATTCCATACAAAAAGAACGCATTGATCTTTTGCTCGTAGAGCAGGGATTTTATGACAGCCGGGAGAAGGCGAAGGCCGCCATTATGGCCGGCCTCGTCTATACCGGAACAGAACGGATCGAGAAAGCGGGCATGAAAATTCCCCGCTCGGCCGAGATTCGGGTAAAGGGTGCACTGCACCCTTATGTAAGCCGTGGGGGACTTAAGCTGGAGAAGGCTATTCGGACCTTCGGACTGGATCTGAAAGGAGTAAGCATGCTGGACATCGGATCTTCTACCGGCGGCTTTACAGACTGCGCGCTTCAGCATGGAGCTTCGTATGTCTATGCCATTGATGTCGGGTACAATCAGCTGGACTGGTCGCTGCGCAATGACGATCGTGTCCAGGTGATGGAACGGACGAATTTTCGCTATATGACGCCAGAAGAGCTGAAGGGTCCGAGTCCTGATTTTGCGAGCATTGATGTATCGTTTATCTCACTTAAGCTCATCCTGCCCGTCCTGAAGGTGTTAATTGGTAAGCCGGGAGATGTAGCTGCGCTGATCAAGCCCCAGTTCGAGGCCGGACGGGAGAAGGTGGGCAAATCCGGCGTGGTCCGGGACCCTAAGGTTCACCGGGAGGTGCTTCAAGAGGTGCTCGGATTTGCAGCACAGCTTGGCTTCAGCCTCAAAGGACTTACTTTTTCGCCTATTACCGGCGGTGAAGGAAATATTGAATTTCTGGCGCATTGGGCAGTGACTGCCGATGAGCCGGGCCTGCTGACGGAAGCACCGGAGCAAGAGAAGGAACATATTCCTGAGGCTCTGAGCAAGCTGATCGAGGATACGGTCAAACAGGCGGCTCATACATTCACGGGAAACTCATCGAAATGATGGGTTTCTTTTGTTCAAATAAAGGAGTTCACTTTTTCATTCACGAATTACACCTCTTGAGGTGAAACCAAAAATGCATGAAAACATCGACAGGGTGCTCATGGTGATTTTGGCGGTTATGGCAGCAGGAGTCGTGCTGTGGCGGCTGAATCGGTGGCTGACGTCTCCGCAAACGGCCGTCTTTACGACGGTGCCTATTCAGAAACAGATTGAGGATCATCCGGCGCTTGAGCTGCTCGTGCAGGAGGGTTATGAGGTTATAGGCGGAAAGGTAAAGATCAATCTTTCTTTTCAGATCGGGGCACAGGAGGTGTATAGCCGCCTGTTCGTGGATTATGTAGCCTCCGATGAGGAGGGGCACCTTTACCTGGTCAAGCTCTCACGAGAGCGAATGGCGATGGACTGGAGCGGGGCTTCAGTAAGGGACAGGCTTATGCCGGTGCTGTTGATGTACCCGGACTGTGCAGGACTCCTCTACGTCGATGATCAGCAGGGAATGGTTCGGAAAGTAACGATGGAGTGGACAGATGAAATGTGGAGCAAGAATCATTATTAAGGGGCAAGCTCAGGAGGGTCTGGTAACATGAAGGGACAACGCCATATCAAAATCCGGGACATTATTACTCATCAGGAGATCGAGACGCAGGATGAGCTGGTTGAAGCACTGCGCGACGCAGGCTTTCAGGTCACACAGGCGACGGTATCAAGGGATATCAAGGAGCTGCTGCTGATCAAGGTCCCGATGGATGACGGACGATACAAATATTCCATGCCGACGGACCAAAGGTATAATCCGGTGCAGAAGCTAAAGAGGGCCTTGGTAGACAATTTTGTGCATATTGACAGAACGGGTAACCTGGTTGTCATGAAATGCTTGCCAGGGACGGCAAATTCCGTCGCGGTGCTGCTTGACAACATGGAATGGTCACATATTATGGGAACGATATGCGGCGATGACACGATACTCATGATCTGCCGGACCGAAGAAGACAGTCAGACCGTCGTCACGCAAATCATGGGGTATATCTCCTGAATATCATATTCCAGCGTGGAGGTGCTTCATTATGCTAGCAACCTTATCGATCCGCAACTTGGCTGTTGTTGAATCGGTGGATGTACAGTTTTTTCCGGGCTTTCATGTACTGACGGGTGAAACGGGAGCGGGAAAATCCATTATTATTGATGCGCTTGGACTTGCGGCGGGCGGGCGGGGCTCTGCAGATCTGGTCCGTTACGGCTGTGACAAAGCAGAAATTGAAGCCTTATTCGACCTCACGCCGCAGCATCCGGTATGGGAAACCTTGGAGAGGCTGGGGATTGAGGGGCATCCGGAGGAGCATTTGCTCATTCGCAGGGAGCTGACCGCCCAAGGGAAAAGCACATCCCGCATTAATGGCCAGCTGGTGAATCTCAGCATGCTTCGGGAGGTTGGAGAGCAGCTTATCAACATTCACGGGCAGCATGAGCATCAGAGCCTGCTGCGCCCGGATCGTCATCTCAGCCTGCTGGACACCTACGGAAGCTCTGTCATTGGTCCGCTGAAGCAACGATACCAGGAGCAATACAGCTCTTATCTCCGAGTGGATAAAGAGCTTAACGAGTTGCTGGAGACCAGCCAGAAGGCGTATCAAATGCTGGATATGTATCGTTATCAGCTGGAAGAGATCGCTGCCGCCAAGCTTCGCACCGGTGAGGATGAAGAGCTCGGTGAGGAGCGCTTGAAGCTGTCACATAGCGAGAAGATGATGGACTCGGTCAGCGGTGCGTACGATATTCTGTTCGGCGCGAGCGGTCTAGAGTCCATTAGCCGGGCCTTGAACCGGGTGGAGGATGTAGCGGGCTACGATGAGAAGGAATTAAAGCCTATTCTGGAGCAGCTGCAATCCGCCTACTATCAGCTGGAGGATGCAGTATTCCAGCTACGTGACTACCGCGATGGGATTGAGTTCAATCCCGATCGTCTCAGTGAGATTGATGACCGCTTGAACACCATATCCAGTCTTCGCCGGAAATACGGGGATAATGTAGAGCAGATTCTGGAATACTACAAGAACATTGAGAAGGAAAGTAATCTTCTGGAGAACAAGGATGAGCATCTGGAGAAGCTGCGGGAAGAGCGGGAGATTTTGCTTCAACAGCTGCTGGGGACTGCAGAAGAGCTGTCCAAGGCTCGCCGAAACATGGCAGACAGCCTTGCCGTTCAGGTGGAGCATGAGTTAAAGGATCTTCAAATGGAGAGAACTTCACTGGAGGTAAAGATCGAGCTGCAGCTGGATCCTTCCGGCGGCGTTGAATATGGTGGCCAAAAAATCCGCCTAAGCCGGCATGGAATAGACAGCGTGGAATTTCTCATCTCTCCAAACCCCGGCGAGCCGCTGCGGCCCTTGGCCAAGATTGCTTCCGGCGGCGAAATGTCCCGGATCATGCTGGCTATGAAGAGTATTTTTGCAAGACATGACCAGATTCCGGTGCTGATCTTTGATGAGGTAGACACGGGAGTGAGTGGACGCGCAGCCCAGTCTATTGCCGAGAAGCTGTTTATCCTGGCGAGAAGCTGTCAGGTATTCTCCATCACCCATCTGCCGCAGGTGGCGTGCATGGCAGATCATCAATACTTAATCGAGAAAAGACTGGATGAAGGAAGAACGATGACGCAGGTGGAGCCGCTGCAGGAGAAGGGACGGGTGGAAGAGCTCGCCCGGATGCTGGGTGGCGTGGAAATCACTAAAAAAACACTTCATCATGCCCAGGAAATGCTGAATTTGGCGAAGGCGCAAAAAGCTTCCCGGCAGCCTGCGGGTCAATGATTGACAGTTATAAAAGGGTGGGGGCAAGGTTAACTTAAAGGTACGCAATTGGCGACCAACCTTTTCGTCAAGCGAAAGAAGAAAAAGGGAGCGTGACAGCCATTGAACCCCAACCTCAAGAGAAAGCTGCTCGGAATGCTGATGGCCTTCTTTCTTTGCTTTGTTGCCGCTGCCGAGCCTGTTCAATCCTTCTCCAGGCTGCCGGATCATATTTCCATGTTCAGCGGACAGCAAGGAAAGCTGCAGCTGGCAATGCCTGTACAGGCGGTGGCCTCTGTGGATCGGCCGGAAGTCGTTCAGGTTAACGGCTCCTTTCATCATGCCCAGCAGATTTCTTTGCGCAATCCGATTCAGCTGACCTCACAGCAGGCCGGGAGCGCCCAGGTTAAACTGAAATTATTTGGTACCATTCCTCTCAAGACCGTGAACGTCGATGTTATGCCCGAACTTAAAGTAGTTCCCGGCGGCCAGACGATTGGCGTGAAGGTCAAATCTGCCGGCATTCTCGTTGTCGGACATCATCTGGTTCATGGGGGCAGTGGCGGGAAAGCTTCTCCGGGAGAAAGCGCTGGCTTGAAGCTGGGTGATCTGCTGACATCCATGAACGGTGTGCCCCTGGATAATGTCACCAAAGTGGCTGCTATTGTGGACCAGGCGGGAAAAGCCAACAAGCCGCTGGACATTATTTTCAAGCGTGACGGTCATGAAATGCGAACGAAGCTGTCTCCTGCTTTTGACGAACAGGATCAGACCTGGCGCCTGGGCCTGTACATTCGGGATTCTGCAGCGGGTGTCGGGACATTAACCTTTTACGCGCCTCATCAGAAGGTGTATGGAGCCTTGGGACATGTCATTACCGATATGAATACCCAGACCCCGATTGAGGTCGGAAGCGGTGAGATTCTTCAGTCCAACGTTACTTCCATCTCGCGCAGCGAAGAGGGAGAGCCGGGTGAGAAACGGGCGCATTTCTTGAAGGACAGCCGTGTGCTGGGTGATGTACAGAGAAATACACCGTTTGGCATCTTTGGCAAGATGAAGGATAAGCCGGAACACAGTCTTTATCCTGAACCCATTCCGGTGGGATTATCCGGTGAGGTGAGAGTGGGACCTGCCGAAATTCTTACCGTTGTAGAGGGCCAGCAGGTGGAAAGGTTCAACGTAGAAATCATTCATGTATCCAAGCAGGACGCGCCGGCTACCAAAGGGATGGTGCTCCGGATTACAGATCCGCGGCTGATTAAGAAAACGGGCGGGATTGTGCAGGGCATGAGCGGCAGTCCGATTGTCCAGAATGGCAAGCTCATCGGTGCCGTGACGCATGTGTTCGTCAACGATCCGAAATCCGGCTACGGCTGCTTTATCGAATGGATGCTTCAGGACTCCGGAGTGCTTCCGGCGAAACCTGACAGACCAAAAAATCTTAAGGCGAGCTAACGCCTTAAGATTTTTTGTCGATTGCAGGCGAATTAGAGGGTAAATTGAAATAAAATATTAATTATAAATCAGGAATTGAAAAAAATAAAGAAAAATAATTTTCGACAGAAGGAATTTAATCCCCGTTGTCGAAATCCTTTATCAAGATAATTTGGACATGAATAATCCAGGTGATCATAAAGGAGGAGCAGCAATTGCAAAAGATTGAAGTGTTACTAGCTGATGATAACCGCGAGTTTACAAATTTGTTAGGGGAGTATATTTCGGAACAACCAGATATGGTGGTCAGCGGTATTGCGTATAACGGCGACGAGGTACTAAGCATGATCCAGCAGACCGGCAAGGTGCCGGATGTACTTATTTTAGATATTATTATGCCTCATCTGGACGGATTGGGCGTGCTGGAGCGTCTTCGGGAGATGAACCTTTCTCCGCAGCCGAAGGTCATTATGCTGACGGCATTCGGCCAAGAGAATATTACGCAGCGTGCTGTCCAGCTGGGCGCATCTTATTATATTCTGAAGCCTTTTGACATGGAAGTACTGGCCAGCCGGATCCGCCAGCTGGTTGGAGTATCCGGAAGCCTGGCAGGCTCCTCTTCTTTTGCTGCCTCTACATCCAAGGCCAATGTGGTTCCTATGGGCAAGGGCAAGAATCTGGATGCTAACATTACGTCCATTATTCATGAAATCGGAGTTCCAGCGCATATTAAAGGCTATCAATATTTGCGTGAAGCCATTACAATGGTGTACAACAACATTGAAATTTTGGGTGCCATCACCAAGACGCTGTATCCAGCGATCGCAGAGAAATTCAAGACCACGCCTTCACGCGTCGAACGTGCTATCCGCCACGCGATTGAAGTAGCCTGGACCCGCGGCAATATTGACAGCATCAGCCATTTATTCGGTTATACGATTAACATCAGCAAATCCAAGCCAACCAACAGCGAATTCATAGCCATGGTGGCGGACAAGCTGAGAATTGAGCATAAGGTTTCTTGAAAGGGTTAGGGGCAGTGAGCTGACACACTTAAGGTGTGGATCATACGTCATTTCTTGTAGATGGGGAGCGAGGAGCTTACCGCACAGGAGGTGGCGTATTTCATTCTAACGGAGGGGACGAAGACATGAATAAGGAAATGAATGAATCGCGGCTTGGCCGCTATCAGGAGCTGCTTACTCAAGGAAAGCTGACCGAGGAGGCTGCCGCATGGATACTGACATTGATCCAGGAGCTGGATGCATTGGAGGAGCAGAACTATAAGCTGCGCAAAGCTGCGCTAAGGGCGTCCCGGCAAGACGTGATGTCCACAAGGCTAAAAGAAGCGCTATACGAGTAAAGTGAGCGATCCTAAGGTATAAGGTCGATAGAGCACAAAAAAACACCGGGAAGCTCACGCTGCCGGTGTTTCCTTCAGTCTGGTCATGATCTGCATGAAAACCATGTACCTTAATGCTTGCGTTTCTCCTTGAACCGGGGGCCGACATAATTCCGCTTCCGGTCGCGAAATAGCACCCAGCCGGCCAAAAATCCGATACCGAGAATGAACAGGATCAGTCCGCCGCCAAAGGTCAGCCAATTAAAGCTCTTCTGAAGCGCAGTATCATCACCGTGCACAGCGATATATAGAAACAGAGCATCTTTCATCATGAGGAAGCCCTTCATAGCCATAAACCCAGGAATGACCAGAATAAGAATGGCAATAAATCGGGAGATCAGCAATTTCATATCACTACCTGCCTTGTCCATAGAGTCTTCCTTATCATACCTGTTTCCAGACACACTGTCTATTTGAAAGAGACTGACATTTGTAATCATTCTAAAAGAGAGTAAAATAACAAGAGGATCAAGTACATAACGGGGGTGCCTTACAATTGACGATAACATGTGATGTTGCTGTACTCGGCGGGGGAACGGGTGGGTATACAGCGGCGATCCGGGCGGCTCAGCTGGGGAAATCTGTCGTGCTGATTGAGCAGGACAAGCTGGGTGGAACCTGTCTGCATCGCGGATGTATCCCGAGCAAGGCTCTTCTGAGAAGTGCCGAAATGTATGCAGAGATGAATCAAAGCGAAGCTTACGGCATTGAAGCTGATGGCGTTCGCCTGTCCTTCAGCAAGGTCCTGCAGCGCAAGGACAACATTGTCGGGAAGCTGCATCAGGGCGTTCAATATTTAATGAGCAAAAATAAAATTCAGGTCATATATGGAAAGGGACGTGTCATCGGACCGTCCATATTCTCGCCCCGCAGCGGAGCCGTGGCGGTGGAACTGCCGGATGGTGAGATGGAAACGGTCGTGCCGTCTCATCTCATTATCGCTACAGGCTCCAGCCCGCGGGAGCTGCCGGGTCTGGTCCCGGACGGTCAGCGCATTATGGACAGCAGTCATGCCCTGCAGATGGAACGTTTGCCAGAATCTATCTTGATTGTGGGAGGCGGAGTGATCGGCGTAGAGTGGGCTTCCATGCTGAATGATTTCGGAGTCCGGGTTACTCTGGTGGAGGCCGCGCCCCGGCTGCTGCCAGCCGAGGATGAGGATATCAGCCGCGAGCTGAGAAAGCATCTTTCAGAGCGGGGAGTGAACATCTGGACGGATGCATATGTTCAGACCGATACATACGAAGTGCGGGGAGAAGAGGTCTGCATCCAGATTGTAAAGGACGGAGTACAGCACGAAATGCTGACAAGCACGATTCTAGTATCCGTTGGCAGAAAAGGAAACGCGGATCAGATCGGCCTGGAAAATACGGATGTTTCCGTGACGGACGGCGTGATTGCCGTGAACAAGCATATGCAGACGACAGAGCCGCATATTTATGCCATCGGCGATGTCATTGGCGGGCTTCAGCTGGCCCATGCTGCGGCTCATGAAGGACTGGTAGCGGTACAGCATCTGGCTGGTCAGCCGCTGCATCCTTATCGCAGTGAATGGATTCCCAGATGCGTGTACACTCGTCCTGAAACAGCCAGCGTCGGGCTCACAGAGAAGGAAGCCAAGGCACAGAATAACAAGCTCAAGATCAGTAAGATCCCGTTCTCAGCCAACGGTAAGGCTCTCATTCAAGGGGCTGCCGAAGGCTTCTGCAAGGTGATCGCGAATGCGGAGACTGATGATATTCTAGGGGTTCATATCATTGGACCTCATGCTACGGAGTTCATTGGGGAAGCCGCCCTGGCACAGGTGCTCGATGCTGCAGCCACAGAAGTGGGCTATGTCGTCCACAGCCATCCGACGCTGTCTGAAATCGTAGGCGAGGCGATGCTGCATCTGGATGGACGAGCCATTGGAATCTGACTAGAGGTGACTCAGAGTAATCCTTCGTTTCTTTTTAGACAAAAAGGGATTATAATAAGTTAAAGCCAAGTCTTAGTACCAGGTGTTAATACTAAGTTATAGTGCGGGGTTCAGGCACCATACATCTCTTTAACTTGGCTGGATGATGAAGGAGGGATCTTCATGCAAGAAGTAAGCAATTCTTCGAAGACTAGACATGAGCAGCTTGGTTTATCTGATGGTCAAGTGCTGGACATGTACAGATATATGATGATGGCAAGGAAATTTGATGAACGGAATTTGCTCCTGCAGCGGGCAGGCAAAATTAATTTTCACGTTTCCGGCATTGGCCAGGAGGCTGCCCAGGTAGGTGCTGCCTTTGCGCTAGACCGCGAGAAGGATTATTTTCTCCCGTATTACCGCGACTATGCCTTTGTTATGGCTGTAGGCATGACTCCACGAGAGCTGATGCTTTCCGCATTCGCCAAGGCTGAGGATCCGAACAGCGGCGGACGGCAGATGCCCGGGCACTTTGGCAGCAAGCGGCTGCGTATTGTGACCGGCTCGAGCCCGGTGACGACGCAGGTGCCGCATGCAGTCGGACTCGCTTTAGCCGCGAAGATGCAGAATAAGGATTTTGTGTCCTTTGTCACCTTTGGTGAGGGCTCCAGCAACCAGGGGGATTTCCATGAGGGCTGTAACTTTGCCGGGGTTCACAAGCTTCCCGTCATTATCATGTGCGAGAACAATCAGTATGCCATCTCTGTGCCGCTTCACAAGCAAATTGCCGGGCGCGTAAGCGATCGGGCTCTGGGATATGGCTTCCCGGGCATTCGCGTAGACGGGAATGATCCGCTGGAGGTTTATGCAGCGGTGAAGGAGGCTCGGGAGCGTGCGGTTCGAGGCGAAGGACCGACTTTGATCGAAGCTATGATGTACCGGCTTTCACCGCATTCCACCTCGGATAATGATCTTGCCTACCGGACGAAGGAAGAGGTAGAGGATCATTGGAAGAAGGATGGCCTGGCAGGCTTTAAGAAGTATCTGGTCGATTGCGGAATCTGGGATGAGCAGAAGGATGAGGACCTCATTGCCCAGCTGAACCTGGAAATAAAAGAAGCTACCGAATCTGCAGATCGGGCGCCGTTTCCGCTGCCAGAAGATACACTGCGGCATGTTTACGCCGAGAATGAAGGAGGAAACTAAGCATGCCTGTTATGGAGTATATCGATGCGATCCGGCTCGCGATGAAGGAAGAACTGGAGCGGGATGACGCTGTATTCGTGCTGGGTGAGGATGTCGGCGTCAAAGGCGGCGTTTTTACGACGACGAAAGGATTAATGGAGCAGTTCGGAGAAATGCGAGTCATGGACACTCCTCTTGCTGAATCTGCCATTGCGGGCGTCGCCATTGGAGCAGCCATGTATGGGATGAAGCCCATTGCAGAAATGCAGTACTCTGACTTCATGCTGCCCGCTACGAACCAGATTATTAGCGAAGCAGCCAAAATCCGTTACCGCTCGAACAATGACTGGAGCTGTCCCATCGTAGTCCGCGCTCCGATCGGGGGCGGCATTTTCGGGGGATTGTATCATTCCCAGTGTCCGGAGTCGATCTTTTTTGGCACGCCCGGCTTGAAGATTGTAGCGCCGTTTACGGCTTACGATGCCAAAGGGCTGTTGAAGGCGGCAGTTCGGGATCCGGACCCCGTGCTTTATTTTGAGAACAAGAAATGCTACAAGCTCATTACCGGAGACGTGCCTGAGGATGACTATACCGTTCCGATCGGGAAGGCGAACCTGCTGCGCCAAGGTAAGGATATTACGGTAATTGGATACAGCCAGCCGCTCTACTTCGTGCTTCAGGCTGCGGAGGAGCTGGAACGGGAAGAGGGCATCACGGCACATGTGCTGGATTTAAGAACGCTGCAGCCGCTCGATAAAGAAGGAATTCTGGAAGCTGTGAAAGAGACCGGCAAGGTGATGATCGTGCATGAGGATAACAAGACCGGTGGAATTGGAGCTGAGGTAGCTGCAATTATTGCAGAGGAATGCCTGTATGAGCTGGATGCGCCTATCACGCGAGTATGCCCGCCGGATGTTCCGGCGATGCCCATCAGCCCGCCAATGGAAAAGTTTTACATGCTGAATAAAGACAAAATTAAAGAAGCGATGCGCCAGCTGGCGCTTTACTAAAGCTACAGGGAGTTGTGAGCATGTCAGAATACGGGAAAATGACGGAGGTTGCGATGCCGCAGCTGGCCGAATCACTAGTGTCTGCCACCATCGGGAAATGGCTGAAAAAGCCGGGGGATCCCATTGAGCAGTATGAGCCCATCTGTGAAGTGATGACAGATAAGGTGAATGCTGAAATCCCGTCCACCCTGGACGGAATCATGGGGGACATTCTTGCGGAGGAAGGACGCACGGTTAGTGTAGGAGAAATTATCTGTCTCATTCAAACGCAAGACGCTCCATCCCAGCCGCAGGCACAGTCTGAGGCCATTAGAGAAAGCGTTCCTGCTGCTACGGCTTCACCAAATTCTTTAGGAGATGCCTCGATGCGCAATCGGTACTCTCCAGCCGTGCAAGCCCTGGCTTCAGAGCATGGCATTGACCTAAGCCGTGTAAACGGTAGTGGGATGGGCGGAAGAATTACCCGGAAAGATGTGATGAAGGCAATGGAGCAGCCGGCTCCGGTGGCCGGGGACACTGGAGATGCAGCAGCTAGCCCGGCTTCCGCCTCGCCTTTTGAGCCGCGCAAGGAGCCTAATGCTTCGCGCAGCAGCCAGCCCTTGGACACAGCCATTCCTGATGTCCGGCATTCCGGCCTGCATCTCACCGAAATGCCGCGTATTCCGAAGATCGAGGTGGAGCAAGCCGGTTCTGGTCGATCTGAGCAGTATATTGACGTAACGCCAATTCGAAATACGATTGCCCGAAACATGCGTCAAAGCGTCTCTGAAATTCCGCATGCCTGGACGATGATCGAGGTCGATGTGACCAATCTGGTTCTGCTGCGCAGCAAGGTGAAGGATGAGTTCAAGCGCAAAGAGGGAGTCAACCTGACCTACCTTGCTTTTCTGCTGAAGGCGGTCGTCAGTGCGATCAAGGATTACCCGATTATGAACTCCTACTGGGCTGTAGACAAGATCGTTGTCAAGCGGGATATCAATCTGTCGCTGGCTGTAGGCACCGAGGACTCTGTGATGACTCCCGTCATCAAGAATGCAGATCAAAAAAACATTGCCGGCCTTGCCCGGGAAATCGAGGAGCTGGCCCGCAAAACCCGGGAAGGCAAGCTCACGCTGGATGATATGCAGGGAGGGACCTTCACGGTGAACAATACCGGGTCCTTTGGCTCTATATTGTCCTATCCGATCATTAACTATCCACAGGCTGCGATCCTCACCTTTGAATCGATTGTGAAGAAGCCTGTCGTCATTAATGACATGATTGCGGTCCGGTCGATGGCAAACCTGTGCCTGTCACTGGATCATCGAATTCTGGATGGTGTCATTTGCGGACGATTCCTGCAGCGGGTCAAGGATAATCTAGAGGGCTTTACACCGGATACCAAGCTGTATTAATTCATCCCGTTCTGTTGAAGGTGGTAGATACAATGACAAAAGTGCTCGATGTGACCTATACGCCTCAGCTGGACTATGCGGCCGCCTGGGACCTTCAGAAAGCACGCGCCTCCCAGATTGATCAGGGACAATCGAATGAGGCTTTGATGCTGCTCCAGCATCCGCCTACCTATACCATGGGCTCTCAGCGCCATCCGGAGCATCTGCTTCTGGATGAGCGCGAGCTCAAGGAGCGGGGAATTACGCTGTTTGAGATTGACCGTGGCGGGGATATTACGTATCATGGCCCCGGGCAGCTGGTCGGGTACCCGCTGCTGCTCCTGGAGGGAGGCAAGCAGCTGGATCTGCACGGCTATCTTCGCAGCCTGGAGCAGGTCATCATGGACTATCTAGAGCAGTTTGGGATTCAGTCCAACAGAAAGCCGGAATATACGGGGGTCTGGGTCGGTGACGCCAAGATCTGTGCCATTGGGGTGAAGTTTAATAAGGCGCGGCAGCACCGCGGCTTTATTACGAGCCATGGTTTTGCGCTTAACATTAAGGACCAGGTGAAGCAGGAAGGCTTTGCCGGCATCGTTCCGTGTGGAATTCAGCAGTATGGCATTACCTCGCTGGAAGAGTGTATCGGAGGGGAAATCGACATGGAGGAAGCGGCCCGGGAGATTACAGCATGCTTCACCCGGGTATTTCCTTATGAGGCTAAGCTGCCGCCTGATTGGTCCTGAATGCATGCAATCAGGGGGCGCTATGGCAGAAGCAGAGGTTCAAGCACAATAAACAGGGTAGAGCCGATCATAGCGGCCAGCATGAGGTAGATGACGATGCGAAACCATTTTTTTTGCTGCATGATGCTACTCCTTTGATTTTGAGTTCATGAACGGATGCAGGTTGTCCCCGACGGTTCAACGTTTAGACTTATTGTAACTTATCAGAGAAAGCGAGGGAAGTCCAGTGGTAAACCGGGAACGAATCCTGAATGAATTTATGGAGCTTGTCTCCATTGATAGTGAAACCAGGCACGAGGAACAGATCAGTGAAGTACTGAAAAAGAAATTCGGCGCGCTGGGCCTTCAAGTGCAGGAGGATGATTCCAAAGAGCGAACAGGTCATGGCTCAGGCAACCTCATTGTAACCTGGGAGGCGGAGCAGGCTGAGCATGCTCCCAAGCTCTTATTCACCTGTCATATGGACACCGTAACACCGGGGAAAGGGGTAAAGCCGGAGCTTGGGGAAGACGGATATATCCGCAGTGACGGAACTACGATCCTGGGTGCGGATGATAAAGCAGGGCTTGCCGCATTGCTGGAAAGCATCCGGGTGGTTCAGGAGAACAACCTGCCTCATGGTCAGATTCAGTTCGTCATAACAGCCGGAGAAGAGTCTGGACTTGTCGGCTCTCGGGCACTGAAGCCGGATCTGCTTGACGCTGATTTTGGCTTCGCCCTTGACTCGAACGGAGAGGTTGGCTCTGTTGCCGTATCGGCGCCTACCCAGGCGCGCATCCAGATGGTCATTCATGGCAGGTCAGCACATGCCGGAGTCAACCCCGAGGACGGCATCAGCGCCATTCAGGTCGCCGCAAAGTCGATTGCTGCGATGAAGCTGGGCCGGATCGATAAAGAGACGACAGCCAACATTGGCAAGTTTCAAGGCGGTGGACCAACAAACATCGTGTGTGACTATGTACAGATTGATGCAGAGGCACGCAGTATCGTCCAGGAGAAGGTAGAGCAGCAAATCTCGAATATGCGGGAAGCGCTGGAAACGACGGCACGCGAGTATGGAGCCAAAAGTGAGTTTCGCAGCGAAATTATTTACCCGGCATACAGCTACAACGAGCATGACGAGGTTGTTCAGCTTGCGAAGCGAGCCATTGAGGCGGCCGGCCTGAAGCTTAGCCTGTTTACTTCGGGAGGCGGGAGTGATGCCAATGTATTTAACGGACTTGGCATTCCGACGGTGAATCTGGCGGTAGGCTATGAGAACATCCATACCACGAAAGAGCGTATCCATGCGGATAATCTTGTAAAGGCAGCCACAATTGTTCTTTCTCTTTTTCAAGAGACTCAGCATTAAGGCGCATTAAGAAGCACGAAAAGAAAAGGGGCTGTCCCACAAGATCTAGGGTCTTGCGGGATGGCCTCGTTTGTTGTTGCGAGATGCTCCGCGTACGAAACGTTCCTCCCCTTGCTGTTGCCCCCAAATTTCTTGGTGTGATGGCTTTCGCTTGCTCATAACCTGTTGAAGAAGGCGGCAACAGACCCTAAATAAAGACCAGGCGGTGCTGGGATCACCAGCCTGACTCCACCATGTCTTTATTTTTTGCTTCAGATCTCACTCAAGTGAGCTGCCTCGTTAAACAAGAATCTACTTTGATATGCTCCCCTTTGTTATTGTTTGGAGCATCCTTCACTAGTTTAAGCATGCCGCCTGGCGGGGGGCTGTTTCTCTTCTAAGCTGGCCCGGTGTCCAGGAGGTATGCCAGCCGCTGCTTTCGAGCACATGCAGCGCACTGTGGATGCATTCCATATAACGAACCACCTGTTCTTGAGCCGCGGGTGACGCACACAGCTTCTCAATCCGGGCGGATAACGAGCTTAGTGAAGCCTGAAGGCAGCATGCTGCTTCACCGTATTTGGCAAGCATGAGGTGAGGGCTCTGCAAGCGGAGCAGCTTAAACGCACTTGCGCCTTCTGCATATAGATGCTGATCGTAAAGCAGCTCGGCGCGAATCATCTGGATTCTTGCAGCCTCACAATGAGTCAGCTCGGAGCTGCTAAGATGGATATGCTGCAGACGCTCCAGTGCACTCTTGAAGTACCCTTCCTCATAAAGATGTTGAATCAGCAGCAGCTCTCCGCTTCTTCCTTCACGTTGTAATAGCTGCTCGGCTTCAGCAAGCATGCCTAGCGCTATAGCCGTGTTAGCCATTTGCTGGCGAAAGCTAGGGGCGCTGTCTCCAGCCGGTTCCGGAACAATCCCGTGTAATCTCCACTGGCAGAGCAGCAAGGCATGATTGGCGAAGCTGGACTCCTCGGATGTGAGCAGGCTTGGGCTTGCATCCTGACCTTGAAGCCATTGCAGAATCAATGACACGGCATCCTCCAGACGCCGGCACAGAATCAGGCACTGAATATGCCTGATTCTGTCTCCGCCTGTCAGAGCAGGCACCGAGTCATAGCAGCGGGCAGCTTCGGCATAAGCGCCGATATACATTAAGGCTTCCCCTGCGGCTTGCGGCGGGACAAGCTGAAGGACATCCTCAGACCTAAAGCGCTCGTAAATTTCTGAATCTGACCATTTATTCTTATGAAGCAGCGCGGCCCACTCCTGTAACGCCGGCAGAATATCGCCGCCTCCCAGCAGCAAGGCTTGTCTGAAGGCTTGATCGGCTTCGGCAGCACGATTTAACTTGGCTTGAATTCTTCCGTAGTGCATCCACAGCTCCGATGGAGTGGCCTGGCCGGCCGGGTGCTGTCCTTGAACCGGTAAATCCAGGGCGGCTGCCTTAAAGCAGGACAGCGCTTTATGAAGCCTTCCGCGTCTCTCGTACCACTGACCGAGTGCAAAAGGCTGTGACGGTGCTGGTTCATGTTCGTAATTCCAATCCATAAGTTCTCTCATAGGCAACCTCCCATGTATAGAACACTCGTAAAGGGAAAAAGTCATGGTTAAAGTACGAAAAAAATAGAAAAAAGTCGAAATTTAAGTATATAGTCCTAAGACTAGAGGTTATTTTTCGCGTTTATACACCATTTTGTCGTGGATCAAATCTTGGATTCGGGCGTCTGGACCCCAGGTTTGCTGCCATTGCTTCAGCATGATTTTAATCTGCCAGGCCTGTCCCACCCAGTGAATCGAATTTGTGCCGCGATAGCTCTTCATGCCTGTTTCCTTCTTTCATCGAAAGTTTGATATAATACACCCTATGCAAAAGCATGGTCAGACATGACGTTTTTATACCAAGGAGGTTATTTTACATGAGCCCATCTGCGGATTCCCGTCACCCCGCGAATGAAGCGTTAGATGAAAGCACCATTTCCAGCGATTCTATTTTTAATGGCAAGATCATTTCTCTACAGGTTGATACTGTGATGCTGCCGGATGGAAGTATGGCTACGAGAGAGGTTGTGCGGCACCCGGGAGCTGTTGCCGTCCTTGCGCTTCATCAGGACAAAATGCTAGTCGTGGAGCAGTACAGGCAGCCCCTTGGCCGGACAGAGGTCGAAATTCCTGCTGGCAAGCTGGAGCCGGGAGAGGATCCGCTGGAAGCCGCGAAAAGAGAGCTTCAAGAAGAAACGGGCTACTCATGCGGGACGATCCGGAAGCTGCAATCCTTTTATACCTCGCCCGGTTTTGCCAACGAGATCATTCATTTATATCTGGCTGAGGAGCTTCAGGCCGGAGCGATGCAGCCCGACGAGGATGAATTCCTGGAGATGACGGAGGTTACGCTGGAGGAGGCGGAGCGCCTGATTCAGGAGGAGCGGATTAGCGATGCCAAAACGATCATGGCTGTCTACGCCTGGAAAATATACAAGCTGACCGGGAGCCTTTAAGTGTCCACAAAGAATCTGGATCACCTGCAGCCCTATTATGGTGACTTCCATATTCACATTGGCAGAGCGGGCAACGGGCAGTCTGTCAAGATCAGCGGCAGCAAAAACCTAACCTTTGAAGCCATAGCCAAAGAGGCTGCGGAGCGCAAGGGCATCCATATGATCGGGATCATTGACTGCCATTCTCCTTCTGTACAGGCAGATATTGAGGCTTGCTTGCGCGACGGTGTGATGCAGGAGCTTGCAGGCGGAGGGATTGCCTATGAGAACACGGTCATTCTGTTAGGCTGTGAGCTTGAAATTGCGATTCCGGAGCTGGGAGCCTGCCATGTGCTTGTTTACTTGCGGACGCTTGCGGACATGAAGAGCTTTACATTATGGATGTCTCGTTCTATGAAAAATGTTCAGCTTAGCTCTCAGCGCTTGTATGTTGAGCCGCGGCTCCTGCAGCGGGAGGTTGCGGAGCGCGGAGGGCTGCTCATTCCGGCACATATCTTCACGCCGTATAAAGGCCTCTACGGCAGTATGTCAGACCGGATGGAGCGTGTGCTGGACCCTTCACTCATTTTTGCGGTCGAGCTGGGCTTGAGTGCGGATACCTCTATGGCAGGTTTGCTGTCTGAGCTGGATGAGTTTACGTTTCTGACTAATTCGGATGCCCATTCCCTCTCTAAAATCGGCCGTGAGTACAATGTCCTGTTATTGGATCATCCGTCGTATGACGAATTTGTCATGGCCATCCAGCGCAAAAAAGGACGACGGGTTGTCCGGAATTACGGACTGGACCCCCGGCTGGGTAAGTATCATCGGACCTTTTGCCGTAGCTGCGGCAGTGTCCTGGAGGAGCATTTCAATCATTCCACACCACATCGCTGCCCGCTGTGCGGAAGCCTGAACCCCGTTCAAGGCGTGCTGGATCGAATTCTTTCCATTGCGGACCGGAGGAAGCCTGTCGTTCCTGTGCACCGCCCGCCATATCTTGTTCAGGTACCGCTGGAATTCCTTCCGGGCTTGGGAAAAGTCACGCTGAAACGGCTCCTGGCCGCCTTCGGAAGCGAAATGGCGATCCTTCATCAGGCTACTGAAGAGGAGCTTACCAGGACTGCGGGAGCAGCCATTGCTCGTCATATTCTGATGGCTCGCAGCGGTACGCTGCAGCTATCCTCCGGCGGCGGCGGTGTTTACGGGAGAATTACAAAGCCTAGCTAGGCTTTATTTAAAACCTTTCTTTTGGAACCTCGGTTTTCCGTGAAATCTGGAAACCGAGAACAGAAGAAAGGTTTTTTTGCAATAAAAGGGAACCCTTTCTCGCCTTATGCAGTCTTATTGTCAGAGGTGATTGGTTTGGACATGAATATTCCATGTATGGATAAAGATGCGGCGGTTGAGGTGTGGTCGATTGAAGAGATTATGAATTGTCACGGAGGGGATGTGTGGAATTACGCGTATTTCTTAACAAAAGATACAGAAATGGCAGATACAATATCTCAGGATGTGTTTGTCAAATGTTATAAGAGCATAGGAACCTTTAAGGGTCGCAGTTCACTGAAGAGCTGGCTGTTGTCCATTACCAGAAACACTGCCTATAGTTATAGCAGATCGAAGTACTTTCGGTTTAAAACGATCACTGCATTTTTAGGTTACCGGGATGCAGTAAGTCCGGACCTGTTGTGTGCGTCAGCAGAATCCGCGGAGAAACAATTTATGGCACAAGACCATGTCCATGAAATATGGGATCATATCATGAAGCTTCCTGATAAATTCAGAGAAATTCTAGTCTTGGACTTAAAGTTTGAGATGTCCATCAAAGAAATGAGCAGGCTGACCGGTCTTGCTGAGGGTACTGTGAAATCCAGACTGTATCGTGCTCGTGAAAAAGTACAGTCCAAGCTGAAGGAGGAAGATCAGTGAAGCATACAAGACCAGATTGGTATAAGCAGGCTCAGAACGGACCGTTTCTTCGGCATGGCTTTACAAATTCAAATTACGCTAAAGTGCTGCAAACGATTGAAAGTCGTGAATCAATACCTGTTACAAAGCGGAGACGGGGCGGGGTTCTATTTCTGAACATAACTTTAGGACTTGGAATCACTGCTTTAATTCTAACGATCATAGGGACTCTGAATCCCGGACAATTCATGAATACGGAAACGAGTAGTTCAGTTCTAAAAGCATCGGACCTGCGAGCACGTGCATCGTGGGTCATGGAGAACATTGTTGGAAAAGAGATGATGCTAGAAAAGAGCGAAGCTCATAGTGAGCAAACACTATTTTCATATCGAGGGACTGGAGAGGATCATGCCTGGATCTGGATTCATAATAAAACTGGAGCGTATCAGGTAGAATCGAAAGCGTGGATGGCCCATAGCTCATTGGGACGAGATGAAGAATACAAATTACAGACCGAATTGGCGAAGCAGGGGATCTCTTTACCTCGTAATTATTCAGTACAAAGGCACGTCAAGGATCAGCTCGTTACGGTGACTGTTGAAGGTAAGTCGTTCCACGCCAAATTTGAGCAAGGAAATATCCAAGCGCTTTCTGTATCGAAGCCAGTAACATCTGTACCAGATGAAGTGAATCGAAAGGTAAGCGCAGTATTGAAAAGTATGGGGATTGCTCAGGAGCTATTGGTAACCAACGTCCGTCAGGTGAATTATTATGATGTTGAAGTATTTGATTTAGAAATTCATTTTGGTGAATTGGCCACTGTGCACTATGACCTCAGTAAGGATCAAATTATTGAGATTAAGCTTTTCCGATCAACGCCGGAAATAAAACAGCATATGGCCGCCCTTATTGCACCGGACTCTGAGAAAGATGTAGCTTTCCTCTGGATCATGAAAATTTTGGATGTTAATCTGAATCAGTATGATCAAGTGATCAATACTAAGGCACCGGGAAGTGCTCAGTATATCCAAAAGAATAGTCCGAGCATTACAATCACGTATTCGCCTTCAAGGCACATTTATGCAATTCGGCGGGAGGTTTACGCCCCGCCGTCATAGGAGGCCAAGCTATGTCATAGAGTGTAGGGAGAGACCTTCTGAAAGGAGCGTATAATCCCGATGACATGGTTGCGTCAAAGCCTGAAGGACCAGCTGCCGCTCTACGTGTTCGTGGCCGTCCTGTTTCTCGTTGGCGTGCTGTTCGGGGCGCTGATGGTCAATGCGCTGTCCCTGGAGCAGCAGCAGGATCTCGCGGGATATCTTCAGCATTTGTTTGTGAGTCTGGGCGATAGCGGCAGCGATGCCCCTCCAGACTTCCGCAGCATTGCTGTCCTGCATATAAAGTGGATCGGACTGATCTTCCTGCTTGGTCTGTCGGTAATCGGGCTGCCGGGCATTCTAGTGCTTGATTTTTTAAAAGGGGTACTGATCGGCTTCACCGTAGGATACATGGTCGGACAATACGCCTGGAAAGGGCTGCTCTTTGCGCTCGTTTCTGTCGTTCCGCACAATCTGCTTCTCATTCCGGTGCTGTTAATCAGCAGCGTGGCCGCTATGGGATTCTCCTTGTATATTATACGAAGCCGCCTGCTTTCCCAGAAGGGAGGAAGCCTGAAGAAGCCCTTTGTCGCTTATGCAGGTGTTATGGCTCTGATGGCCCTGCTCATGCTGGTAGCGGCGTCGCTGGAGACCTGGATCTCTCCCCAGATGATGAGGTGGGTCGCGCCTTTACTGCTGCCGTCATGAGGCCCTGTTTGACTGTGAAAACCGTTTGACTTTGTTTGTAAAGTCCCCCTATAATGAAGGAAGTGACAATTGCGTGCAGTGATTTCCAAGGGGGAGGGGAACGATGGAAGCACGGATCGACAAAATCAAACAGCAGTTACAATCCCAAGGCTATAAATTAACGCCCCAAAGGGAAGCCACCGTCAGCGTATTGTTGGAGAATGAGGACGATCATCTCAGCGCAGAAGATGTGTTTATGCTCGTCAAAGAGAAAGCTCCTGAAATCGGCCTGGCGACCGTGTACCGGACCCTGGAGCTCTTGAGTGAGCTGCATGTGGTCGAGAAGATTAACTTCGGTGACGGCGTTGCCCGGTACGATCTGCGTACAGATACATCGAAGCATCATCACCATCATCTAATATGTACTCAATGCGGAAGCATGGACGAGATCCGTGAGGACTGGCTGGGACCTTTGGAGGAACGGCTGGAGAAGGAATTTAATTTTACCGTTCATGATCACCGGCTTGATTTCCACGGCATCTGTTACCGATGCAAGGAGAAGGACAGCCCGGATCATGGTGAACAGGCCTAACCGGCTATAAAGGAATGGATTAGAAACTCACGCGACAGAACAGCCCTCTTGCGGAAAGATCATTTCCGGGAGGGCTTTTTTTGAGCCTTTGAGACTGCTGCGGCGTGAGGGTGATAGAAGCACGGGTTCACGGCTGTCATTTGCGTTTAGTGAATGATAGGCCCTCTGCCAAGCCAGACCAGGCTCTTCCAAGACGTTCGGTCATACCCGGGACAGATGCTTCATAATCTGGTAGGGATACCATCTGCGTGTAGGGGGTCTGTGAATGATTATTTCAATTCGAAAAATAGGGGCGTTTCTTCGTTTTACCATGGCGTTTGCGATGCTCACCCTGATGTTTTATGTCCTGCTGGACTGGGCTGGCAGCTGGATGATTCCGCCTGATCCGTACCGGGTGCCTGTCGGACATGCAATCAAGGCCTTTAACCCGAATGATCTGCCGAGCCATTCCTTCTCGCCTGGTGATCGGCTCAAGCTGTATTATTGGTATGGAGAGTAAAGCGAGTGGTATATGAAGGCGGAGTGAAGGAGCAGAATATGCAATGAAAGAGCACCTGGAAAGCTATATAACGTACATGGCGGACGAGAAAGGCTTGAGTCCCAGCACGCTGGCTTCCTATCGCAATGATATTACAGGATTTATGGAATATGCCGCCGAGCGGGGCACGGAGCATCTGGTGGATGTAAACCGGACGCAGCTCAGTCTGTATATCGGGCATCTGAAGCAGCAGGGGAGAGCGGTATCCACAGTTATGCGGAGCATCGTATCGCTGAAATCTTTTTTTCAATATCTGGTTAGAAATCAGATGCTGCAGCAGGATCCCTCTGTGCATTTGGAATCGCCCAAAGCCGAGCGTAAAACGCCAAGCACATTGACCATCGAGCAGGTAGACAGCCTGTTGTCAGCCCCTGCTGCAGCAACTGCGTCTGGAGCCCGGGATAAGGCGATGCTGGAGCTGCTCTATGCTGCAGGCATTCGCGTGTCGGAGCTTATCAATCTGGATGTGGAGGATGTTCACACCGAGCTGAGATTTATCCGCTGCAAAGGCAGCTCCGGTAAAGAGCGGATTTTGCCGGTGAGCCCACTAGCAGCCCAGTGTGTGAAGCAGTATGTAGATGAGCACCGCCTCAAGCTGCTGAAGCAAGAGGATCGTGAACCGGCACTGTTTCTGAACAGCCGGGGACAGCGGCTAAGCCGCCAGGGATTCTGGAAAATCCTGAAGAAGTACAGCCAGGAGGCGGGAATTCAGGGAGACATCACGCCTCATACTCTTAGGCATTCCTTCGCGGTTCATTTGCTGGACAATGGAGCAGATTTACGCTCCGTGCAGGAGATGCTGGGTCATTCTGATTTATCGACGACCCAAATCTACCTGACGTCCCGCAGAAGCAGCATGAAGGAGGTCTACGACCATTTTCATCCCCGGGCCGGGAAGCCGCAGTGATGATCTTGCAATAGACGACCCCCAATTGGTGTAACGAACGATTCAGACTACAAGGCCAAGGAGTGATTGAATATGACACTATCCCATACCACACCGTTTCGCAGAATCTGCCTGATTGTTCTTGACAGTGTAGGGATTGGAGAAGCGCCGGATGCGAATAAGTTCGGAGATGAAGGAGCGCATACCCTGCGCCACATATTAGAGCATAACCCCCAATTACAGCTGCCGAATTTGCAGAAGCTGGGACTGGGTAACATTGAAGGTCTGCCGCAGGTAAGTGCTGCGACTCAGCCCAAGGCTTATTTTGGCAAAATGCAGGAGGCTTCGGTGGGCAAAGACACGATGACCGGGCACTGGGAGCTGATGGGCCTCAAGGTGGAGACTCCGTTTAACACCTACGAGAACGGCTTTCCATCAGCCTTGATTGCTCAATTCGAGCAGGCGACCGGGCGCAAGGTGCTGGGCAACAAGCCGGCCTCCGGCACTGAAATTATTGAAGAATACGGCGAAGAGCAGATGAGGACAGGCTCCTGGATCGTCTACACATCGGCGGATAGTGTATTTCAGATTGCAGCTCACGAGGAGGTTATCCCGCTGGAAGAGCTGTACCGGGCGTGTGAAATAGCCCGGACGCTGACATTGCAGCCGGAATTCTCAGTGGGACGAGTCATTGCAAGGCCTTATACAGGCCAGCCCGGACAATTCAAACGAACGCCAAACCGGCATGATTATGCGGTCAAGCCGCCGGAGCCTACCGTAATGAATGCGTTGGCAAGGCAGGAGCTGGATGTAATTGCGGTTGGCAAGATCAGCGATATTTTTACGAATGAAGGGGTTACGCAATCCTATCCAACCAAGAGCAATCAGCACGGTGTCGAGGAAACGATCAGCCAGCTGAGCAAGGATTTCCACGGTCTGCTGTTTACGAATCTTGTGGATTTCGATTCGCTGTACGGTCATCGCCGCGATCCAGCAGGCTATGGACAGGCGCTGAAGGAGTTTGATGATGCTCTGCCGGATCTCTTAAATCAGCTGAAGAACGACGATCTGCTCATTCTGACCGCAGACCACGGGAACGATCCGGTTCATGCCGGGACGGACCATACCCGGGAGTTTGTGCCTTTGCTCGCATACAGCCCGGGGCTCACGCAAACGGGAGATCTTGGATTGAGAAGTACGTTCTCCGATGTCGGCGCCACGATCGCCGATAACTTCAAAGCCAAGATGCCGGAGCACGGTCAAAGCTTTTTGGAACAACTGAAATAAACACGCTAAACTTTAGGGAGAGGTGCATGAAATGACAGCAACACAAGGTCAAAAGATTCAAGAAGCAGCAGCTTATATTGCAGGCAAAGGGGGCGTGAAGCCGGAGGTGGGACTGATCCTGGGCTCCGGCCTCGGCGTGCTGGCGGATTTGCTGACAGATACCGTGTCAATTCCTTATCACGAAATTCCTCATTTCCCGGTATCGACAGTGGAAGGCCATGACGGCGAGCTGCTGCTGGGATTCATCCAGGAGCGTCCGGTCGTCATGATGAAGGGCCGCTTTCATATGTATGAGGGCTACGGCCCGGAGCTGACGGCCTTTCCGGTAAGAGTCATGAAGCAGCTCGGCGTGCAGAGCCTGCTCGTTACGAATGCAGCCGGCGGTGTAAATACGGATTTTGAGCCAGGCAATCTGATGCTGATTACGGATCATCTGAACATGACCGGAGTCAATCCGTTGACCGGTCCCAATGATCAGGCACTCGGCGTGCGCTTTCCGGATATGTCGGAGGCCTACAGCCGCCGCCTTCGCCGCCTCGCTTTGAACACGGCGGAGCAGCGCGGCATTTCGCTGCAGCAGGGCGTGTATGCGGGGCTGCTTGGCCCTACCTACGAGACGCCGGCAGAAATTAGGATGCTGCGTACCCTGGGGGCAGATGCAGTAGGAATGTCTACCGTTTCAGAGGTTATAGTCGCCCGCCATGCCGGTCTGGAGGTGCTGGGTATTTCCTGCATCAGCAATATGGCAGCAGGCATTCTGGACCAGCCGTTATCTCATGACGAGGTCATGGAGACCGCGGAAATGGTCCGGGAGACCTTCCTGGACCTTGTGACGGCCATTATTCCTGGAATGTAAGCGTGACAGCAGCTTGTTCGAACAGAGGTCGGAGACCGTGCTTGGTGCACGGTTCCCGGCCTTTTTTTCATGTCAGGAAAGGTAAATATTATGGAATGCATCTTGGGAATTGGAATAATCTAACGACAACCTGACGACAATGGATTCATAACCGCATCTGCGGCTAGCTGTAACCTATGTCAGGAGGGGACCTCGTGAAAAAAACATTAATAGCCGGTCTGTTAGCGGTATGCATGCTGCTCCATGCTGCTCCCGGTTATGCTGAAGAAAAGACAGCCGGACAGAACGCGGGCAGTGAGCTGGCTCCGAATGCACGCTCCGCGGTGTTGCTGGATGCCGATACAGGCACAATCATTTATGAAAAGAACAGCCATGATAAGCTGCCACCGGCCAGCATTACCAAGATTATGACCATGCTGCTGACCATGGAGGCCATTCATGAAGGGCGGCTCAAGTGGACCGATCTCGTTCGCACGAGTGAGTATGCCGCATCCATGGGAGGATCGCAGATTTTTCTGGAGCCGGGTGAAGAGATGACGGTGGAAGAGATGCTGAAGGGCATTGCGATGGCTTCCGGAAATGATGCCTCAGTGGCTATGGCGGAGAAGATTGCCGGGTCGGAGGAAGAATTTGTTCGCATGATGAATGAAAAGGCAGCAGAGCTCGGGATGAAGGATACTCATTTTGTCAACTGTAATGGACTGCCTGCCGAGAATCATTATAGCTCCGCCCACGACATTGCACTCATGAGCCGTGAGCTGCTGCAATATGAGGGTATTACGAAATATACAGGAGCCTATCAGGATTATTTGCGCAAGGACTCCGAGAAGCCCTTTTGGCTCGTCAATACGAACAAGCTGGTACGCTTCTATGCCGGCGCAGACGGACTGAAAACTGGGTATACATCAGAAGCCAAGTTCTGCTTGTCTGCTACAGCGCAGCGGGACGGCCTTCGTGCAGTGGCGGTCGTGCTGGGAGCACCGGATACGAAGATCAGAAATGCTGAAATATCTAAAATGTTCGATTACGCGTTCGCCCAGTATCAAATGCATGCCGTGTTCAAGAAGGGCGAGATGCTGGGTACCGTTAAGATATCCAAAGGCTCGGAGCCTCAAATTCAGCTGCAGGCGAAGCAGGATTACCGCGTTCTTGTAAAAAAAGGCGGTAAAACCGAGGAGCTGCGTCACGAAATTGTTCTGCCTGAAAGCATTGCTGCTCCGGTCTCAGAAGGCCAAGTGCTCGGGACGCTGAAGGTGTATCAGGGAGAGGCGCTGATCAAGGAATTTGAGCTGACCTCATCCTCAGCGATTCAGAGAGCCGGGTTCTGGAAGCTGTTCAAGCGCACGACCCAGCAGCTGTTTCATGTAGATTCATAGGGGTTTTCTTCTAGTTTTGTCGGGGAGCAGGAAAGTGAAATCACTTCGTAGAAATCCTTGTTCAAGTCAGGGAGGAGAGTGAGCAAGCATGAATTTAAACGTAAATATGGAGCATCAGCGCCACGTGCTGATCGTCAGACTGTCAGGGGAGCTGGATCACCACACGGCAGATCTGGTCCGAATGCAGCTGGATGAGGCGATTTCACGGCGGCAGACGGAGCATCTGGTGCTGAGCTTTAAAGAATTGGAGTTTATGGACAGCTCGGGACTCGGTGTAATCCTGGGTCGTTACAAGATTATAAAGCAAAAGGGCGGAAAAATGGCGGTATGCGATGTGAAGCCGGCGGTGTACCGCCTGCTGGAAATGTCGGGCCTGTTTAAGATTATGCCGATCTATGAAGACGAGGTTACTGCACTTTCGGGTTTGGAGGTTGTGTCATGAGTGAAGCACAAGCACAGCATAATTTCATGACGCTTGAATTCGCGGCAAAATCAGAGAATGAAGGCTTTGCCCGGGTCGCCGTGGCCGCCTTTATCTCTCAGCTGGATCCAACCATGGATGAGCTGAGTGACCTGAAGACCGTCGTGTCCGAGGCCGTGACCAACTGCATTATTCATGGCTATGACAGTGATCCTCAGGGTAAAGTGCGGATTCAAGCGTCCATTGACGGGGACGTCATCACATTGATTATTGAGGACCGGGGTCAGGGAATCGAGGATCTGGAGATGGCGAAGCAGCCGCTGTATACCTCCAAGCCGGAGCTGGAAAGATCAGGCATGGGCTTTACGATCATGGAAAATTTCATGGATGAATTCGATGTTGTCAGTGAGCCGGGATCCGGCACCGCGATCAAAATGAAAAAAAGGATTGAATCCAAGAAAGCTTTGTATAATTAGGGGTTGGACACATGGATGCCGATGTGAAGAAAGCTTCGCAGACTTATTTGGACGACGCTGAGGTTAAACGTTTGATCGCACTTAGCCAAAGCGGAGATAATGTGGCCCGGGATACACTGGTGAATTGTAACATTCGTCTGGTCTGGTCGGTGGTGCAGCGCTTTATGAACCGCGGATATGAGCCGGAGGATTTGTTTCAGATCGGCTGTATCGGACTGCTGAAATCTGTGGACAAATTTGATCTCAGCTATGACGTGAAATTCTCAACCTATGCTGTACCGATGATTATCGGCGAGATTCAGCGCTTTCTCCGTGATGACGGGACGCTGAAGGTCAGCCGCTCGCTGAAGGAAATGGCGAACAAGGTGCGCAAGAAGAGGGACGAGCTCTCCAAGCATCTTGACCGTCTCCCGACCGTGAAGGAGGTCGCTGAGGAGCTGGGCGTCACCCCGGAGGAGGTTGTGTTTGCACAAGAGGCGAACAAGCCTCCCACCTCGATTCATGAAACCGTGTTTGAGAACGACGGAGATCCCATTACCTTAATGGATCAGATCGCCGACGAATCTCAGGAACGGTGGTTTGACAAGCTGGCTCTCAATGAGGCCATTGAAGGACTCTCCGAACGGGAGCGGCTGATTGTCTACTTGCGGTATTACCGCGACCAGACTCAGTCGGAGGTAGCCTCGCGGCTGGGAATTTCCCAGGTGCAGGTTTCCAGGCTGGAGAAAAAAATTCTTCAAAACATCAAAAATCAGATTGCCCAGTAGCGAAAGGGCCGTCACTCCAGATGCAGGGTCTGGCAGTGGCGGTCCTTTTTGCGATACAAGCCTGGCTTGAACTGGAAAAGCTTCAAAGAGTAGAACCGACTTGAATTTCCCATACTAAAAGCAATTTAGCAGTGAAGGAGTGTTTTTGGATGAACAGGAATCCCGCTCCGACCATATTTGTTCAGCTTCGCAGCCGAATTTCACTTCCGCGCAGCCAGCCTATTATGCTGGGTCAGGTTGCTTTTCTCATCTGTGACCGCGAATGGGAGGAGCCGCTTCGTAATCTGGTGATCGCTGTGCCCAAGGAGAAGGAAGGCAATCGCCTGCTACTGGATCTTATTCAGATCATCCCGAAGATTCTGATGCTGATCCCTGGTGCCCGCATCGAGCCGATGGGACATAATCATACGCTGATTGAGCTGACGGGAAGAGAGGCCAAGCCGTCCTGGATCTGGTTTCCACTCGTCTGGCTGCTGCTGTTCTTCGGCTCCGCGCTGACGATTATGAACTTCCACGCGGATGTGAACATGCTGGAGGTGCAGGTCCGGATTGTGGAGATGGTCACCGGGGAGCGGGATGAGCATCCGTATCTGTTTCAGACGGCATATTCGCTCGGGATCGGCTTCGGGATGACCGTTTTTTTTAACCATCTGTTCAAGAAAAAATGGAATGAAGAGCCGACCCCGCTGGAAGTGGAAATGTTTCTGTATCAAGAAAATCTCGACCAGTTTGTCGTAGCCGAGGAATATCGCAGCCGCACAACGCATATTGGGCCTTCGTCAGGGAGACGGCGGTAATGCTCAAGCTTCATGATGCACTGTCTATTCTGCTTGGCGTTGCCGGCGGCGTCGCCGTGGGCGGCGGAGTGATCGCCCTGATCATCGTGCTGGATATTATTCCGAGACTGGCTCAGTTAACGCGCACCTATCACCGGGTTCACTGGTACGAGGGTGCACTGATCGGCGGCTCGCTGATCGGAACACTGGCGGATTTCTGGCATTGGAGTATTCCGCTGGGACGGGTTACCAGCACTTTGATCGGATTATGGTGCGGCATCTTTATCGGACTGCTGGCTGCGGCGCTGACGGAGGTGCTGAATGTCCTGCCGATTCTCGCCAAAAGGCTGAAGATGACAGGGTATTTATTCGGCCTGCTCATGGCGATGGTAGCCGGAAAGGTCGCAGGCTCACTGTTTGACTGGTTTATTTACAGGCCTTAGCCCATCCCCATCAAGGAGGAGAATGACTATGGAAGAAATGGAAGACAAATCGACCGGATTCGGCAGAGAAGAGGTTCCCCCGGTTCCGCCAAGCGTCATGAAAGAAATGAAGGAGAAGGCCCATCTGGAAAAAAGAGATGCCGAAACCTCGGCCAATACAGAGGAATCGGTAGAATACTGGCTGGGAAAGGATGAAATCCCCGTCAGGCTGAAGGATTTAAAGAGCGCTCTGGAGGATATTGTCGGTCTGAACCGCTCTTTTGACATCGTGCTGCGGGAAATGGTCATCGGAGGCCGAAGCACCGCGATCCTGTTCGTCAATGGCCTGATTAACAGTGACGTGACGACATTGATCCTGAACCGGCTGACCCTGCTGGACACCGGGGATTTAAAGTCTCACCCGGTCCAAGCGATCAAGAACCAGTATATTCCGTTCGTTCAGGTAGCTGACACGCTGAAGCTGAGCGAGGCGATCAACGAGGCTTTGGTAGGCCAAAGTGCCATCTTTATAGAAGGCGAGAACCGGGCGATTATCCTGGATACCCGCAGCTATCCGTCGCGTAGTCCGGCAGAGCCGGAGGTGGAGCGTGTCGTCCGCGGAGCGCGCGACGGCTTCACCGAAACCCTGCTCACGAACATCAACCTGATCCGCAGGCGGGTGCGTGACCCGGGACTGAACTGTGAGATTATGAAGGTCGGACGGCGGACACAGACGGATGTTGCCATTGTTTTTGTGGATGATATCGTCGATCAGGTTCAGGTGGAAGCCATCCGCGACAAGATTAACAAGCTGGACCTGGAAGGACTTCCGCTGGCGGACAAGCAGCTGGAGGAGGCCATCGTCAACCGCGGCTGGCATCCCTATCCGCTCGTCAGGTACTCGGAAAGACCCGATGTAGTTGCCTCTCATTTGCTGGAGGGACGGGTCGTGGTTATGGTGGATACATCGCCCAGCGTGATGATCATGCCGACCACGTTCTTTGATTTATGTCAACATGCGGAAGAGAACCGGCAGACGCCGTTTATGGGAACGTATTTGCGCTGGATTCGCTTTGGCGGAATACTGGCCTCCATGTTTCTGCTCCCGCTCTGGATGCTGCTGGTCGTCCATCCCGAGCTCAAGCCGCCTTTTCTCGAGATTCTCGGTCCGCAGGAGAATGCAAAGCTGCCGATCATTATGCAGTTTCTGATCATTGAGTTTGGTGTGGATCTGCTGCGGCTGGCCGCGGTGCATACACCGACGCCGCTGGCCTCAGCCATGGGCCTGATTGCTGCCATCCTGATTGGAGACATTGCGGTCAAAACCGGATTCTTCGTCAATGAGGTTATTCTGTATATGGCTGTGGCCGCGATCGGAATGTTTGCGACACCGAGTTATGAGCTGGGGCTTGCCAACCGTGCTGTCCGTTTGGTGCTGCTGATTGCGGTGGCGTTGTTCGGTGTAAAGGGCTTTGTCGCGGGGACGACGCTGCTCATTGTGCTGTTGACTACACATCGCTCGTATAACTCCTCCTACCTGTGGCCGTTTATTCCTTTTAGTGCAAAGGCTATGGGCGAGGTATTGCTCCGCAAGCCACTGCTGTATTCCAGAAAACGCCCGTCCATCAACAAAACGAGGGACAACAGCAAGATGGGTCCTGAGATGAAGCCGGGCAATCAAACTTAATCAATACAAACGTTCTGTGTAATAATCCATTTCTTTTTGAGGGTCTTGTCTGCTATACTGTGTAGAATTACTCGATTACCCATTTTTAAAATATTGATCGGAGGAATTGCAGGCATGTTTCTACACGGTACTAGCACAATCAATGAGAATGGACATCTTGAAATCGGGGGCTGTGACACTTCAGAGCTTAAAGCCCAGTATGGCACCCCTCTTTATATTGTGGATGAGCAAGCGGTCAGAGACCGGGCAAGAGAATATATCGAAGCTTTTAAGGCGTCTGGCTTGAAATTCCAGGTGGCATATGCCAGCAAGGCGTTCTGCGTTATGGCGATGTGCCGTCTGGCAGAAGAGGAAGGCATGTCCCTGGATGTTGTATCCGACGGCGAGCTGTACACAGCGCTGCAGGCGGGCTTCCCGGCAGAGCGTATTCACTTCCATGGCAACAACAAGACGATCGAAGAGATCGAGATGGCGCTGGACGCCAAGATCGGCTGCTTTGTTGTCGACAATGAAGTGGAGCTGCACATGCTTCAGGCGATTGCCGCTGAGAAGCAGGTTCAGGTTAAAATTTTGCTGCGCGTAACCCCAGGCGTTGAGGCTCACACACATGAATATATCTCGACCGGCCAGACAGACTCCAAGTTCGGCTTTGATATTGGTAACGGCTCTGCCTTCACGGCTGTGAAGCTGGCTTCGCAGCAAGACAATCTGGAGCTGCTGGGGCTGCATTCCCATATCGGCTCCCAGATTTTTGAGGTCGAAGGCTTCCAGATGGCAGTTCAGCGTGTGGCTGAATTTGCGGCTTCGGTAAAGGAACAGCTGGGCGTAACCTTTACTGTCGTCAACCTGGGCGGCGGCTTCGGTATCCGCTACGTGGAAGGCGATACTCCGTTGCAGGTGTCCCAATATGTGAAGGCCATTACCGATGCGGTGAAGAATCACTTTGCAGGTATCGCCGAAGAGCTGCCTGAAATCTGGGTCGAGCCAGGCCGCAGTATCGTAGGCGACGCAGGTACAACACTGTACACGGTTGGCACGAGCAAGGACATTCCAGGGGTTCGGAAATATGTAGCCGTAGACGGCGGCATGACAGACAACCCGCGTCCGGCTCTGTACGAATCCCGTTATGAAGCCATTCTCGCGAACCGCGCGAACGATAAGGTGGAAGAGACGGTATCCATCGCCGGTAAGTGCTGTGAGAGTGGAGATATGCTAATCTGGGATCTGGATCTGCCGAAGGTGGAGTCCGGTGATCTGCTGGCTGTAGCCTGCACAGGTGCTTATAACTATTCCATGGCCAGTAACTACAACCGGATCCGTAAGCCGGCGGTCGTATTCGTGAAGGACGGCCAAAGTGATCTTGTGGTCCGCCGCGAAAGCCTGGAGGACATCGTTCACCTGGACGTGGTGCCTGAGCGCATCAGCAAGGAAAGTGTCCTGAAGTAATTAGTATAACCAATGCATTTCTGGGATAAAGGAGGCCCCTAAGGCGCAGGCCAAGCCGGGCCTCCTTTCCTTTGGGAGAATTATACGATACAATGGACAACGTGAGTCTTTGAGAGCAGTGCTGAGGCCGCTTGATGAGCGGCTATCATACCGTAAAGGGACGTGATTGGAATGAAAAAAGGAACCATCGAACTCGAAAACGGCGGCATGGTGGAAATTGATTTTCTGCCGGAGGAAGCGCCAAACACAGTAGCAAACTTTGAGAAGCTGGCGAACAGCGGCTTTTATAACGGACTGAGCTTTCACCGTGTAATTCCGGGCTTTGTGGCTCAAGGCGGCTGCCCTGTAGGCAACGGTACGGGCGGTCCTGGCTACACCATTAACTGTGAAACAGCTACCAACACTACGAAGCATGAGACGGGTGTACTGTCCATGGCACACGCGGGACGCAACACCGGCGGCAGCCAGTTCTTCATCGTCTATTCCCCGCAGCCTCACCTGGACGGCGTGCACACTGTTTTTGGTAAAGTAACCAGCGGTATGGAGCATGTTAACAATGTGAAGCCTGGCGACAAGATGAAGGAAGTCAAGGTTTGGGAAGCGTAGAAATAATATAGCAAGGAAGCAGCCCTCTCAGGCAGTATGTGTCTGAGAGGGTTTTTTTTGGGCTGATCCTTGCTAAGCGCTTTTCGCCTCATTGTTGCTTTATTAATTTTAAATATGGTAACATGACTTCATAGGTAGTAAAGTATAGCTGAATATCATATCCTTCGGGGCAGGGTGAAATTCCCTACCGGCGGTGATGGACGGAGAGTGCACGCTGTGCAGATGTCTCTTCGAACTCAGTCCGTGACCCGTCTCTACTTCGTAGAGCCGGTGGACCTGGTGCAAATCCGGGACCGACAGTATAGTCTGGATGGGAGAAGGAGAAGAGCGCATAGCACTTTATTTGTGCTGTGCCTCACTGAGAAATCATTGCTTTCCTGTGTGTCAAATTTCACAAAGATAACGATACAAGACTTGCCGGAGGGCATGATTGCCTTTCTCTGCTTTTCTTTGCGTTGCTTTGAGCTGTTTGTCACCGGAATGATTTTTGGTGTACTCCCAATAAACATGCCCTGAGCTGGATAAACCCCAGACTCAGGGCTTTTTCTGTTCTTAAAGTATCATTTTGTAACAAGCTAGATCATTTCAAAGTGGGTGAATGGGCAATGCAAGTGATGAACGATGAATACTATATGGCTCTTGCCCTGGATTTGGCAGACAAAGCGCAGGGACAGACCGGAATCAACCCTGTCGTGGGCTGTGTTGTCGTGAATCAAGGCCGGCTGGCTGGTGTAGGTACTCATCTGGAGCGAGGAACGCCTCATGCCGAGGTGCATGCGCTCAATATGGCAGGGGGGCTTGCTGCAGGCAGTACGGTCTACGTTACACTGGAGCCGTGCAGCCATTATGGCAAGACGCCGCCTTGCAGTGAACGTCTGATTGCCGAAGGTGTTTCCCGCGTGGTGATAGCGATGCAGGATCCGAATCCTCAGGTCGCAGGACGAGGAATCCAGATGCTTCAGGCAGCAGGGATTCAGGTGGAGACGGGCGTCCTGGAGGCGCGCGCCGTGAGCTTGAATGAGGCTTTTATCAAATATATTACAACCGGTATGCCTTATGTGACCTTAAAGACAGCGAGCACCCTGGACGGCAAGATCGCTTCCAAGACCGGCGACAGCAAATGGATCTCAAATGCTGCATCCCGGACCAGAGTGCATACGCTAAGGCACCGGCATCAAGGAATTATGGTGGGCGTATCCACCGTGATTGCCGACAATCCGCAGCTGACCACCCGTCTGCCCGTGCCGGGCATTCATCCTATTCGGATTGTGGTGGACTCGAAGCTGCGAATTCCGATGGACAGCAAGCTGCTCCAGGATGGAATCTCACAAGTGCTGATTCTGACAACCGAGCAGAGTGATGAGGACAAAGCCAAGGCCCTGCAAGAGCTGGGGGCCGAGATCATTTACTGCGGAGCGGGACCGCGTGTCGATATGACATCAGCAATGAAGCAGCTAGGACAGCGAGAAATAGCCTCTATTCTGCTGGAGGGCGGGGGCACGCTGAACGGCTCGATGCTGGAGGAGGAGCTGGTAGACCGGATCATTCTGTTTATTGCCCCTAAAATTGCGGGAGGCCTGGGAGCACCCTCCAGCTTCATGTTTGGAGGCGTCGAGCAGATGAGCGAGGCGGTCGTCCTGGAGGATCTAAGCATGGAGCAGCTGGAGGATAATATTATGATTTCCGGCAAGCCGGTGTGGAGAAGGGAACTCCTTGACGGACAGGAAAAGAACAGCGATAAGGAGGGTTGATCCATGTTTACAGGCCTTATTGAGGAGATTGGAGAAATGCGGCGCATTGGCCGGAACGGTGAGGCTATGGTGCTTGCTATATCGGCTTCCCGGATTATGGATGATCTGAAGCTCGGCGACAGTGTTGCCGTAAATGGCGTCTGTCTGACAGCGACCTCCATAGAGAATGGGTTATTTACAGTGGATGTTATGCCGCAGACTTACCGCCATACGAATCTGCGAGTACTGCAGGCCGGCAGTAAAGTGAACCTGGAGCGGGCAATGGCTGCGGGAAGCCGTTTCGGCGGACATATTGTTCAGGGTCATGTGGACGGCACGGGTGTAATCTCCCGGGTGAAGCTGGATCAGAATGCGGTAATGTATGAAATCGTTCCTCAGGATCGGGATATGTTCAGATATATTATTCCACAGGGCTCCGTAACCCTGGACGGAATCAGTCTTACGGTGGTGGATACGACTGAGAGCAGCTTTACGGTATCCATTATTCCCCATACGCTTGAGGAGACGGTGCTGGCTTTGAAGAAGGCCGGAGATTCCGTCAATATTGAGAATGACATTCTGGGCAAATACGTAGATCACCTGCTTCATTACGGATCACGTACATCAGGTCATCACAAAAGTAAATCTAGCTCTGTCAGCATGGATTATTTGGCGGAACACGGATTCGCATGAGATAAGAAAGCACACAAGAAGGAGGAGGGTTGACATGCAAGAGCCGTTTCAGTTCCACTCCATTGCCGAAGCGATGGAGGATTTGATGAATGGCAAGGTCGTCATCGTCGTCGATGATGAAGACCGGGAGAATGAAGGGGATTTTGTAGCGCTGGCAGAAAAAGCGACACCTGAGGTCATCAATTTCATGATTCGCGAAGGTCGGGGCTTGGTCTGTATGCCCATGACGGCGGAGCGGGCACAGGAGCTGGACCTTAAACCGATGGTGGCGCAGAATACAGATTTTCACGGTACTGCCTTCACGGTTTCCATCGATCATGTTCAGACCACGACCGGGATTTCAGCCATGGAGCGCTCTATGACGGTACAAGGAATTATGGATCCCACAGCCGGACCTTTCCATTTTCGCCGGCCGGGGCATATGTTTCCACTGATTGCGAAGCAGGGCGGCGTGCTGCGCCGCGCGGGGCATACTGAGGCCGCTGTCGACTTGGCCCGGATGTGCGGGTCCTACCCGGCAGGCGTTATTTGTGAGATTATCAAGGAAGATGGAAGTATGGCGAGGCTGCCTGATCTGGTCGAAATCGCCCGTAAATTTGACCTAAAGCTGATCAGCATCAAGGATATGATCCAGTATCGCAATGCAACCGAGAAGCTAGTGAATCGAGAGGTTTCGGTACGCATGCCGACAGATTATGGTGTGTTTCAGGCCGTAGCTTACAGTAATGACGTGGATCATAAAGAGCATGTAGCTCTCGTGAAGGGCGAGATTGACGGAGAGAAGCCGGTTCTGGTCCGGGTGCACTCCGAATGTCTCACAGGGGATGTGTTTCACTCCCACCGCTGTGACTGCGGCCCGCAGTTTGAAGCTGCACTCCGGCAGATCCATGAAGCGGGCAATGGCGTGCTGCTGTATATGCGGCAGGAGGGCCGGGGCATCGGCTTGATTAATAAGCTGAAAGCCTACAAGCTGCAGGAGGAAGGGCTGGACACCGTCGATGCTAATCTCAAGCTGGGCTTTCCCGCTGATTTGCGCGATTACGGCATTGGCGCACAGATCCTGAAGGATTTAGGGATTCGCCAGATCCGACTGCTGACCAACAATCCCCGCAAGATTAAAGGCCTGGAGGGCTATGGGCTGGAGGTCGTGGAGCGGGTCCCGATTCAAATGCCGGAGAATGAGGATAACACCAGTTATCTTCATACGAAGCAGATGAAGCTGGGTCATATGCTGACCTTTGATGATATTGAGCAGAATGAGGACCAGAACCGCTGATCCGCGACAGTAACCGCAATTGTGAAAGCACCAGCTGATGTTTACTCTTTTACTTCATATAAAGAAAGGTTGATATTCATGGCAAATGTATTTGAAGGAAATCTCGTCTCCGAGGGACTGCGCTACGGCATCGTGGTAGGGCGCTTTAACGAATTTATTACGAGCAAGCTGCTGGGCGGTGCGCTGGATGCACTGAAGCGCCACGGTGTTAAGGAAGAAGAAACAGATGTGGCTTGGGTACCGGGAGCCTTTGAAATTCCTCTGATCGCCCAAAAAATGGCGGAAAGCGGCAAATACGATGCCATCATTACGCTTGGGACGGTCATTCGCGGCTCTACTACACACTATGATTACGTGTGCAACGAGGTAGCCAAGGGAGTTTCCGCGATCAACCTGAAGACCGGCGTACCGACCATTTTCGGTGTTGTAACGACAGAGAACATCGAGCAGGCCATTGAGCGGGCAGGCACGAAGGCCGGGAACAAGGGCTGGGATTCTGCAATGGCCGCAATTGAAATGGCGAACTTGACGAAACAGCTAAAATAGTGCTTATTTAATGTAGTGCTCTTTTACAGGGCACTGCATTTTATTTTTTTGTGGCGGGAGGATGGATTGTGACCGTATTGTACAAGCTGGAGACCTTCGAAGGACCGCTGGATCTGCTGCTGCATTTGATTGATCAAGCGGAAATCGATATCCAGAATATCCCCGTCAGTGAAATCACGGAACAGTACATGACGTATCTGCAGAGCATGAAGGAGCTGGAGCTGGAAATTACGAGTGAATTTCTGGTGATGGCTGCCACACTGCTGTCGATCAAGAGCAAAATGCTGCTGCCCAAGCCGCCGGTCATCGAAATGGATGACTTTGATATGGACATGGAGGATGATTTTGATCCCCGTGCAGAGCTGGTGCAGCGGCTGATTGAATATCGAAAGTATAAGGGCATTGCCCAGCATCTGCACGAGAAGGAATGGGAGCGCAGTCTGATTTATTCCAAAGAGCCGGAGGATCTGTCGCCGTATATGCCGATCGCCGAGGAGAATCCCGTCCAGGGGCTGCATGCCTCGGATCTGATTGCTGCCTTTCAGCGAGCCTTGAGCAAGGCGGTGAAGCGCACCTCCTATGCCCGCATCCAGCGGGATGAAATCTCGGTCAAGGACCGGATTCGGGAAGTAGTAAACGTTCTTGCATCTCAAGGGCCGGGAGGCCGGGTTCTGTTCTCCAGGCTGCTCCATGAGGACATGGTGCGCCATGAGATTGTGGTTACGTTTCTGGCGATACTGGAACTAATGAAGATGAAGCAGATTTTCGCTTTTCAGGAGAAGCTGTTTGATGACATCGTGATGGAGTGGAGAGGGGAAGTCAAGTTTGATGGATTTACCGAAGCTGAAATCACTTATTGAAGGCCTTTTGTTTCTCTCGGGAGAAGAAGGGCTGTCCGTGAAGCAGCTGGCCGAAATTACCGAGCAGTCGGCAAAACGGATTACCGATGCGCTGGAGGAGCTGAAGGCGGATTGCGAAGCGGGAGGGCGAGGCCTTCAAATTGTACGGATTGCAGGCAGCTACAAGCTGGCGACGCGGGCAGAGCATGCCGAGTATTTCGAGCGGCTGGCATATTCGCCTTCCAGATCCTCGTTATCGCAGGCCGCACTCGAGACGCTGGCAATTGTGGCCTACCGGCAGCCCATTACCCGAGTGGAGATCGAAGAGATCCGCGGGGTTAAGGCAGAGCGAGCCATCCAGACCTTGTCCAACAAGGGTCTAATCGTTGAAGTGGGGCGCGCAGAGGCCATCGGCCGACCGATCCTGTATGGAACGACCAAGGCTTTTCTTGATTATTTTGGCCTGGGCAGCATTCAGGATTTGCCGGAGCCTTCACAGTTTGAGGGCGATGGCGACAGCCTGGAAGAGGAAACCCAAATGCTGTTTGACAAGCTGGATGAGCAGCAGCTTACTTTGGATGACGTCAATTCATAATGTGGACTACCTAGAGCCCGGGCTTCCCGGGCTTTTTGCGATGCCGTATGATTTCTTTCGTAATTGCCATACTAACCCAGAGAAAAGACAGGCAGTAAGAATCTGGTGCTGGAGGGCATGATATGAATGCATGGGTTGTTGGTGGCTTAATTGTAGGAGGATTGCTGCTGGTGTGTGCCTGCCTTGTGCTGGGTTCGACCGTAAAGCTGGGGATTCGGATCAAGCTGGCAGCCCGTCAGTACTCCATGGTCATTCATATTCATTCCTTATACGGCTTGTTCAAGAAGACGCTGGAGCTGCCTCTGCATTCCTTTAAGGAGGAAGTGGTGGAGGAGCAGCAGCCGCCTTCACGCTTCTTCGGGAAATGGATCGATCCGTCGGGTAAATCCGATCCCGATGCACGCTCCCGCCTGGCCTTTCAGGATATGAAGAAGCTGCTTCAGGCTACGGACGGGTTCAAGACATGGATGCTGAGGTCGGTTCGGATCTTTAACGTGTCTTCCGTGTTCTGGTCTACAAGCCTTGCCCTCGATGATGCAGCCCAAACGGCCACCGCTTCAGGAGCTCTGTGGGGAATCAAGCATATGATCCTTGGCTGGCTGTCGTATCATGTGAAGCTGCATGGCAAGCCGGAGCTGTTTATTATTCCGGATTTTAACGGGCCGCCGCAGTTGTCAAGTGCTCTGGATGTCGATCTGCGCGTAAAGGTATATGCCCTGGTGAAGGCGGGGCTTGCGCTGTGGATTCGGGTGTGGAGAGTGGAAGGCGGACTTCGGACCTGGAAAAGCACCCTGCAGCGAGAGCTGGATCAAGCTTGAGGCCATGAAACATCGGCAGCATCCTTGAGCCGGCAGGAATCGGCATTACATAGTCTGTTTGCTTTAGGGGATGATAAACAGCAGGACCTACTTAAGGCTATATCAAAACAGCGTAAAGGAGTAATGATCATGTCCGATCACCCGATTCAAGGCTTGATGCAGACCGCGATGGAAAATATTAAAGCAATGGTCGATGTGAACACCATTGTCGGAGATCCAGTCAATACACCGGACGGTACGGTAATTCTCCCGATCAGCAAGGTTGCCTTCGGCTTCGCTGCAGGCGGCAGTGATTATAATTCCAGTGCCGACGGTTCACCGAACGGCGGGACACAGAACGGCGGAAAGGCGACACTGCCTTTTGGCGGCGGCAGCGGCGGCGGCGTATCGATCCGGCCGATTGCGTTTCTCGTAGTCGGCAAGGATGGCGTTCACATCGTTCCGCTGGACAACCAGACGCATCTGTTCGAGCGTATAATTGACTCGACGCCTTACCTGCTGGAGCAGATTCAGTCCATGTTCCAAAGCAGCAATCAGGGGAATGAAACCGCGAAGGATGCTTCAGGCTCCCAGAACGGTAACGGCCATTCCCATTAAGCAGAGCCCAGCTTCAGCGAAGGGGCTGTCCCCAAAGTAGTTTTTTGAATGACGAGACAGTTCTCTTTATGAAAAATTAAGCCAGTAATGAAGAAATGGCGATGTTGGGGAGGTTATCCCTGCATCGCCATTTCTGATTTTTGGTCTATTACCGCCTTCTTGAGCAACAAGGGGATTGCATGGAATGTCGTCTTCTAAATCATTGTGCAGATAAAGTTGATCCATGCACGAAGCAGCGGAGAGGACGAAACGATTCCGGACCAGCGGTAGCGGTCACCTTTGCCCCCGAATTTCTCCCTTGCTAGAATCATTCAAAGAATTTTGCGGGCAGCAGCGAGGGGAGGAACGTTTCGTACGCGGAGCAGCTCGCAACAACAAACGAGACCATCCCGCAAGACCCTAGATCTTTTGGGATAGCCTCTTTCTTGTGTTTGGTGAGCATAAGGACATACCTGCAGCCTGTCCCGCATATACTTGTACAACATATCACTTTAGCGGAGGATTCCCATGAAAATAAAACGTAACTTGCAGCTTAGACTGGCTTCCACATGGCTTCTCGGAGTGCTGATCCTGCTCGGACCTGCAGGCTTGCCTTTCCCGTTCAGTCTGGCTATGACTGTGCATGCCGAGCGTGCAGAGCAGCAACTCGCAATGCCATCTCCACCGGGTAATTACGCGGAATCGGCAGCACTGATTGACGTCAGCTCCGGCAGGCTGCTGTACAGTAAAGAAGGCAACAAAAGGATGCGTGTCGCCAGTCTGACCAAAATCATGACGGCAATCGTCGCGATTGAGCATGGAGATTTGAAATCCCAGGTGAAGGTGAGCAAGAATGCTTTCGGCAAAGAAGGCTCCTCATTATTTCTAAAGCTTGGTGAGGAGATGCTGCTGGAGCATATGCTGTACGGGTTAATGCTGAGGTCAGGCAATGATGCAGCTACGGCTATCGCAGAGCATGTCGGCGGCTCAGAGGAGGGCTTCGTGCTGCTTATGAACGAGAAGGCGGCTGAGCTGGGGATGACGGGGTCCCATTTTATGAATCCACATGGACTCGACCATGATGAGCACTATTCAACGGCTAATGATATGGCCAAGCTTACGGCTTACGCGCTGCACAATCCCGATTTCGCCGAGATCGTCAAGACCGAGGTCAAGAAGGCGCCCAACCCGAATGAGAGCTGGGATTATAAGTGGAGCAACAAAAATAAAATGCTGCATCTGTATGAAGGTGCTGACGGCGTCAAGACCGGCTATACGAAAAAAGCATTACGCTGCCTTGTCAGCTCAGCCACGAGAAATGGACAGCAGCTGGCCGTTGTCACCCTTAATGATGGGAATGACTGGAATGATCACGGCAAGCTGCTGGATTACGGCTTTGAGCATTTTCAGCTGCATCAGCTGATTCAGGAGGGCCAAGCGGTTCAAGGACAGCCGCTGAAAGCCGGGAACCGCTTTGCCTATGCACTGCTACCGGCAGAGCAGGCGCTTGTCAAGAACAAGCTCGTCCTGCACAAAGCGGTGGAGCCGGATCTGTCGTTCGGGAGAAGAGGGTATATCGAGCTGTCGCTGCATGGTGAAGTGATCGGACGGGTGCCGGTGTACGAAGAAGGCAGCTTGATACCAAAAGAGCAGCAGAATGAGGAGCATGCACGCGAAACCTGGCACCAAACAGAGAAGCAAGGCTTCTTAAGGTCTGCAGGGATTGTGCTCCGCAAGTTCTTGGGAGATTAAAGAAGGATCATGTCCGAAAGGGGGGACTAGGATGATAAATGTCATCTGGATGGGAATGATCTTGATCGGATTTATCTTTTCCGCCGTGAACGGGAACATCGAGGACGTTACCAAAGCCGTCTTCGATGGAGCTCAGACTGGCGTAACCGTATCCTTTGGCTTGATCAGTATTATGGTGTTTTGGCTGGGATTAATGAGGCTGGCAGAGGATTCGGGCCTCCTGGCGAAGATCGCCCGGTTAATGGGACCGGTAGTAAGGTATTTATTTCCTGACATCCCGAAAAATCATCCAGCCTTCGGCTACATTCTATCTAATATGAGCGCGAATCTGTTTGGCCTCGGCAATGCGGCAACACCAATGGGAATCAAGGCCATGCAGGAGCTGCAGAAGCTGAATCCGGACAAGGAGCAGGCCTCCCCGGCTATGTGCACCTTGCTGGCATTGAACACCGCGAGCATCACCTTGATCCCGACGACGCTAATCGCGATAAGGATGAATTATCATTCCGCTAACCCCTCTGAAATTGTAGGCACGACGCTGATGGCGACAGCGGTCGCTACGCTGGCGGCAATTATGGCTGACCGCTGGTGCAGGCATCGGCTCATCTCACAATCGAAAAAGAAAAAGCCTCCGGCCTGGCCTCATACCCCGAAAGAGGGTGACGCCCCGTGCTAGAGCTGATGAATCTCATCTCTGTCTGGATGATTCCGATCGTGATTGCCTTTATCCCATTGTTCGCTTTCGCCCGCAGGGTACCGGTCTATGAAACCTTCGTGGATGGTGCCAAGGACGGCTTCTCGACCGCCATATCCATCATCCCGCATCTTGTCGGTATGATGGTGGCCATTAGTGTGTTCCGCGCTTCCGGCGCGCTGGAGGCCATGACCTCCTGGATGGGCCCGTTTCTGCTGGGTCTTGGCGTACCGCCGGAAATCATGCCATTGGGTCTGCTTCGCCCGCTGACCGGAACGGGCTCCCTGGCCTATACGACCGAGCTGATCCATGTCTACGGGCCGGACTCCATCATCGGCCGGATTGCCTCCACCATTCAGGGCAGCACGGATACAACGCTATATGTACTCACTGTATATTTTGGCGCGGTCGGGATCCGAAAGGGCCGATATGCCTTGAAGGTCGGCTTGTTCTCGGACGTCATCGGATTTATTGCTGCCATCTTTTTTTGCCTGCTTGTCTTCGGATAAGGAGGCTTTTTAATTACTTCATAGTGACAAGTATCCATACGCCCTGACCCTCTGTCTCATATACTGTGGCATGTCAGAGGAAATGGAGGGCTCCTATGAATTTCGAAGGCTTTATTATCCACCACACGGCTTGTACGGAACGAGATCATCAGGAGGAGGATTGGGATTTTATGATTTTGAGGGATGGGTCGGTAAAAGCTGCCCCGTCACTTCGGCACCCCGAATATATTCATATCTGTCTGGAGGGTGACTTTAATCTGGAATATAGCTTAATGGATTTCTACCAAAAAAGGCAGCTGTTTCAAGCCAGCAAAATCATTATTGAGCTGTCCCGGCGCTATGAGATTTCTCCGTTATATTTATTTCCGCACCACGACACCTGTCCCGGGTTCAATTTCCCATGGAATGCGCTTGTGATTTATCCCGCAGGTGGGTATCATTAGGGATGAGGTGACCTAACAAACATGGAGAGATTACAAAAAATCATGGCACAGGCCGGGATAGCCTCCAGGCGTAAGTGTGAAGAGCTTATTCTGGGCGGCAAGGTGCAGGTGAACGGTGAGACCGTGACAGCACTCGGCACGAAAGCAGACCCGGATCAGGACGAAATTACGGTATCCGGAAAGCCGATCAAGAATGAGAAGAAAGTCTATGTCATGCTGAATAAACCGAAAGGCGTTATTACCAGCGCTTCCGATCCGGAAGGCCGTAAGATCGTATCGGATTATTTGAAGGGCGTGCGTGAGCGCGTCTATCCGATCGGACGGCTGGACTATGATACGGAAGGGCTTTTGCTGCTTACGAATGATGGCGAATTTGCGAACTTGCTGAGCCATCCGAAGTATCATGTTCCGAAGACTTATCTGGCAACGGTTAAGGGAGTTCCCCACGGGGAGGGGCTGGACAAGCTTCGTCAGGGTATTATGCTGGAGGACGGCATGACCTCGCCGGCAGAAGTGGAATACAAGGATGTCGATCCTGACAACAAGCAGGCCGTCATTTCCATTACGATTCATGAGGGACGTAACCGACAGGTCCGCCGGATGTTCGAGGCGATCAACCATCCGGTAATCCGGCTGAAGCGTATCTCTTATGGAGATTTGCTGCTGCAAAATTTAAAGCGGGGCATCTATCGCCACCTGACACCGGATGAGATTAACAGGCTGGTTCAGATGGCAATGTCCGCCAAAAACAGCAAGCCTGAGGGGAAACGACCTCCACGGCGCAGAACCTGACACATAATTTTCAAATTGGCTTCCTGTTTTATTGACAATCTTCGTTATAATGTTCATAGGATGTTCACACCTTATGGAGTTCATGATGAAGGTTGTCATAGAAAGGATGCTGCAGCATGACAGGTAACACGAAAAAATGGGTACAAGTTTTCATCCTGCTGGCAATCGTCCTGCTGGGTGTTTATGCTGTAATGACCGTCGTTACAGGAAAGAATAGTGCCCCCAAGGCTGGGGATGACGTGCCGGGCTATAAGCTGCTCGGAACGGACGGAGCCGTCCACACGATGGACGAGATGGAGGGCAAGGCGAGGGTCATTAATTTCTGGGGGACCTACTGCGAGCCCTGTGTCCGGGAAATGCCCGCCCTGCAGGAGCAATGGTTGAAATGGAAGGACCAGGATGTGGTCATTGTCGGCATTAATGTGGGGGAGAAGCCCATGGTGGTCGAGAATTTTGCAGCCAAGATGGGTGTGGAATTTCCGATTCTCATGGATCCGGACCGCAAGGCTGTCGAAAGCTTTAGAGTGGGGCCGATGCCGACCACTTTTTTTGTGACGCCGGATGGAAAGATTGACCGCATTACCATCGGAGAGCTGAACATTGACACCCTGGATAAACAGATCGGGCAGTTGGTGAATGCGAAATGAATGAGCAAACAGGTAACAGCCGCATCCAGAATACAAAATGCGAGTGCGGCCATCAGAATCCGGTCGGCACCGTGCTGTGCGAGGCGTGCGGCAAGCCGCTGAACGAGGAAGCCGCGGCGCAGGACCTTTTGGAGATGCGTTATGACGGCGTCGCCAGACGCTCGCAGAAGGACAACCCCGGGGTTATTGACCGCGTATGGAATTTTTTCTCCTCGGTGAAAGTGGCGATCTATTTAATTACGATCACGACCATCGGTGCCATGCTGGGCTCGATCTATCCTCAGGAAAGCACTTTTTTGAATATTGATGCGTCTGTTTATTACCAAGAAAACTATGGGCAGCTGGGCCATATTTATTATCTGCTCGGTTTATCCCATACATATACGTCCTGGTGGTTTGTGCTGCTGCTGGTTCTGATCGGGGCTTCGCTCGTCATCTGCAGCCTGGATCGGGTACTGCCTCTGTACAAGGCACTGAGCCGTCAGCGGATTCCGAAGCATCTGTCCTTCCTGAAGCGGCAGCGTGTGAGTCTTGAAGCTGACATTCATGGAGACGGAGTGCAGTGGGTGGAGCATGTGGCCCCCAGAATCCGCAAAAAAGGATACAGGGTCCGCACGGACGGATCAACACTGCTTGCAGAGAAGCAGCGCTTCAGCCGGTGGGGTCCTTATGTGCTTCATATCGGCTTGATCGTCTTCCTGCTAGCTGTGCTCGCTAGAGGACTTCCGGGTCTTCATATGGACACGCATATGGCGTTTCCGGAAGGCCAGCCCAAGCTCATCCCGGATACGAGCTACTATTTGCAGAATGACGGGTTTTCGGTGCAGTTTTACAGTGAAGAGGATCTCCCGAAGGAATTTCAGGGCAAAGGCAAGATTCTGCCCGAGAAATTTGAAACCAAGGCTATCCTTTATGAATGCCTTGCGGGCTGTGAGCTTGGAGAGGAGCCTCAGCTGAAGGAAGTCATGCGTCACAATATTGAAGTCAACCATCCCTTGAATTATGAAGGCTTGAAGGCCTACCAATTTGACTACGATCTCACGCCGACTCTCATCTCGGTGACGCCAGCTCTGACTGACGCGGTGACCGGAGAAGAATATGGGACGTTCAAGCTGGACATGAGCTATCCGGAGAAGGCTTACAAGGTCGGGCCCTATACGCTGACCGTGAAGGATCTCTATACGGATTTCGGCTTGAATGCGGATGGAAAGCCGGCCAACATGTCGTCGAATCCGAACGCGCCTGCCTTTTTGTTCTTGATCGAGGGTCCTGATCTGCCTGAGACTGGAGTCCAGTATTTCTACTTTCCGAAACAGATTGATAAGGAACGCTTTCAGCAGGATGCTCTGAACAGGCAGCTGGGCGGGGGAGAGCTGAAATTTGACCTTCAGGTATCGTCGATGAAGAATGTCGAGCTTTCAGAATCGACAACCTATCTCAACATTCGGATTGATAAGGCGATGCCGTTTGTGTGGGTTGGAGCAGGCATCGGCATGCTGGGTCTGGTGCTGGGCTTTTATTTTCAGCATCGGCGGATTTGGCTCCGGGTGGATCACGGCGTATTGACGTTGGGCGCTCATACGAACAAGAACTGGTTCGGCTTGAGGAGAGAAATTGCTGCGGTCCTTAAAGAGATGGATCTGGACGTAGATGAGAAGTCATTGGTAAATAACGGGGGGAACAAAGCATGACATTAATAGATTTTAGCAGTGATGCCTTTATCGCAGCTTTTTTCTTATACTGCCTGGCCTTTACCTTTTATGGGGTTGCGGTCATGGGCAAGCGTTTTCGAAAGCGGGATCCTGAGGTCCATTTGGCCAAGTGGGGAAAAATAGCTTTTTACACCGCGGTTCTGGGTCTTATTGGTCACCTGACCTATTTCATAACCCGATGGATCTGGGCCGGCCATGTGCCGGTCAGCAATATGTATGAATTTATGACCTTTTTATCCATGTCAATTATGGTGGCCTTTATTGTGCTATACATGCTTTATAAGAAATCGCTGCTGGGCCTGTTTGCACTGCCGCTGACGATTTTGATTATGGCTTACGCAGCTGTATTTCCTCAAGAGGTACAGCCGCTGATTCCTTCGCTGCAGTCTTACTGGCTTGGCATTCATGTCACCATGGCTTCCTTGGGAGATGCATTCTTCGCGGTGGGCTTTATTGCAGGTCTGATGCACTTGCTTCGCACAGTAAACTTCAGCAGTGCCGAGCGATCAGATCGCAAAGAACAGCGCTGGCTGGAATTTTGTATGTTCCTGATTGTAGTTATGATCGGATTTATGGTATCTGTCTACAGCTTCCGTGCGGCGGGATATGAGGCTTCCTTTTCCCAGGTTCAATGGAATGAAAAGCTGCAGCAGGATCAGACTGTTCAGGTGGAGTATGATATGCCGCCGATCGTATCACCCTATAACAGTGAGACTATCGCCTTCGACAGCTTCTTGGGGATGAGCAAGCCGCTGTTTCAGGCGCCGTCCTGGATGGAGGGCATCAATGCGGCCCGCAAGCTGAATACGGTGCTATGGTCTATCCTGAGCGGCTTGGTATTATATGCTTTGATTCGCGTTCTCCTGCGCAAACCTATTGCCCGGTTTATTCAGCCGGCATTAAACCGGCTCGATCCGGATGATCTGGATGAGATCAGCTACCGGGCTATCGCGATCGGCTTCCCGATCTTTACCCTGGGAGGTCTGATCTTCGCCATGATCTGGGCCGAAATTGCCTGGGGCCGATTCTGGGGCTGGGATCCGAAAGAAGTGTGGGCGCTGATTACCTGGCTGTTTTACAGCATTTATCTCCACCTTCGCCTGTCTCGAGGCTGGCAGGGCAAGAACTCCTCCTGGCTGAGTGTGCTCGGTTTTATCGTCGTCATGTTTACGCTGGTGGGTGTCAACTTAATTATTGCAGGCCTGCATTCCTACGCAGGTACGGAATAATATTCAAGTAAAGAATAAGTGGTTAACAAATCAGAAGGGTTCTTAGCGAATGCTACAGGGCTGCTTCTGATTTTCCATATGACGAAGAAGGAGTTGTGGCTCATGAGTGATCATGGAAACCGGATATTGGTTGTGGATGATGAGGAGCGCATCCGACGTCTTTTGAAGATGTATTTGGAAAAAGAGGGGTATGAAATTGAGGAAGCCGAGGACGGGGAGACGGCTCTGCGGAAAGCAACCTCGGAGGACTATGGCTTGATTTTGCTTGATGTCATGCTTCCGGGTATGGACGGTGTTGAGGTCTGTGCACGTGTGCGACAGGTAAAATCTACCCCGATTCTGATGCTGACAGCCAAAGGCGAGGAGATTAATCGGGTTCAGGGCTTTGAGGTCGGTGCAGATGACTATGTTGTGAAGCCCTTCAGCCCCCGTGAGGTCATATACAGAGTGAAGGCAATCCTGCGGCGTTCCTCTGCAACGGCCTATTTGTCCAAGGAATCCACGTCCAGCAGCAGCAGTATCGTATTTCCGAACCTGGTTATTGAGCATGATGCGCACCGGGTGAGCGCGGGCGGCCGCGAAATCAACCTGACTCCGAAGGAATATGAGCTGCTTCATTACCTGGCTTCTTCTCCGGATAAGGTCTTTTCCCGGGAAGAGCTGTTGAAGGACGTATGGAACTATGAGTTTTTCGGCGATTTGCGTACGGTAGATACTCACGTCAAGCGTCTGCGTGAGAAGCTGAACAAAATGTCACCGGAAGCGGCCTCCATGATTATGACGGTTTGGGGCGTCGGATATAAGCTGGAGGTTCCGAAATAACGTGAAATTCTGGCGTACCCTTGTCGGCAAGCTGTGGATTACAATTACACTGCTTGTAGCCTGTGTCCTTCTGACGCTGGGACTGTTTCTTCTTCCTTATATCGATACCGTGTTTAATTCTTCCAACTCCGGAGACATCAAGCGGCTCTTCACGTATGTATCCATTATCGGCTTTGCGATGACGACCTTCTTCGGCCTGTTCCTGCTTACCAAGATTACACAGCCGATGCAGAAGCTGATTGAGGCTGCCAACGCGATTCGGCGGGGACGCTATGATACGCGTCTGAAGCTCGTGACCAGCGATGAAATCGGCGAACTGGCGAATACGTTTAATCATATGGCGGCAGAGCTGGAGACGACAATCCGAAGCCTGAACCATGAGAAAGAGCATCTTTCAAGCGTACTGCGCAGCATGAGCGATGCAGTGATTACATTTGATAATAATGGCGATGTTATTCTTGCGAATCCACCGGGACGACAGGTGATGGAGAATTGGCAGGGCCTGAAATGGGACAAGGATCTGGAGGGCGGCGGATGGGCCGCCGAGGTGATGCCGGAGCCGCTGATTGCATTGTTCAACAAGACGATGCGGGAGGGGCGTGATCAGATGGCAGATCTGCATGTCAAGCAGGGGGTGTGGGAGGCGCATATGGCGCCGCTGTATTCGGATGATATCAAGCGCGGAGCGGTTGCGGTGCTGCGAGATATTACGGAGCAGGTGAAGCTGGAGAAGATGAGAACCGACTTCATTGCGAACGTGTCACACGAGATTAGAACCCCGCTGTCGATGATGCAGGGCTACAGTGAAGCGCTGCTTGATGGTATGGCAGCTTCACCGGAAGAGAGCCGTGAGCTCATCCAGGTCATTCATGAAGAGTCCTTACGGATGGGGCGGCTGGTGAAGGATCTGCTGGATCTGACACGGATGGAAGCGGGTCATGCCGAGCTCGACCTGCAGAAGGTCGATGCCGGGGAGCTGTGTGAGCGGGTAACCCGGAAATTCGCGGTTCGTGCCAAGGAGCAGGACATTGAGCTGACGCTTTACAAGCGCAGTCAGAATCTGCTGCTGAACGCTGCAGATGAGGACAAGCTGGAGCAGGTGCTGACCAACCTGCTGGATAACGCAATCCGGCACACACCCTCTGGCAAAGGGATATCCATTACACTGGAGCGGATCTCGCTGACCGGCAGCGCGGCGGCCATTCAGTTTGAAGTGTCTGATCAGGGTGTAGGTATTCCTTCTGCTGATGTACCTTTTGTATTTGACCGCTTCTATAAGGCAGACAAGGCCCGTGTACGCGGAGAAACCGTCGGTACGGGGATTGGTCTAGCCATCGTAAAGAACATCGTAGAGGTGCACAAGGGACAAATTACAGTGGATAGTGTCGTAGGCGAGGGGACAAGGTTTACCTTTGTAATACCGGACTGATAAGCCTGATGGACAACCGCGGTTCCTGATATTTCCTGCATTCATTTCCAAGTTTCCGACAAAGACGCCTCCTGCAGGGGGGTGTTTTTTGTTGAATGACGCTGTTATTCTTGTTCAACGTGGAACAATAGAAGAGGCTATATACAAAAAAATGTCCTGCGAAAGAAAGATTTCGCAGGACATTTTGCCATGAAGCCAGGAATTAGGAAAGCACGATTTCTTGAGCGGTGTTCAGGTCGCTGAGGCCAGTCAGCTTCACCAGCACTTCTTTAGGAACGTCCTTGTCCACGGTGAGGAACATAATCGCTTCGCCGCCAATAACTTTACGTCCTACCTGCATGGAGGCGATGTTAACATCGTTCTCACCCAGCAGGGTTCCAACGCGGCCAATGATGCCTGGCTTATCGTTGTGGGAGATCAGGATCTGGTGACCTTGTGGTGCAATATCGACCGGAAACTTGTCCAGACGCACAATACGTTCACCGTACCCGTGCAGCAGGGTGCCGGCTACAAGATGCTCTCCGCCGTTTTGAGTCTTGAGGGTAACGGTCACGAGATTCGTAAAGCCCTTGGTCTTTGGAGTCTGTGAAACAACCACATGCAGATCGCGGCTCTTCGCAAGATGCATCGCGTTCACAATGTTTACTTCACTGCCCAGATGACGCTCCAGAACACCCTTCACGATATAGCGAGTCAGTGCCTGGGTATCCACCTCAGCCAGCTCGCCGGCATAATCGACGTGAATTTCCTGGATGGCTTGAGTCGAGATTTGAGCAGCAGCACTGCCAAGCTTCTCGCCCAGCGGGAAGTAAGGCTGCAGCTTGTTCATCACATTCGCAGCAACCAGCGGGAAGTTGACGGCGTTCTTGAACGGCTCGTTCCGCAGGATGTGCAGTACTTGCTCCGATACGTCAATGGCTACATTTTCCTGAGCTTCAATCGTGGATGCGCCCAGATGAGGGGTCACGATGACTTTCGGATGGCTCAGGAACGGATGATCCGCTGCTGGAGGCTCAAGCTCGAATACGTCAAACGCCGCACCGGCAACGATCCCTTCATCAATTGCTTCCACGAGCGCCAGCTCATCAATAATGCCGCCGCGGGCACAGTTCACGATGCGCATGCCCTTTTTCATAATTTCGAATTGCGGTCTGCTGATCATGTGACGGGTCTCTGGAGTGAGCGGAGTATGAACCGTAATAAAGTCCGCGTTCCGGATAATGTTCTCCACGGAAGAGAGCGTCACTTCCAGCTTCTCCGCGCGTTCTTCAGTCAGGAATGGATCATAAGCAAGAATGCTCATACCGAAAGCCTTGGCACGTCGGGCAACTTCACTCCCGATCCGTCCCATGCCCATTACGCCCAAGGTTTTGTTGCGCAGCTCGACGCCGAGGAATGATTTGCGGTCCCAGGTGCCGGACACCGTCTTCGCATAAGCCTGCGGGATGTGGCGGGCAAGTGCAATCATCATGGCGAAGGTATGCTCAGCAGTCGTAATCGTGTTTCCGTCCGGGGCATTGATAACGACAATGCCGCGCTTCGTAGCAGCTTCCAGATCAATGTTGTCCACGCCAACACCTGCGCGGCCAACCACCTTGAGGCGGGAGCCCGCCGACATAATTTTCTCAGTCACGCGGGTCTGACTTCGTACAAGCAATGCGTCGTAATCTCCGATAATGGCAGTAAGCTCGTCTTCACTGAGCCCGGTATTTTTGTCTACCTGCACATCGGCTGCATCCATCAGCTGCTGAATACCCAGATCACTGATCGGATCCGATACCAAAACTTTAAACATGGTTTCTCTTCCTCCTTGAACACTTTTGCTGGAATTCAATATAGAATAAGGTCTGTATGTAAATACAGTCCATTACACCCATAGTTAAGGGGACGCGGTGATGCGGCAAAGAGATTGTAATATTAAAAAACCCCCAATCTCCATACTACTTCCGTAGTAAGGGACGAGAGTTATTTCGTGGTACCACCCTTATTCACTGCTATCAAGCAGCCTCAAGCGGCCGATCTGGGCCATGATTGGTAACGGATATCATCCGATTGCGCCTACTTCTCTTTCAGCGAAATATCTCAGGATCGCTCAAGGCACCTATACCCGCCGATTTACACCTGCCATCGGCTCTCTGAGGAGCATGTGAAGCACCTTGTTTCCATCATCGGTTTTCATCTTAATTTTTTACATAATGTAACATGGAGGTATCATCGTGTCAATAAGTTTTTAGGCTGCTTCAGCCATGACCTTGACCTTGGCAGACAGTAGGTGACTTTTACAGGGGGATGGTTTTTTGCTATGATGCTCTTACGGCAAATCTATGAATAGACAGGCAGGCTATCATGAAAAAATTCAAATTTAAAATTCAAAAAATAGAGCCTCACCAGCTAACCGACAGACTGCTGCTCATTAATTTGTACTTAACTCAGGGTTTGACGCTGGTAGCAGCGCTGGTCTGGATTTTATTCCAGCACCGGAATCCGATCCAGCTGCTGGAGCTCTCCGGCAGCTGGAACGTAATCTATTGGGGCGCGGGGCTGGCGATCGTTTTATTGTCTGCAGATCTGTTAATATCCCGCGTCTTGCCAGAAAGCAGTATGGACGACGGCGGCATCAACGAGCTGCTGTTCAAAGGGCGGCCGGTGTGGCATATCGTGGTCATTGCCCTAGTGGTTTCTATTTGTGAGGAGCTTCTGTTCCGGGGAGCCATTCAATTTGCGATCGGTCCTTACTGGACAAGTATCCTCTTTGCTTTAATCCATGTGCGTTATTTAAGGCACTGGTTTCCAACAGGCTGGGTGTTTCTCAGCAGCTATGGGCTGGGTTATATATATATCCAGACCGGCTCGTTGTGGGCGCCGATTGTATGTCATTTCTTGATTGATCTAATATCGGGGCTTGCCATCCGTTTTCGACAACAGAAAGGATAGCGATGGAGAAATTAAGCAGAGTAGAGAAGCATCAGCGCGGACGTAAAAGCTCCAAACCGAAGCCATCGGATAAGAAAACAAGAGATACATCAAAGACAACACGAAGCCAGGCCTCCCGTACCCGAAAAGAGGCAGCGACTGCAAAGGATCATCATGCTTCTGCACCCAGATCATCAGCTTCCGGGAAGGGCAGGAAGGCTTCAAAGGCTTCAGGCAGCCGCGGGGCTGCAAGAGTCCGCAAGCCAGCCGAAAAGGGTGCAGGACAGCCCACTGCAAAGCCAGCTCCAAAGCCGGCCTCCGGTGGCTCCAGCACGCCTTCAAGATCCCGAACCTATTCGTCTCAGCGTGTGCGGATGAGCAAGTGGTTTGTAAATTCATTAATTATTTTATTTATGCTGCTGATGGCCGGGCTGCTTTGGTGGGGGCTGGCTGGAGCACCTTCACTGGAGGATATATTTTGATACTGTGGATCGTTGCCGGTTTGGCTACAATGTTGATTTTGTTATGGATCTGGATGAGTATAGAGGCTTTTGGATACCGGGTCAGAGAGGAGAGCGTGAGCTCTTCCCGGATTCCGGAAGGCTTTGACGGGCTTCACATTCTGTTTATTTCGGATATTCACCGGCGCAAGCTGTCTATGGCTTCAATGTCTGACTCATTGGCCCGTGCTGATCTGGTGCTGATTGGCGGTGATTTGACCGAAAAGGGAGTTCCGTTATCAAGAGTGGAGCACAACTTGAAGATCTTGTCTTCCCATTCACAGGCTTACGCTGTGCTGGGTAATCATGATCTCAACGCGGGGGCCGCAAAGGTGGAGGAGCTGCTCAGGAGTGCCGGAGTGAGGCTGTTGAAGGACGAAACGCTGGTGCTTGAAAAAGGCGGCGATCACATTGCACTGACGGGATATATGCAGCCCAAGACGCGTAAACACCCTTTTAGCAGCTATAAGGGAAAAGCCAAAAACGACCCCTACCATATTGTCCTTGTACATGATCCCATCTGGATCAAGGGTAGAGCCAAGCTTGGCTATGATTTAATCTTGTCGGGACATACGCATGGAGGCCAGATCGTGCTGCCGCTGCTGGGTGCGATTCGCCTAGAACCATTTTATTACCAGAAATACGATTCCGGCTGGTTTGATCTGCACCGCAGCCGAAGGTCTAACGAAGTCATCAAGCTCTTGATCAGCCGGGGCTTTGGAACGTCTCACATTCCTATAAGACTGTGTTGTCCGTCCGAGTATCATCTGATCACATTAACAAGAACACCCTGACCCTCCTACAAGGAGCCGTCAGGGTGTTTCTTTGTATGGCAGGTTGAGCCGATTATTTCATCTCCGGTTCTATTTCCTCCGGATTGACAAAGCCATAGCCTTTACTTTTCAGCTGGGTCAGCAGCTCGTCCAATGCGTCCACGGTCCATGGAAGCTCATGCATCAGAATATTGCTGCCGGGATGAAGCTGCTCCATGACATTCCGGATCACCGCCTCCGGCTTGTTGCGTGTGCTGGCATCCCAGTCAAGGGAGCCGTTGGACCAGGTCATGAACAGAAGGTCATTCTCTTTGGCAGTCTGCTTGACAGTATCTCCTCCCGAGCCGAACGGCGGCCGGAAAAAGCGCGGCTTTACGCCAATTTCCTGCTCAACAATCTGCTGGACATCCTCAATCTGCTGCTTCACGGAGGCAGGATTTTCTTTCTTAAGGTCGATATGATCCCAGCTGTGATTACCGATCGTCTGCCCCCGGTCATGAATCAGCTTTAACAGCTCGGGGTTCTCTTCCACACGATAGCCGTTCACGAAGAAGATAGCCTTGGCATCATGCTTGTCCAGCGTATCCAGAAGCTGAAGAAGCATTTCTTCCTCCTTCGGGCCATCGTCAAAGGTGAGCAATACGACCTTCTCCGGTGCACTTTCCTCACTAGGTACAATGTTATATACCTTGTTCATATGGTAGCGCATCACTGCGGCCTCTGTTTGCTCGCCTTGGTCTGTGTTCTTCTTCCTAGGCTCCGCTTCGCCTTGATGGTCTTCACCTTCAGTAGCGGGATCCTGCGGATCATTTGAGGTCCCTGACTCTTCAGAAGAAGCTGGGCTGTCCTGACGATCTCCGGTAGACGGGGCTACGGTTGGCGTCTCTGTTTGATCTTTCATCGTGTCTTCCGGGCTTTGACCGGAGGCTTCGTTACTTGCTCCTGAGTCTTCCTGTTGCCCAGGCTGGGAGCTTGTCTCCGTTGATTCCGGCACGGGCTCGGATTGGCTGCAGGCGGTAAGCGTAAGGCAGGCTGCCAGCAGCAGCACAGCTGTTTGTTTAACCATGAATCCATCTCACTTTCCTTTTTTTATATCGCATGAGTTCAGGGCCGGCCGAGAACACTAGACATGAGTTTATCATATAAGGAGGCTTGATTTGGTGAAGACTTCGTCATTTATATACGGTGTCATTGTCGGAGCGGCAGTATACCGCATGATGTCCAAGCGCGGCATTTCCATGATGTCCATGGTTAAGAGCGGTAATCTTGACCAGTTGACCGGCGGAGCGAAGGACAAAATGAAAGACCTTGCTGGAAATACGGCAAACGGAGGTGGCAGCCACAACGGCAGCTCCCCCAGTACAGGCAGCAGATTTGCTGCTCCATCCTCGAACGTTCAGCACGGGGTATCGGCATCGGACCATTCGAAGGCAGCCAACCTGAACATGCTGAAGGATTTCATCAAGAAAAACCCGGATGTTAAGCATGAGGTTGAGCAAATCCTGAACGAGACGCATACAGTCATACCGGGTTTGTAACCCATTTAGCAAGTGTAGAATCATTTCGGATGTTTTCCGGGATGATTCTTTTTTTGGGCAGCTACATATTTACGTGCATTTGTGGGTATTAAATGATAAAATCAATATAGATCACTATTTTTAGCAATGATCTATTTGAGGCATCATATTCTGTTATTACTACTTGGTATATAGAGGAGGATCCTGTCATGAAAATAGAACGTCTGGGTCAAGATAAGATTCGGATTTTCCTCACGTTCGACGATCTCAGCGATCGGGGAATCCAGAGAGAAGAATTGTGGCAGGAGTTGCCGAAGGTATCTGACCTGTTCACGGAGATGATGGATCAGGCCTACAGCGAGTTGGGCTTTGATGCTACAGGTCCGCTGGCGGTCGAGGTCTTTGCTCTTCCTTCCCAAGGCATGGTCGTCATTGTAACCCGTGGAAAGTACGATCATCATTTCGGAGGACTGTCCGAGGATGAGATGCCCGATGAAGTCTATGAGATGGAGCTGACTCTTGAGCATAACGGCAGTGTATTGTACGCATTCCACGATTTCGAAATTGTGGTGGAGGCCGCTCACATGCTGAGCCTGGTCACTGATCATGGCGGAACGATGTACAGCTATAAGGATAAATGGTATCTGTGGTTCGATTCAGAGCAGTTTACGGCTGAGAAGCTGAACGCGTTAACCGCGGTTCTGTCTGAATTCGGTCAATCATCCACGGTGAGTGAAGCGGTTCTTGAGGAATATGGCACCAAGGTGATGGCTGAGGATGCTATAGGACAAATCTGTCTCCACTTTCCAAGTCATAACTAGCATGAATTAGAAGTGACGGCGATGTCGCTTCTGAAATAAAGGGGGGATTCGGTGCTGGTGTTTACGATTTTGGCTTCTGCATTGGCACCGGGTCTTTCACTGCTGACCTATTTCTATCTCAAAGACAAATACGATCAAGAGCCGTTGCATATGGTCCTGCGGATGTTCCTGTTCGGATTTCTAATTGTGATCCCTGTTCTCATTATCCAGAAGGGCATGCTGAATTGGTTCGGTGACATCATGTTCATCGAGCCTGTGTTCATTTCAGGCGGTGTAGAGGAGTTTCTAAAGTGGTTCGTTCTGTTCCATCTCATCTACAATCATGTAGAGTTTGATGAACCGTATGACAGCATTCTGTACTCTGCGGCCATCTCACTCGGCTTCGCCAGTGCAGAGAACATCCTGTATGCTTGGTATAGCCAGGGCGCCTTTGCTCCGATGATGATCAGGGCGATGCTGCCGGTTTCGGGTCATGCCATGTTTGGAGTTATTATGGGATACTATATGGGGCGTGCCAAGTTTAGCAAAGGCTCTTTGAGCCGCAGATTCCTGCTGATGTCACTACTCATTCCATGGGCGTATCATGCACTGTATGACCTTATTTTGAATACCTTTAAGAACAGCTGGCTGTGGTTCATCGTACCCATGATGGTTCTACTCTGGTACGGAGCCATGGGCAAGATTACACGAGCCAATAACCGTTCGCCGTTTCGTATGATCCACAAGGACGAAGAGGTTAAAACTTAAATATAGCGGACACACTTCACAATAGAGCCCCTGCACGCACAGCTGCGGGAGACTATACATGGAGGTGTCTTTTTTTATGTTGAGGGTGAAGGTGAGAATCCGCTGCAAGGAATGCGGGGAACGCTACGTGCTGCGCGGCAAAAAAGATGGCGGACGCATTGAAACGGGCTTCAAGCAATGCTTGTGCGATAACGCGAGTCATTTTGAAATCGAAGAAGAGAACTAATGCATAGAACCACTTTCTTCTAGTCAAACTAACGGCAGGATTCAGAAGAAAGGAGTGCTTTTGGATGTATAAACGCATTAGTGCGGTCCTGTTTCCGGTCACCGCCATCTTGTTCATCGGCTCGCTCGTGTGGGGAAATCAGTTGAAAGAGGAACGTAATGCCGTTGAGATCCACGCGGAGAATCAATATCAGCGCGCGTTCCATGACCTGTCCTATCATATGGACCGTATTCATGATGAAATCGGCAACTCGATTGCGGTCAATACGGCGTCACAGGGCATGCAGCGGAAAAGCTTGATGAACGTCTGGAGATTGACCAGTGAGGCGCAGAATGAACTCAATCAGCTGCCTCTGTCCACACTGTCTCTGGAGAAAACGGAGGAGTTTCTATCCCGGATTGCCAACTTTTCGTACAAAACCGGTGTCCGGGACCTGACGAAGGAGCCGCTTAGCGACACCGAAGCCAAAACGCTGAAGCAGCTCTATCAGAATTCCGGCGAAATTACGAAGGATTTGCAGGAAGTGCAGAACACTGCTCTATCACAGAAGCTGCGCTGGCTTGATGTAGATATGGCTATGACAAGTCAGCAGGAGCTGGCAGGTAACAGCATCATTGACGGGTTCTCGTCGGTAAACAAAAAGGTAGAGGCCTATCCCGAGCTCGAATGGGGACCATCTGTAAGCAGCATGTATACCAAGCGTTCCGTCAAAATGCTGTCCGGTGTAGCCGTAAATGAAGAGGATATTCAGCGCAAGGCCTTGAAGTTTGCAGATCTGGGACAGGGTGCGGAGTGCACGGTCATCGCCAACGGCCAGGGCACAGATTGGGAGTCTTATACCGCGACGGTGCAGGCTGAAGGCATGCAGCCAATCAGTATGGATTTTACCCGCAAGGGGGGCTTGCTGATTTCCTACACGGACGGACGCCAGGTCGGCAGCAAGCAGGTCTCAGTACAGCAGGCGATGGAGAAGGCGGAGCAATTCCTGGAGAAGAAGGGGTATCGCAGCATGAAGGCTGTATCTGCAGATCCCTATGACAATCTGGTCAACTTCACATTTGTCCGTCAGCAGGACGACACCCTGATCTATCCCGAAAAAATGACGGTGCGGTCTGCGCTGGATAACGGCGATATTATCGGTTTCCAGGCTAGTGAGTTCGTATATGAACACCAGGACAATCGTGAGGTGCCGGAGGCTAAGCTAAGTCTTGAAGAAGCACGGAACACGTTGAATGGCGATTTCAAGGAACAGTATACTCGAAAAGCGCTGATCAAAAATGATCGGGATGAGGATACGCTGTGCTACGAGATTGGAGGCCGGATCAACGGCTCGAAGTATAAAATATTCATCAATGCCGACACCGGTCTGGAAGAGACGGTAGAGGTTGTCAAGGAAGCCGATGAAGGGATGAATTAAGCTTTCTGCATGCCGCTTCGGGCTAGTTATTGAGCATTTCTATGGCGGCGGCACATCTCAAAACCTGCTGACCCACTCAAGTCCTCCGGTATCTTTCCGGGGGCTTGAGTTTTTTGTGCTGCGTATGTGCCCATGCTCCGGAAGCGATGAAATGCAGAGTGAAATTTTTCAATTCTGGAAAATTTACTGAAGATCAGGGGTGCTGGGCCGTGATATAATAAGGCGGTGAGAAGCAGGGGGAGGAATCAAGGTGTTTCCAAAGATTAACGAGGTATTATTTATTCAGATTGATACCGGGGATGAAGCAGCATCCAGGATTGTGTACAAATCCAGGATTGCGGAAATGGACGAGCAGTCGCTGTACATAGAGGTTCCGATTGAGGAAGGATCCGGCAGACTGAAGAAGCTCTTTTTGGGAGATGAGCTATCTCTGTATTTCGTGACTGAGGGCGGGGTCAAAAATTACTTCAACAGCTATGTTCTTGGATTTCACGAGGATGTCATTCGCCAGATCCGCATTCGCAGGCCGGAGGAAGAGTCGATCTCCAGAATCCAGAGAAGAAGCTTTCTCCGGGTGCAGGCCGATCTTGAGGTTGCCGTTACGACCGGCTCCGGGAAGCAGTTCGTCACGAGAACTGAGGATGTTGGCGGCGGCGGCGTTTCACTTTATGCAGAGAGCCATCATGGTATTGCTGACGGTGAGACACTGGATTGCTGGCTGCTGGCGGCGTACAAGAACGGCGCAATCGAGCACATCCCTTTCAGCGGAGAAGTCGTTCGCATCAAAGAAATTTCCGGCTCCAGATCACTGGTCATGGTCAAGCTGAGCCGCATCTCTGACATGGAGCGTCAGAAGCTTATCCGCTATTGCTTCGAAAGGCAGTTTGATTTCCGAAACCGCTGAATGACGCGGTTGTTCCAGGGATTGGAAAGGCATTTGTTGGGGAAGCTTTTTGCATCAGTTCCTGTAGTGTGGTATAATTTTCACGTCGCAGGCTTTGCCTGCTTTTTTCTTGAGGCTTAGGTTTGAGGAGGAATGCCCCGGTGCATACGAAGGGGACTGGTGAACAGAACAGAATCAACATTGCCATCGATGGACCCGCTGGGGCAGGCAAGAGCACCGTAGCCAGAATGGTGGCTAGCAGGCTTCAGTACATATATGTGGATACCGGAGCTATGTACCGGGCGGTGACCTGGTATATGCAAAGTCATGGAATTTCTGCAGAAAATGAGCAGAAAGTGCTTCAAACGGTGCAAAATATGGTGATTGAATTAAAACCGCATGAATCAGGTCAGATGGTATTGCTGAACGGGGAGGACGTCACACCCTTTATCCGTTCCCAGAAAGTAAATTCCGAGGTGTCCCGTTATGCTCAAATTGAGGATCTTCGGCACCATCTGGTTCATCTGCAGCGAATGATGGCCTTATCGAAGGGCGTTGTCATGGATGGCCGTGACATTGGAACTACGGTGCTGCCTGCTGCAGAGGTCAAGATTTTCATGACGGCCAGCGTGAAGGAAAGAGCTCTCCGCCGATTCAAGGAGTTGGACAAAGCAGAAGGGATAACGTTAGAGCAGCTTGAGACTGATATCGCCAGGCGTGACCGTCTTGATGAGGAACGTGAAGTATCACCGCTTCGACGTGCGGAGGATGCTGTGTTTCTGGATACGACGGACATGAATATTGATGAGGTCGTCGAGTATATCACTTCTTTTTGTAGAACTCGTATGGATGGGGAGAAAGAACAATGATTTATGTGTTTTGCAGAGCTGTTGTCCGGGCGTTGTTTCAAGTGCTGTACCGCTTTGAATCGGTAGGCGTTCACAACATTCCGGATCAGGGTGGAGTGCTGATCTGTGCGAATCACATTAGCCTGAGAGATCCAATTTCCGTAGGCATTCATGTGAAGCGCCAGGTTAAATTTATGGCGAAGGAAGAGCTGTTCAAGATTCCTCTGTTTGGCTGGCTCGTGAAGCAGCTGGGAGCTTTTCCGGTCAAGCGGGGCGGGGTCAGCAAGGATTCCATTAAGAATTCCCTCAAGATTTTACGAGGCGGAGAGATTATGGGGATTTTCCCGGAGGGAACGAGGAACTCAGATTCTGAAGCCGCGAAGCGGGGAGCAGCAAGCTTTGCACTTCGCAGTGACGCTGCGGTTGTACCGGCGGCCATTGTTGGAGAATACAAGCTGTTTCGCAAGACCCGCATTATCTACGGCGCGCCGATTGATTTATCCTCTTATAAGGATAGCAAGTCACCTGAGACACTGGAGCAGGTAACAGCTATGATTATGAGCCGTATCCGGGAAATGCAGGCCACCGGTCAGCCGACCCGGGAGTAGCCGCTGTGAAGATGAATAATTGTGAAATACTTTATGGCAAGCTATAACATGCATAATGATGTTTTGAACTTCGCACACGCGAGTTTAAATAAATGGGGTTTGAATTGAGGAGGTTATTGACATGTCGGAAGAAACAAGAAATCAAGAAAATGCTGAAACTCAAGATCAGCTGGACCAAATCGTATCCTTGAAAAAAGGGGACACTGTAAAAGGGACGATCGTCAAACTGGAGGATAACCAAGCTTATGTAAGCATTGGATATAAATATGACGGTGTGATCCCTGTCCGCGAGCTTTCCTCGGTACAGCTTGACAACGCTTCTGAAGCGGTTCAAGTAGGTCAAGAGGTAGAGTGCAAGGTTGTCAGCATCAATGACGACAAGGAGAGTCTGGTGCTGTCCAAGCGTGCAATTGACACTGAGAATTCTTGGGAAGAGCTTGAGAAGCACTTCGCAGACCAGGACGTATTCGAGGTTACTGTCGCTGATGTTGTTAAAGGCGGTCTGGTAGCAGACGTCGGTGCACGCGGCTTTATCCCGGCTTCGATGGTTGAGCGTCATTTTGTAGAAGACTTCAGCGATTACAAGGGTCGTACCCTTCGCGTAAAGGTGAAAGAACTGGACCGCGAGAACAACAAGGTCATTCTTTCCCAGAAGGAAGTTCTGGAAGAGGAGTTTGAAGCCAACAAGCAGCAGGTGATGGCTGACCTTCAGGAAGGCCAAGTGCTGGAAGGAACGGTTCAGCGCTTGACTCAATTTGGAGCATTCGTTGATGTAGGCGGTGTAGACGGCCTGGTTCACGTTTCCGAGATCGCTTGGAGCCACGTGGAGAAGCCGTCGGATGCGCTGTCCGAAGGAGAGCAGGTTAAGGTGAAGGTACTGAAGGTCGATCCAGAGAAAGGCAAGATCAGCCTCAGTATTAAAGCTGCTCAGCCGGGCCCATGGGAATCAGCTTCTGACAAATTCAACATTGGTGATGTAGTTACCGGTGAAGTGAAGCGTCTTGTGAGCTTCGGTGCATTTGTGGAGCTGGCTCCAGGCGTTGAAGGCCTGGTTCATATCTCTCAAATTTCCCACAAGCACATTGGAACTCCTCAAGAGGTTCTGAAAGAAGGACAAGAGGTACAAGTGAAGGTTCTGGATGTGAACCTGGACGAGAAGCGGATCAGCCTGAGCATCAAGGAAACGGAAGAAGCTCCAGCGGCTCCTGCTCCATCGCCAAGAGGCGAAAGAGCATCCAAAGGTCCGAAAATTGACCTGAAGGATAACCCTAACGTGTCCTTGAACAACCAAGGAATGAGCGTAACGCTGGGTGAGCGCTTCGGCGACAAGCTGAGCAAATTCAAGTAGACTGTAGCCAGATCACGCACGTTCAAGCGACTATTATAATCATCGTCGGCGAACCCAGCTGGGTTCGCCGTTTGTTGTTTATATGTATGCCCATGATGGGCAACATGAATAAAAGGTGCATGAAAGGTTAGCCAATTGTACTGTTTTTTGCTATGATGATAAACGTAAGAATTGACAGGAGGAGTGAACATGGCAAGACCCGTTGTGGCTATTGTCGGAAGGCCGAACGTTGGTAAATCCACGATTTTTAATCGGCTGATTGGTGATCGACTAGCCATTGTTGAAGATAAACCGGGAGTAACCCGGGATCGTATTTATGGAAATGCCGAGTGGAACGGCAAGCAATTCAGTGTCATTGACACTGGCGGTATTGAGATCGACGGTGAGGATATGATTCTGAAGTCCATTCGAATTCAGGCTGAGCTGGCCATTGAAGAAGCCGATGTGATTGTATTTATGTGTGATGCCAAGGCCGGGCTGACACAGTCTGATGAAGAGGTCGCTCAAATTCTATTCCGCTCCGGGAAGCCTGTTCTGCTCGCGATTAATAAAGTGGATAACATGAAGCGTGCCGAGGATATATACGAATTCTACAGCCTGGGCTTCGGTGATCCCATTGGGATTTCAGGCAGCCATGGTACTGGGATCGGCGATTTGCTGGATGAAGTCGTGGACGCACTGCCTGAATTGACAGAGGAAGAATACGATGAGGATGTTATCAAGGTAGCCTTGATCGGACGCCCGAATGTTGGGAAATCCTCCCTTGTGAATGCCATTCTGGGCGAAGAGAGGGTTATTGTAAGCGATATCGCGGGTACAACCCGGGATGCGATTGACACCCCTTTTGAAAAGGATGGGCAGCGCTATGTCCTCATCGACACGGCGGGGATGCGCAAGAGAGGCAAAGTGTATGAAACGACGGAGAAATATAGCGTTATGCGGGCGATGCGCGCAATTGAGCGGGCAGATGTAGTGCTTGTGCTGATCAACGGCGAAGAGGGCATTATCGAGCAGGACAAGCATATTGCCGGCTATGCGTATGAAGCGGGCAAGGCGTCCCTATTTGTCGTGAACAAATGGGATGTGGTGGAGAAGGACGACAAGACGATGCAGCACTTTCAGAACAAGATCCGTGATCACTTTCTGTTCATGACCTATGCACCGGTTGTGTTCCTGTCCGCCTTGACGAAGCAGCGCCTGCAGAAGCTGTTGCCTGTGGTGAAGCATGTTGCGGAGCAGCATTCGCTGCGGATTCAGACGCACTTGCTGAATGATGTGGTGTCAGATGCGGTAGCTATTAATCCGCCGCCGACAGACAAAGGAAAAAGACTGCGGATTAATTATGCGACTCAGGTCGCGGTGAAGCCGCCGACGATGGTTGTGTTTGTCAATGATCCGGAGCTCATGCATTTCTCGTATGAACGCTATCTGGAGAACAAAATCCGTGCAGCATTTAATTTTGAAGGCACTCCGATACGTATATTTACACGGCGAAAGTCCGATGAAAGTTAGGGGAGAACGGCTTGATTCTGAACATCGTTGGATTCATTGCAAGTTATTTGCTGGGGTCTGTAAGCTTTAGTGTGCTGCTGGCGAAGCTCTTGAAGGGGATTGATATCCGGCAGCATGGCAGCGGTAATGCAGGGGCAACGAACACACTGCGGGTTCTGGGTAAAGGACCGGCCGTGCTCGTGCTCGCCCTGGATGTGCTCAAGGGCATTGCTGCTGTATGGATCGGGGTTTGGGTTGGAGACGGCAATGCCTGGCTGCCGGGTTTATGTGGGATTGCAGCTATAATTGGCCATAACTGGCCCGTATACTTCCGCTTCCGCGGTGGAAAAGGCATTGCAACTGCGATCGGTGTGCTGGCTACACTCTGCTTCTTGCCTGCGCTGTTTGCGGGCATCATTGCTATTCTGTCTATTGTCTTTACTCGATATGTTTCGCTGGGATCGTTGATCTTTGTGCTTCTGACGCCGCTGTTTCTTCTGCTGATGGGCTATCCTTGGCCGGTATTCTGGACCAGCTTGATTATTGGGGTGTTTGCATTCTGGCGTCACCGAAGCAACATTGTCAAGATCATGCAGGGGAAAGAGAACAAGCTGGGCTCAGGAGGAGCTTCTAAAGGAGGGAAACGCGTTGTCTGATAAAGTGGCGGTGCTGGTGGCCGGCAGCTGGGGGACTGCGCTTGCGAGTGTCCTGGTCTCCAAAAAGCTGAATGTGATGATCTGGAGCCGGAATGCGGAGCAGGTTCGGGAGATCAATGAGCAGCATAGTAATCATCGTTATTTAAAGGGGATTACGCTATCTCCACAGCTGAAGGCGACAACAAATATGGAGGAGGCTGTCCGCGGGGCTGCCGCAGTACTGATCGCTGCTCCGTCGTCAGCGATGAGATCGGTTTGCAGTCAGCTGAAGTCCTGTGTCAAGGACAACGCGTTGATCATTCACGCGACCAAGGGCTTTGAGATTGAATCCCTAAAGCGAATGTCAACGGTCATCTCGGAGGAGCTTGGGCGCAGTGAAGGAGACATCGTCGTGTTGTCTGGTCCAAGTCATGCGGAGGAAGTCATCCGGCAGTGTCCAACCACGGTGGTGGTAGCCTCGGCAAGCAGTGAAGCGGCAGCGGCGGCTCAGGACCTGTTCATGAACCATGATTTCAGAGTGTATACGAACCGGGACATGATCGGTGTGGAGCTGGCTGGCGCTTTTAAGAATATTATCGCGCTGGGTGCCGGGATGTCTGACGGTCTGGGATTTGGTGACAATGCCAAAGCGGCTCTGCTGACACGGGGACTGGCTGAAATAACCCGAATCGGGATTGAGATGGGCTCAAATCCGCTTACCTTTGCCGGCCTTGCCGGGATTGGGGACCTCGTAGTGACCGCCACGAGTCGCCACAGCCGGAATTGGCGCGCAGGCTACCTGCTGGGTGAGGGAAAGGCTCTAGACGAGGTTCTAAGCTCGATGGGCATGGTTGTGGAAGGGGTTCGCACCACCCAGGCTGCCTTTGCGCTATCTGAAAAGCACGGGGTACAAATGCCGATTGCGGATCAGCTCTATCATGTGCTCTTTAAGCAGCGGGATCCTCGGACAGCCGTCATGAACCTGATGGGACGGGATCCGAAGACGGAAATGGAAATGATGCCGCTCCAAACCTGGGAGCAGTGGCATTCCTAGCTTAATCACACCTTGACCTCCTGCTTCATACGATAGTATGAGGATTGCCGGAGGAGGGGTGGACATGAGCAAAAACTTTCCTAAAGATGTATTAAGCGCGATCAATAAAAAAAGCGGCAAGCAGATTTCTTCGGGAGCTGTTAAAAAGCTGGCGAATACCGTGAAGCCGTCAACGCTGCAGAATGATGCCCAGCTTCGACAGCTCATCAAGCAGGTTTCGGCGATGGCGAACGTGCCTGTCAGCGAAGAGACCGTGAAAGAGATCATCGCGGCCGTCAAAAAAAGCGGGATGAACCCAAGCAATATGGAAGCTTTGATGAAAATGATGATGAACAAGTAAAGTGTGAAGGTTTTGAGAAACATGAGGCCGCTGTGTGCAGATACAGCGGTCTTTTTGCGTGGAAGGATAGGAGGAGATTCCAAGTCATGATATAATTAGGGCAGACATTTTAGAGAAAGACAGGGGGCAATATTAAATTGGATCCAATGCAAAAGATGTGGCTGTCCATGATCGCACTGCTGATTATGGCGTTGTCCGTGATCGTCGTTACATTCGCCCGAAGCAAGACCAAGGGAGCGGTACGCTTCGGCTTGTCCTTTGTGGCATTTATGATGATGCTGATTGGCTTTATTACCGGACTGGCCTCGATCACCTAATGGAGAAGGGCTGCATGCAGCTTGAGGAAGCAGGTGAAATACATGAATGTAGAGGATATGCCGGGATTGTCCCGAGCGTTGCAGCAGCTGTCTGTTTTACTTCAAGACCTCTCAACGCCCTGGCTGCTGGGTGGCAGCTGCTCGCTGCTCCTTCAAGGAGTGCAGCTGGATAAGCCGCCGCGGGATCTGGACGTGTATAGTGACCTGGAAGGGATTCAGGCTCTTCATGAGCAGCTGGCAGCCTTCGCGTTGAGTCAGCCGCGCCTGGATCAAGAGGGTATGTATAAGTCCGTGTTAAGCCGATATGAACTGGGCAGCATAGAGGCCGAGCTGGTTGGCGGCTTTGAAGTGTGTTCAGGCGGCAGTTTGTATACTGTGGAAATGGAGCTTTTATATCCTGCTGCGCCGGATGTGCTGCTTCACGGTACTCCTGTCCGTTTAACACCTCTGAGCCATGAGCTCTTATTTAATGTGCTGAGAGATCGGGAGGATCGGTATCAGGCCATTGGACAAGCTATCAGATACCGTCCGGATCAGCACCACGCGCTGCTTCAAGATATGTTATCCCGTTACACCTTGAACAGTGAGCATACACTGCGCATTCAGGAGCTGGCAGGAATTCATAAGGATTAAGCGGGGAAACTTCATCAGAGTAAGGAGGAGCTTGAACTGAAGTGTGAGGTTACTTTTATGCCGGAAGGCAAAACCGTCAGCGTCAGACCCGGAGTTACTGTACTGGCTGCAGCCAGACAGTCCGGGGTTCACATCCCGACCCGCTGCGGCGGGAAAATGGGCTGCCTCATGTGCAAGGTTAAGCTCTCCGAGGAAGAGAGCAGTCATGTACTGCCTCCGAAGGAAGAGGAGCGCCGCAAGCTGGGAACGCTGATTGATGAAGGCATTCGTTTCTCGTGTCAAACGGTTGTTCATGATCATGTTCAGGTTGAAGTGCCGGAGGATCGGCTGAAGGCGGCAGTGCGCCGACAGTTGGAGAGTGCAAGAAATCGGGATCGGGAGGATTTTATTTAAAGGGAAGTGGTGAAATCCAGTGAAAAATATGTATCTGGCTGCAATAGCACTTATTGGCGTCCTGCTGCTTAGCGGCTGTATGTACCCCAATGAGGATTCACAGGAAGAGCAGGTATCTTATCGGGAAAGCGTGCGTCGAATTCAAGGTGCCGTGGATGATTACTATAAAGAAACGTCACTGCTGCCGATTATGACTGCAGGTGAAGAGATACCGCGTTATGAGAAATACCGGGTAGACCTGGACAAGCTCAAGAATATGGGCTATATGGATGAAATTCCGACAACCGCTTTTGAAAAGGGCGGCAGCGGGCGCTTTCTGATTATTAATGAAGAGCAGGAGCCGCTCGTTAAAGTGATGGATCTGCTTACCGTGCAAAAGATAAATGATATGCAGATGTCGGTCGACCGCTACAAGTCTGATCAAGGAAAGCTCCCGGCTGGAGAAGAGCTGTATCCTGGCTTCACGGCCGTCGATATATCCAAGACCGACGCAAAGAATTGGAAGCTGAAGAGCTTCTATTCTGGCCAGGATGTGGTGCTCATGATGGATCAGGGCGGCAAGGTCTATATCGATTACGCATTTGACATTATGCAAGCTATTCAGAAAAATGGGCAGGAGCCTCAGCCGGACCAGGATCTTCGGGTATATCTGGAATCGGAATCGTTTTATGTGCCCGTGAAATCGGTCCCTTACCGTTGGGAGAACAATCAGCCTGTGCCTCAGCCAGGCTCTTCATAACCCGCACTCTTATAAGTATCTCTGGACATACGTGCCAGAGGTGCTTTTTTTTTATGATTTGATCTGCCGGCAGTAGCATATTTGCAAATACAACACATAAAGATGGTTGGAGGCAGTAGGGTGCTTACAAAAACCTTTTAATCTTTTAAAAGACGGCGGCATATTTTGAGTCCCGGAACAATAAGATGTTACTAGTCCTAATGCATGTACGAGTTACGCCGCTTTGCCGTTTCCATGTCTCTCTTCGGAATCCGGGCGGCGGACTGCTGGCGGCATGGTAAGGCTGCTCAAATGCTGCAATGGCTTTAGCTGTGAGAGGAAACACGAAGCGGATGCTCTTAATAGCATTTTTCCTTCGGAGTAATTTGAGGAGGGGATCTCTTTTGGAAAAAGTGGACATTTTCAAGGACATTGCCGAGCGAACAGGGGGGGACATATACCTGGGTGTCGTCGGTGCAGTCCGGACGGGAAAATCAACCTTCATCAAGCGGTTCATGGAAACGGTCGTGCTTCCGAACATTACGAATGAAGCGGATCGCGTACGGGCGGTCGATGAGCTGCCGCAAAGTGCAGCAGGAAAGACGATTATGACAACAGAGCCCAAGTTCGTACCGAACAATGCGGTACAGATCAAAGTGACAGAGGGCCTTGAGGTCAATGTCAGAATGGTAGACTGTGTCGGTTATGCCGTGGAAGGCGCGAAGGGCTATGAGGATGAAAATGGTCCGCGTATGATCTCGACGCCATGGTTCGAGGAGCCGATTCCATTCCAGGAGGCTGCCGAGATTGGAACGCGTAAGGTCATTCAGGAGCATTCGACACTGGGTGTCGTCATTACGACGGACGGCAGCATTGCTGAAATTCCGAGAAGCTCTTACGTCGATGCCGAGGAAAGAGTGATCGAGGAGCTGAAGGAAGTCGGCAAGCCTTTTGTGGTTGTCATTAACTCTACTCGCCCGAAGAGCGAGGAGGCGCTGCAGCTGCGCAGCGAGCTGGCTGCCAAATATGATATTCCGGTCATGACCTTGAGCGCGGCAAGCATGAGTGAAGAGGACGTAACCGGTGTCCTTCGAGAGGTATTATATGAATTTCCGGTGCATGAAGTGAATGTGAATCTTCCGAGCTGGGTTATGGTGCTCAATGAGAACCACTGGCTTCGCAGCAACTATGAGAATTCGGTACGGGATACCGTCAAGGATATAAAAAGGCTGCGGGATGTCGACCGTGTTGTCGGTCAATTCATGGAATATGATTTCATTGACCAGGCCGGTCTGAGCGGTATGAATATGGGTCAGGGCGTTGCCGAAATCGACCTGTTCGCACCGGATGAGCTGTACGACCGGATTTTGATGGAGGTTGTCGGTGTTGAAATCCGGGGCAAGGACCATTTGCTGCAACTGATGCAGGAGTTCTCCCATGCGAAGCGGGAATATGACCGGTTCGCCGAGGCACTCGAAATGGTGAAGACGACCGGCTACGGCATTGCAGCACCTTCACTGGCAGAGATGGCGCTTGATGAGCCGGAGCTGATCCGCCAAGGCACGAGATTCGGGGTTCGCCTGAAAGCGACAGCGCCGTCCATTCATATGATCCGTGTGGATGTGGAGTCTGAGTTCTCGCCAATTATCGGGACGGAGAAGCAGAGCGAAGAGCTGGTTCGCTATCTGATGCAGGATTTTGAGAACGACCCGATCAAGATTTGGGAGTCAGACATTTTTGGCCGCTCGCTGCACTCTATTGTCCGCGAAGGCATTCAGGGTAAGATTGCGATGATGCCGGACAATGCCCGCTACAAGCTCCAGGAAACACTGGGACGCATTATTAATGAAGGCTCCGGCGGCTTGATTGCGATCATTCTGTAGCCCTATAAGAGTTTATTAGCAACCAAAATTTGGCTAAATAAGCCGATTTGTGGTTGCTTTTTCTTATGAATGGATGATCTTGGACCTAAAAGTCTTGAAATTATGATTTGACTGTATTACTATAAATCTGTTCGCGCCAAAAGCATAAGTAATTTCATCGGGCGAAACGGCCAGAAATACGTATATTTTGCTTCAAATCGGAAACAGTGAATATCAAGTATGTACAGCTCTTGCAGGGAGGTGAAAGAATGAATAAATCAGATCTGGTCAATCAGGTGGTTGAAGCTACAGAGCTTTCCAAGAAGGATGCAACGAAAGCCGTAGACGCGGTATTTGATGCGATTTCCGAAGCTCTGCAAAATGGAGATAAGGTTCAGCTGGTTGGTTTTGGTAACTTTGAAGTGCGCGAGCGTTCTGCACGTAAAGGCCGCAACCCACAAACAGGTGAAGAAATCGAAATCCCTTCGAGCAAAATTCCTGCATTTAAACCTGGTAAAGCGCTCAAAGACGGAATTAAATAAAGATTTCTACATATTACCTACAAGAAAGGTCCGTGAATTCATTCACGGTCCTTTCTTTTAAAGGACAGGGGGCACAGAAGGTATATGGAGGATGCACGCAGCGGTGATTACTTTGTCGTCAAGGCGCTGGAAAGCGGTGTTCAGGTCATTGGCTTGACCCGGGGACAGGATACCCGTTTTCATCATACCGAGAAGCTCGATAAAGGTGAAATCATTATTGCTCAATTCACGGACCATACCTCGGCCGTAAAAATTCGGGGAAAAGCAGAAGTCATGACGAAGCACGGCAGAATGGAGTCTGGCAGCTGAAATTCATTAAAAAGCAGGCATAGCCTGCTTTTTTATTTTGTACATATGAGGTATGACCGTGGTTAGGCTGGAGGACAATGAATAGAAAGAAAGGAGCGGCTGGCTTATGAAGCATAAGGGGATCGCGGCGGTCCTGCTGCCTGCTGTGGCAGGTGCAGTGCTGCTGTTAAGCATTTCAGGGGTGCCGCTGCAGGCAGGGACCTCTGATGAAGCAGCTTCTGCTGTCTTTATGGCAGACCAGATGTCAAAACGAGAACTGACCGAGCTGAATATCGTGGATGAGCTGAATGCCTTGAAGCTGGCGGGACAGCTGCAGCGTGCAGCGCTTCAAGGGGCTGCACTTTCGATCGATCTTCGGCTGGAGCAGGCGAAGCATTCCACCGTGATGGTGCATCGGCAGCTTCTGGAGCTGCTGAGCTATGCCTTTGAGCAGGTCGGCAACATTGAGCATGTCTATCTACGCTTTATAGCTGCAGATCCTTGGACAGGGAGACAGCAGCTCCTGCTGGCGGCTTCCGTGGACAGGAATCACTGGACAGAGGAGCTGCGTGAAGGTCTATCCCAGCAGAAGTCAGGAGCTTTTTCAGAACAGGCGACAGAGCAGCTGCATCTGACTCTGACAAATCTGTGGCTAAAGGCAGTTCAGCAGGACGGTCAGGGTTAAAATACAATATACAGGCATGTACGCCGCGACATGATGTGTTATAATAGATTAGATTGTAATCACAACGTGACTGTAGTACATCAAGTGCACGGAGGCTGAGAATGAAACCGTATCGCGTTCCCGCAATAGCCCAGAAATATTTGCAATATGACATGATTCAGAATCATACCGAGCTGCCGGAGTTTCCGGATGCCCGAGTTCATTTACTATACATATTTATGCAGAATCACGCTCTGCATCGCGGACCGGAACGCTCGGAAACAGCAGCGCTCGCTGCTTCACTGGTTCAGATGGGTCTCGACACGCATGAAGGCATTGACACGGTCACGGAGGTCCGGAACGAGCAGGAGATGAGATCGAGGCAGCTGAAGGTGCTTGCGGGCGATTACTTTAGCAGCCTGTTCTACCAGCTGCTCTCAAGATCCGGTGACATACAAAGCATTGCACTTATGAGCCGTGCTGTCAGTGAAGTGAATGTGATGAAGATGAAGCTGTATAGTAAAATGAAGAGCATGCTCCTGACTTCAGAAGAATACCTGTCAAACATGGTACAGCTGAATATGCAGCTGTTTCTTTCTTTTACGCCGTTGCTGGATGCTTCGGCAGCAGGGACCTGGAGGCAGCTGCTGCAGGAATTCACACGCTGTGAGCTGCTGATGCGCGAAATGGATCGTTCCGCATCGCCGGAAGCAGGCAAGGAAGGCTACAGCTACTGGCTCGTTCTGGAGAATGGGCTGGAGGAAGAGAAGAAGCTGCTGGCCCGCAAGGATTTGCAACTCAAGGATTGGAAGCAGCTGCTCTTGAAGCACAGATCTATGGATAAGCTGATGGACAAGCTGAGCCAGTCTCTGGAGAACATACAAGAAGCATGGCTGGCACTAGGAGAGAGCGGCGGCAATCAGATCAGAATGGCGTCACAGCCGTTCATGGAACGCTTGAATACCTGCCGCCGTGCCGTTAGAGAAGGGTAGGGAGCAGACGTTGGGAAATAACACATCCAGAACATCCGCCAATCAGCATCAGGGCGAAGAGCATCCGAAAGAGCAGTATGTTCACTCGGTATTTGAAAGCATTGCCGGCAAATATGATATGATGAATGATCTTCTCAGCTTCCGGCGGCATAAAGCGTGGCGCAAATTCACTATGAAGCAGATGAATATGCAGCCGGGGAACACCGCCATTGATTTATGCTGTGGAACCTGTGACTGGACGATTAGCATGGCCCGTGCAAGTGAAACCGGACACATAGTCGGACTGGACTTTAGTGCAGGCATGCTGGGCGTGGGTCAGCAGAAGATTGATCGAAGCAGCCTGGACCGCCAGATTACGCTCGTTCAGGGGAATGCCATGAGCCTGCCTTATGACAGCAATTCATTTGATTACGCAACGATTGGCTTTGGTTTGAGAAATGTGCCGGACTATGTCCAGGTGCTGAAGGAAATGAAGCGAGTTGTGAAGCCGGGAGGCATGGTCGTGTGCCTGGAGCTGTCCAAGCCAACCTGGCAGCCATTTAAAGGACTTTATTATTTTTATTTTCAGCAGATGCTGCCCATGATGGGTAAAGTGGTTGCAAAGCGGTATGAGCAGTACAAGTGGCTTCCAGAGTCCTTGAAGATGTTTCCGGGCCGGCAGGAGCTGGCTGGAGTCTTTACGGACATCGGGCTTACCAATGTCAAAGCCTTCCCCTTGACCGGTGGCATTGCTGCCTTACACCTGGGAATCAAGGAGAAGAAGGATGTTTAAGAAAATTGGCGTATATTTAGAAATGATTAAAGTAGAGCATACGTTGTTTGCTCTGCCCTTTGCATTCATGGGAGCTATTGCAGGTGCCGCCGCAGTGTTTGGCGATCTCCCGCCCTGGATGGATATCTGGTGGATTTTTCTTGCGATGTTCGGGGCCAGAAGCGCGGCCTTTGGCATTAACCGCCTTGCAGATCAGTATATTGATGCCAAGAATCCCAGAACGTCTCAGAGGGCTATTCCAGCCGGGCTGCTGAAGCCGGTGGAGGCGATTGTTTTTATTATCGTATCCTTTGCACTGTTTATCTGGGCTACGATTGAACTGGATCCTTTTGCGTTCCGCCTGCTGCCCATCGCCTTCTTCTTTCTGGTCATTTACTCCTTCACGAAGCGCTTCACCTGGCTCTGTCATGTCGTGCTTGGATTGACCACCGCTTTGGCTCCGTTAGGAGGCTGGGTTGCGGTAACCGGGCAACTGGACTGGAGAGCGATGGTGTTCTATCTGGCGCTTGCCTTCTGGACCGCCGGCTTCGATGTCGTTTATGCTTGTCAGGATGAAGAGTTTGACAGCAAGGAAGGCTTATATTCCATTCCTTCCCGGTTTGGACTGCGCCGTGCGCTTTGGTTCGCTCGAGGCTTTCATGTGATTACCGCTGCAGGATTGATTCTGCTCTGGATCATCACGCCGCTGGGCGGGTGGTATTTAGCAGGAGCGCTGATTGCCTGCGGTATCTTGTTCTATCAGCACTACATTCTATCACCGAACGATATGAGCAGGCTGCAAACGGCCTTTTTTACGATGAATATTGCTCTAAGCATGATTATGTTCGTATTTACCTTAATCGACTCGGTGGTGAAATACGTATGACGGACAACCGGAAGCGAAGCTGGGTTGTTGGCATTACAGGGGCCAGCGGCTCCATTTACGGAGTTCGGCTTATCCAGGTTCTTTTATCCATGGACATGGATGTGCATCTGGTGATTTCGAATGCCGGGTGGCGTGTGCTGAAGGAGGAGCTGGGGTGGCAGGGAACTCACCGTGAGGATCTGCTGCAGCAGCACTTCGGGGCGTACGCCGGGAGCTATACGTATCACGCCATCGGTGATATCGGAGCAGGCATTGCCAGCGGCTCTTATCTGGTGGAAGGGATGATCATCATGCCGTGCTCCATGGGCACGCTGTCCTCTGTCGCGCATGGCGCTTCTGATAATCTGATGGCTCGGGCTGCAGATGTGATGCTGAAGGAAGGGCGTCCGCTTCTGCTCGTGCCAAGAGAAACTCCGCTGCACGCAATCCATCTCGAAAATATGCTGACACTGTCAAGACTGGGCGTCAAGATCATACCGGCTATGCCAGCGTTCTATTTCCATCCTCAGACTCTGGAGGACCTTGTAGATTTTCTTGTAGGTAAAGTGCTGGACAGCGTCGGGATCCAGCATGAACTATTTGCAAGATGGGGTGACCACGATGTCCAGGCCTGACGGAAAAACGGTGATCGGCAAGATCAGCTATACGAATGCATGGCCGCTGTTCCATTATGCAGATCCCGGCAGGCTTCCCTTTCCAGCGGAGCTGCTCACGGCTGTTCCCGCGGTGCTGAATCAAGGTATGCAGCAGGGAAGCATTCATATCGGCGCGCTATCCTCATTCGCATATGGACAAGCGGCAGACAAGCTGCTGCTGCTCCCGGATCTGTCTGTCAGCTCGGACGGGGACGTCAAGTCAATTTTGTTGTTTTCCCAAAAGCCCTTATCCCAGCTGGTTCACTCCCGGATCGCTTTGACGAACACGTCGGCGACATCGGTTAATCTGCTGAAGATCCTATTGAAAAAATCACTCAACGGCTCTCCCGAATTTATGACCATGGAGCCGGATCTGGACCTGATGATGGCATCAGCGGACGGTGCTCTGCTCATTGGAGATCATGCGATCAAGGCCTCCTGGAGCAACCATAAATATCATGTAACTGACCTGGGACGCTGGTGGAAGGAGTATACGGGCTGCAGTATGACCTATGCTGTCTGGGCCGTAAACCGGGCTGCTGTTCAGCAGTCACCGGGCAGAATGAAGGCGATTATGGAGATGTTTCAGGCTAGCAAGTTAAAGGGTCTGAGTGAGCTTCAGCCTATTATTGATGAAGCCAGAGTCATGATCGGCGGTTCTCAAGAATACTGGCAGACCTACTTCAGCAATCTGGAGTATGATTTGGATGACGGCAAGCAGCAAGGCCTTCAGCTGTATTTCAAGTATGCGCATGAGCTGGGTCTGCTGTCGTCCCGGGTATATCCCGAGATCTGGAATGACAAATTCGTAGTGCAGGTGAAGGAATGAAACGACTGGACATTTTTGGAGCCTTAAAGAAGGACATGGATCTCATTGAGAAGGAGCTGTACCGGAGCATTGAGGGCGGCGATTCGGAGCTGGTCGAAACGTCGTTACATCTGCTGAAGGCTGGCGGCAAACGATTGCGGCCTGTCTTTGTGCTTATGGGCGGCAAATTCGGAAATTACGATATTGAGAAGCTCAAGCATATTGCCGTTCCGTTAGAGCTGATTCATAGTGCTTCTCTGGTGCATGACGATGTTATCGATAATGCCGACATGAGGCGGGGGAAGCCGACGGTCAAGGCCAAGTGGGACAATCGAATCGCGATGTATACCGGAGATTACATATATGGAAAAGCCCTGGAGATGACGACAGCTCTATCCAATCCGGAAATTCACCAGATTCTGTCCAAGGCTATGGTAGAAATGACGATCGGAGAGATGGAGCAAATCCGGGATTTCTTTAATGTGGAGCAGGATGTCAGGCGATATCTGCTGCGCATTCGCAGAAAAACCTCGCTCCTGATTGCCGTTAGCTGTCAGCTTGGAGCCCTGGCTGCAGATGCCGACCGGCAAAAGGCTGCAGCGATGTACCGATTCGGGTATAACGTCGGCATGGCTTTTCAAATTCAGGATGATCTGCTCGACGTCTGCGGCACTGAGAAGCAGATCGGCAAGCCGCCGGGCAGCGACATTCGTCAAGGTAATATTTCACTGCCGGTCATCTTCGCGCTGCAGGATGCCAGGACGCGTGAGCCGCTGCTGCAGGAAATTGAACAGATTCACAAGCAAGACGGACAAGGGGACGTCAGTACGGCGATTTCTCTCATCCGCGGGAGCCAAGGAATCCAGCAATCCGAGGAGCTTGCGAGCCGGTACATTGCCAAGGCGATTCAAGCTCTGGACCATCTTCCGGATATCCGTACCAAAAAACATTTAAAAGATATTGCACATTTTGTAACCAAGCGTTCATACTAGACTTAATTTCGTACATTGCCCTATCTTGAAATTTACGTTAGAACCGTAGTGCATCACAAATTACATTGGAGAGTGATGAGAACCATGGAACGTACTTTTTTAATGGTCAAGCCGGATGGTGTTCAGCGGGGTCTGATTGGCCGCATCGTGAGCCGTCTGGAGGATAAAGGCTTTAAGCTGGTTGCTGGCAAATTCGTGCAGGTAACAGAGAAACAGGCCAAAAAGCATTATGCGGAGCACGAAGGTAAGGATTTCTTCCCGAATCTCGTTTCCTTTATTACGTCGGGACCTGTCTTTGCGATGGTGTGGGAAGGCGATAACATTATCGAGCTGTCCCGAATAGTCATCGGAAAAACCAATGTGACAGAGGCCCAGCCGGGAACGATTCGCGGTGACTTCGCCTGTCATACCCCTCGTAATCTGATCCACGGGTCAGATTCTCCTGCAAGCGCGGAACGCGAGATCGGTAACTTTTTTGACAGCCAGGAGATCGTGGATTATGACAAAAGCATGAGCCGCTGGAGTTAAGCACGTCATTCTGGGACAGGGAAGGTAAGAATCCATGCAATGTGAGCAGATCGGACAGGATCCGGATTACTCCGGCTTTATCCTGAATATTGAGCGCAGCACGGGAATCAATCTGGCAGAATATAAAGAAACCCAGATGAAGCGCAGACTGACTACCCTGCGGATGAAGAACGGGTATTCGTCGTTTGCGGCTTTTTACGAAGCGATGATGAAGGACAAGCTGCTGTTCCAGGAGTTTCTGGATCGAATGACGATCAACGTATCGGAATTCTGGCGGAATCCGAATCGGTGGGAAGTGCTTCGCACCAAGGTGCTGCCGGAGATGAAGCCATCCGGCCGACTCAAGGTATGGAGTGCCGCCTGCTCAACCGGTGAGGAGCCGTACACGCTGGCTATGATTCTCTCAGAAGAGAGGCTGCTTTCTGGCAGCACGATTCTGGCCAGTGATCTGGATGAAGGCGCATTGGCACGTGCGCAAGAGGGCTTGTACGTGGAAAGGTCGTTAAAGGACGTGCCGCGTGAGATTGCTTCCCGTTATTTTAAGGAAGAAGGACCGGTATTCCGCGTTGATCCCCAGCTGAAGAAGGGAATTCGGTTTCAGAAGCAGAACCTGCTTACAGACCGGTTTGAAACCGGATTTGATTTGATCGTGTGCCGCAATGTGATGATATATTTTACTGAAGAGGCAAAGCACAAGCTCTATCACAAGTTTGCTGCCAGCCTGCGGCCTGGCGGTGTGCTGTTTGTAGGCAGCACGGAGCAGATATTTAACCCGGGTCAGTACGGGTTAGAGACCGCAGAAACGTTCTTCTACCGCAAAATCCAATCGTAAATACCTGCATAATTTGTAGCTGCGCCATCCATACTATGCCAATGAAGCCAGAGTCTGGAGGTTGAGGTATGGATAAACGCAAGGTCATTGACGCTTACCGCCAAGGGCTGTTCAGCATACAGGAATGTGCGCAGCTGCTCGGCGTGGACAAGCTTCAATTATCTGCTGTCTTGTCATCGGCAGAGGATGATACGGCGCCGATGCATCGGAAGCCAAGCCGTCTGTATAGTAAAGTCAAGTGAGGCCCACTCGAAGAGCTGCTTTCCTGGATTTATTAAATCTGGGGGAGGGCTCTTTTTTGTGTTTTCAGGATCAGTCAGAAACCTGATTACAGGCCGCAGGAAGGGGAGTTACATGGTCATCTATTCTTGTCAAAGCATGCCTGCTGTACTATAATGGTCTGACAAGGATTTTAGCGGTTTACAGTCCTAAAACTTTAAGGGGCGAACGTTCATGAAAACACTTCAAGTCCATTTAGGAGAACGATCCTACCCGATTTATATTGGACGGGATTTATTAAGCAAGGCAGGAACCTATTGCGAAGAGCGGGGAATCAGTCGTAAGAGCCGGCATCTCATCGTTACCGATGAAAGCGTGGCCCCTCATTATCTGGAGCGGGTTCAGAGCAGTTTGGTGGAAGCAGGTTATGATGCAGCAGTACATATTGTTCCAGCAGGTGAAGGCTCAAAGTCATTAAAGGTTTACGAAGAAGTCATGACGACGGCGATATCTTCCCGTTTGGATCGAAGCTCGGCCGTTTTTGCACTGGGCGGTGGGGTCGTGGGAGATCTTGCTGGCTTTGTGGCAGCCTCATATATGCGGGGCATTACTTTTGTACAAATTCCGACGACCATTCTTGCGCATGACAGCAGCGTCGGAGGGAAGGTCGCGGTGAATCATCCTCTGGCCAAAAATATGATCGGGGCTTTTCATCAGCCCGTCATGGTGCTTTATGATGTCGATACGCTGACTACGCTGCCTCCCCGCGAAGTATCAGCGGGGCTGGCCGAAATGGTGAAGCACGGCCTGATTCTGGATCGGGACTTTGCATACTGGTGCTTGGAGCACGCCGATGATTTACTGGCTCTGGATGCGGATACCTTAACGTATGGTTTGGAGCGCGGCTGTGCCATTAAGGCTGAGGTCGTATCCTCAGATGAGCGGGAAAGCGGATGGAGAGCGGTTCTTAATCTGGGACATACCATCGGCCATGCTGTTGAGGCTGTCGGCGGATATGGACGTTTTCTGCACGGGGAAGCCATTGCAATCGGGATGGCAGGCTCCGCGATGCTCGCTGAGGAGCTGGGAAGAAGCGGCCTGTACGATGAAACGGTGAAGATGCTGCAAGCGATACAGCTGCCGGTGACATTGCCTGGGGATGTTTCCGTCGATGAAGTCATGGAAGCCATGCAGCACGATAAGAAATTTTCAGAAGGACAAATGGTATTTATTGTGCCGGAAGAAATCGGTCGTGTCAGTATCGTCAAGGATGTGCCTGTGACCGTAGTACGCAGCGTTGTGGAACGTTTACAGAAAGAGGGGATCAAGGGATGATGATGAATCGCGGCATTCGCGGTGCCACTACAGTATCCGGTAATAACGAGCAGGAAATTTTGAATGAAACGATTGTGTTGCTTCAGGAGATCATTTCGAGCAATGATCTTGAACCGGAATTTATCAGCAATATTTGGATCACCATGACACAGGATCTGAATGCAGCCTTTCCGGCAAAGGCTATTCGCAACCTGGACGGCTGGGAGCTCGTTCCATTGATGTGTTCTGTGGAGATACCGGTTGAGGGCAGCCTTCCGCGCTGCATACGCCTCATGGTTCAGGTCAATACTGAAAAAAGCCAGCAGGACATCAAGCATGTCTATCTCAATGAAGCCAAGCGCCTGCGGCCGGATCTGTCATCGACGGCTTCCTCATAGAAATCAGGGTTGCACGGAAAAGCACTTATCATGTATAATCAAGGGCAGATGAGCAGAGTAGAGTGTAGCTGAGTATAGTTGAGCAGAGATGAGACTGATTGATAGCATCCGGCATATGAGATGTTTGTTTTCGTTATATCCTGACGTAGCGTGATATGGGCTGATGAAATCGCCTATATTCATGATGTTAATGTTCAGGAGAATATCAGGAAACCTCATATGTGCTCTTTATATACTCTGAATTTGTGACCTCTACCCTTGGTAGGGGTCTTTTTGGCTTTTTAAGATAAACAATTCAAAGCAATTTTAAGGAGGAAGAGAGCATGGCGAGTCCATCTGTAAAGCAGGTCATCAGCCTGGCAGGAGTGTATAACCTGATTCCCGTAGCGGTACGTTTGCTGGCCGACATGGAAACCCCGATCCGATTATTCCAGCGTTACGCCGAGCGTGAAAGAGCGTTTCTGCTGGAAAGTGTGGAGGGCGGCGTTCAATGGGCGCGTTATTCCTTTATCGGTACGGATCCCTTCCTGATGATTAAAGGCAAGAACGGCACCATTGAGGTGGAGGTGGACGGCGAGCGCAAACAGCTGAACGGCAAGCCCGTGGAGGAGCTGAAAGCCTTGCTGAGAGGATATCGAAGCCCGCAGCTAGAGGAGATGCCTCCTTTTACAGGCGGCGCGATTGGCTTTTTCGGGTATGATTTGCTGCAATATTATGAGAATCTCCCGGCGCATGCGCTGGACGATCTGGGAATGGACGATATTCGTTTTATGTTCTGCGACCAGATTATCGTGTTCGACCATATCAAGCAGCAAATTCTGCTTCTGGGTAATGTCCATATTAAGGAAGGAGACACTGATGAGGAGATTCGGCGATCCTATCATGAGGTGTGCAGCAGGCTTGAAGCGACAGCGGCACAGCTGCAGGAACAGGGACCTCGTGAGAATGTGAACGCCAGAGGCATTCCGGTTAACCTGGAGCCGAAGGACATTCAGTCCAACATGACCAAGGAGCAATATATCGCAAATGTGGAAAAGGCGAAGGAATATATTCGCGCCGGTGATATTTTTCAAGTTGTGCTATCCCAGCGCTTTCATATTGATACCGAGGTTTCCCCGCTCCATGTTTACCGGGTGCTTCGGACGGTGAATCCATCACCCTATATGTACTACTTGAAAATGGACGAAGAAATTATAGTAGGAACGTCGCCGGAGGCGCTCGTCAAAGTAGACGGCGGCCGGCTCGAAACCCGGCCTATTGCCGGTACCCGGCCGCGGGGAGCCGATGAGGCTGCGGACAAAGCATTGGCAGAGGATCTCCTGCAGGATGAGAAGGAGCGCGCCGAGCATCTCATGCTGGTGGATTTAGGAAGAAATGATTTGGGGCGTGTCAGTGAATTCGGCACCGTGAAATGTGAGTCCTTTATGGAGATTGAACGGTATTCCCATGTCATGCACATCGTCTCCAGCGTGACGGGTAAGCTGCGAGAGGATAAGGACTTTTTTGATGCATTTCTGTCCTGCCTGCCGGCGGGTACCGTCTCCGGTGCGCCGAAGCTGCGGGCTATGGAAATTATCGCAGAGCTGGAGAGGGAGGCTAGAGGAGCGTACGCGGGAGCGATTGGTTATTTAGGCTTCGCCGGCAACATGGATTCCTGTATCACCATCCGCACGATTATTTTTCGCAAAGGCAAGGCCTATGTTCAGGCGGGAGCGGGCATCGTCTGGGATTCGGTGCCAGAGAAGGAATACGAGGAAACGGTAAATAAGGCGAAGGGGATGCTGAAGGCGATCCGGGTAGCAGAGGAGATGTTTCCGCCGGAGCCGAAGCCCGATCATGTGACGAATCAGGATTATTTTTTCGAATATAACCCTAAATGAATAGAGAAGAAGGAGGAGATCGGTGTGGGCAATGCGGATGGTATTCTTAAAGGTCTGTCCAAGATCGTGGAAGGACAGCATCTAAGCCGGGAAGAAGCAAGACAGATTATGCAGAGCATTATGGAAGGAGAAGCTGCGCCGTCACAAATTGGCGGCCTCTTGACAGCATTGCGGATGAAAGGTGAAACGGTGGAGGAAATTACCGGCTTCGCAGAAGCGATGCGGGGATCGGGTGGACGCGTGCGGACAGAACGTACACAGCTCCTTGATACTTGCGGCACCGGAGGATCCGGAATTCACAAGTTTAACATTTCAACCGTTTCGGCGATCATCTCATCCTCTGTCTCCGTTCGTGTAGCGAAGCATGGTAACCGTTCGGCCTCCGGCCGTGCTGGAAGTGCGGATGTGCTGGAAGCGCTGGGGGTCAACATTCATCTGAATGCCGAGCAGGCCTCCCGCTGCCTGGAGGATATAGGCATCTGCTTTTTGTTTGCGCAAATTTATCATCCTTCAATGAAGCATGCTGCAGGCCCGCGCAAGGAGCTGGGGATTCGCACCGTATTTAACATGCTGGGGCCGCTGACCAATCCGGCAGGAGCAGACCGGCAGCTTCTGGGCATTTATGATATTCATAAAACGGAAACGATCGCGCAGGTGCTTAAAGAGCTGGGGCTAAAGCGCGCTATGGTGGTCACCAGTCATGACGGCCTGGACGAGATCAGCGTTTCTGCACCGACCCGGGTCAGTGAGCTTCGCGGCGGTGAAATTTCTACATTTGATATCGAGCCAGAGGAATTAGGACTTCGCCGCCATCCTATGCAGGCGGTCATTGGCGGGGATGCTAAGGAGAATGCGAGTATCATTCGCGGTGTTCTTCAGGGTGAACAGAATGCCTATCGTGACATCGTTCTAGCCAATGCCGGAGCCTGTATTTATGTGTCCGGTCTCGCGGAGACTCTGGCAGAGGGTGTAGGCCAGGCCGCGCAGGCGATCGATTCAGGTGCGGCCCAGAACAAGCTGGAGCAATTAATTGCCAAAACGGAGGAACTGACCTATGTATCTTGATCGTATCGTCGCAACGAAGAAAGAGGAGCTGGCGGAGCTGTATCGCGGATTTGATCTGAATCATGTGCGGGAACAGATTCAAGGACTGCCAGACACGCTCGGCTTTGCAAACAAGCTGCTGCATTCCCGAAGCCGGGATATGGGTCTGATTGCCGAAGTGAAGAAGGCCTCGCCTTCCAAGGGACTCATTCGTCCCGATTTCGATCCCGTATCCATAGCCAAGTCTTATGAAGAGGCCGGTGCGGATTGCTTGTCAGTACTGACCGACGTGCACTACTTTCAAGGCAGCGCCGCTTATCTGCAGCAGGTAAGGCAGGCTGTTGACCTTCCGCTGCTGCGCAAGGACTTCGTTATAGACGAGGCACAGATCTACGAAGCCCGCTTGCTTGGAGCGGACGCGGTCCTGTTAATTGCAGCGATTCTTACACCGTCCCAGCTGGAGCATTTTATGGGTGTGGCCGGCTCGATCGGCTTGGACTGCTTGGTCGAGGTGCACGACCAGGAGGAGCTCAGCATTGCGCTGAAGCTGGAAGGCCTCTCCCTGGTAGGAGTCAATAACCGCAACCTGAAGACGTTTGAGACCTCGCTGTCGATCACGAAGGAGCTTAGTGCTCTGATTCCGTCCGGTATTGCCTTGATCAGCGAGAGCGGCATCAGTAAAAAAGAAGACATTCAGTATCTATCAGCTGCAGGCGCACAAGGTGTACTTATCGGAGAGCATTTCATGCGGCAGCCTGATGTTTCAGCCGCTGTTACCGAGCTGATGGGCCCTGTTACACGTGAACAGGACTTCAAAAGTGAGGGGCTCGCATGAGCGCTCCCCTTCTAAAAATCTGTGGACTTCAGAACGTTGAAGTGCTAAAATCGATGATAAACTTACCCGTGGATTTGATCGGTTTTGTATTTGCAAGAAGTAAACGCCAGGTTACAGCAGAGCGGGCCAAAGAGCTTGCCGAGCTGCTCCGTCAGTGGGATCAGACCGATCAGCCTGACGCAGCCGGGGTCTTTGTCAACCCTTCCATGGAGGAGCTGCGGGAGGTGCTTGCCCATGTCCCGCTGGAGGTTGTGCAGCTACACGGACAGGAAACCTCGCAGTTCTGCCGGGAAGTGAAAGAGAGCTTCCCGGTTTCTGTTTATAAAGCTGTTTCGGTACGCAGCGGGGACGCCAGGAAAGACCATCTTCAGGAGCTGGCGAGCTATGCCGGAAGCATTGACGCCCTGCTGCTGGATACGTATGATCCGGAATACGGCGGCGGCTCCGGCCAGACGTTTGATTGGGACGCCATTCCTGAATATCAGCAGTGGACACGCCGCCACGGCATCCCGCTGTTTGTAGCAGGCGGCCTGAACGCAGACAATGTTCAAGATTTAATTCTCCAGTTTCAGCCCGACGGGGTGGACGTCTCCAGCGGAGTCGAAAGCGCGCCGGGTGTGAAGGATATAGCAAAAGTGAACGCATTCGTGGAAAGGGTGAAATCCATATGATACAGCTTCCCGATATACATGGACGTTTCGGTGATTTTGGAGGCCGCTTCGTCCCGGAAACATTAATGAACGCCTTGATCGAACTAGAGCAGGAATATAAGCGGTACGAGAATGATCCGGAATTCAAAGCGGAGATCGCTTATTTGTTGAAGCAATATTCTGGCAGAGAGACACCGCTTTATTATGCGGAGCGTCTCAGCAAGCATCTGGGATCAGCCAAGATTTATTTAAAGCGTGAGGATTTGAATCACACCGGTGCCCATAAAATCAACAATGCGATTGCCCAAGGGGTACTGGCCAAGCGCATGGGCAAGAACAAGGTTATCGCTGAAACCGGCGCGGGCCAGCATGGTGTGGCCACGGCCACAGTGGCCGCCTTGCTGGGGCTGGAGTGCAAAGTGTTTATGGGCGAAGAGGATACTAAACGTCAGCAGCTGAACGTATTCCGCATGAAAATGCTGGGAGCAGAGGTTGTACCGGTCACCTCAGGCAGCCGGACATTGAAGGATGCCGGGAACGAAGCGCTGCGCTACTGGGTCAGTCACGTGGAGGATACCTTTTATTGCCTCGGCTCGGCAGTTGGCCCTCATCCGTATCCAATGATGGTTCGGAATTTCCAGCGCATTATCGGCGATGAGACCCGCAAGCAGATGTTAGAGATGGAAGGTCGTCTGCCGGATCGCATCTTTGCACCTATTGGCGGCGGAAGCAATGCCATCGGCATGTTCTATCCGTTTCTGGAGGATGCTGAGGTCCAGCTTTTTGGTGTAGAGGCGGCTGGTAAAGGGGTAGAAACCGATCGCCATGCGGCTACAATGAGCAAGGGAACCAAGGGTGTATTTCAGGGCTCGATGAGTTACCTGCTTCAGGACGATTACGGCCAGGTGAAGGAAGCTCATTCCATTTCTGCCGGTCTGGATTACCCTGGCGTAGGTCCGGAGCACTCCTATCTGAAGGATATTGAGCGGGTCCAGTACGTACCGATCACGGATCAGGAGGCGCTGGAGGCTCTGCAGCTGCTGTGCCGGACGGAGGGGATAATCCCTGCGCTGGAGTCGGCGCATGCTGTAGCTCAAGTGGCGAAGATGGCTGCGGATTGGACCGAAGAGGATATTATCGTCATTTGCCTGTCCGGACGGGGAGACAAGGACGTAGAGTCCATTATGGCATACACGGGAGGTAACACCCTATGAACCGGATGGATGAAGCATTTAATAAAATAAGGGCGGCCGGTGAAACGGCACTGATTCCGTTCATTACCGTTGGTGATCCTAATCCGGCAGTCACGCTGGATATCATTTCCGAGATTGAGGCAGCGGGTGCCGATATTGTGGAGCTGGGAGTACCTTATTCCGATCCTTTAGCGGACGGACCTGTCATTCAGCGCGCTTCGGAGCGTGCACTGCGCAGCTTCGTTACGATTCGGACCTGTATGGAAACCGCGCTGCAGGCAAGACAAGCGGGCAGCAAGCTGCCATTTGTCTTGTTTACGTATTATAATCCCGTGCTCCAAATGGGATTAGATACTTTTATACAAGAGGTTGTGACTCACGATATTAGCGGCTTCATTATTCCGGATTTGCCCATTGAAGAATCTGAGAAGATTCGCAGCAAGGCGAAGGCGGCAGGAGTTCATCTGATCCCGTTAGTCGCTCCAACCTCTCAAGAGCGGATCGAGAATATTGTCCGTGATGCCAGCGGCTTTGTGTATTGTGTATCCTCGCTGGGCGTAACGGGTGAGCGGACGGATTTCTACAGTGGCATTGAGCCTTTCCTGAATACGGTCAAGCAGCTGACAGACATTCCGGTAGCCATCGGCTTCGGGATTTCAAGCCGCGAGCAGGTCGCCCGCTTTTCCGAGATTTGCGATGGTGTCGTCGTGGGCAGTGCTATTGTGCGACAGATCGAAGCCGCAATTCCCCTGCTTGAGAAGGCAGAGACCAAAGCGCTGGGACTGCAGCAAATCCGGGAGTTTGTATCTCAGTTAAAAGGCAGTAAAGTACACGAAGGGTGAGTGAATGAATATGAAGCCTAAATCAAACATAGTCAATCTGCCGGTCTACCAGCCGGGTAAGCCGATTGAAGAGGTGAAGCGCGAGCTAGGACTGGACGAAGTCATCAAGCTGGCCTCTAACGAAAATCCATATGGCTGCTCACCGAAAGCGAAAGAAGCGATCATTGCTGAGTTATCCAATGTCAGTGTCTATCCGGACGGCGGCGCAGCGGAGCTGACTACAGCGTTATCGGAATATCTTGGGGTTGCCAAATCCTCGTTGATTTTTGGCTGCGGCTCGGATGAAGTTATCGCGCTCATTACCCGGGCATTTCTCGTTCCCGGTGACGAGACCATTATGGCCGACCAGACGTTCTCGGTATATAAGAGCAATGCCGACATTGAAGGTGCCGTCAGCATTGAAGTGCCGCTGAAGAATGGTGTTCACGATCTGGATGGCATGCTGGCCGCCGTCACGGACAAGACCAAGATTATCTGGGTGTGTAACCCGAACAATCCGACCGGAACCATTGTGGCAGAACGTGACCTGATCTCATTTATGGACGCGGTGCCGTCCAGTGTTATGGTTGTGCTGGACGAAGCTTATTATGAGTTTGTAACAGATGAGAGCTATCCACAGGGCGTTCCGCTGATGGAGAAATACAGCAATCTGGTGATTCTTCGCACCTTCTCCAAGATTTACGGCTTGGCCTCCCTGCGTATCGGGTATGGGATTGCTCAGCCGGAGGTCATAACGCTGATCAACCAGGTGCGGGAGCCGTTTAATACGAATCGTTCGGCGCAGGCTGCAGCGAAAGCAGCGATTGGAGATCAGGGATTTATTGAGGAATGCTGCAGGCTGAATGCAGAAGGACGGGACTTTTTGCAAAAAGAATTTGACCGTCTCGGCTTGAGCTATTTCCCGTCACAAGGCAATTTTGTAATGGTTGATGTCAAAACCTCGGGCAAAGATGTGTTCGACAAGCTGCTGAGACAAGGGATTATCGTACGTCCCGGCTTTGCACATTACCCGACATATATCCGGGTCAGTGTGGGAACACCGGAGCAAAATCAGGCATTTGCCTCCGTCCTGGAAGAAGTGCTGCGCGAGATCCAAGCACCTGCCTAGACTGTAACTTTGAAAGTAGTGAAGCTGAAGATGTCCAACGATCAAGACATAAATATTTCAATATTCGGTGTTGGCCTGATCGGCGGCTCGCTTGCCATGTGCTTCAAAGGAAAGCCTGGCCTTACGGTGACAGGCTTTAGCCATGATGAGAGCTATGCCGAGCAGGTTGCTGCCAGAGGCGTCGTTGACAAGGTGACGCTTTCCATAGAGGAAGCGGCTCAGGATGCCGATTATATTTTTCTATGTGTCCCGGTGGGCCGCCTGGAGGAGTATGTTACCCGACTAAGCCAGATGGCCCTGAAGCCGGGATGTATTATTACCGATGTAGGCAGTACGAAATCCAGCATTGCCGATTGTGCACGGAGATTGCAATTTCAAGAGGCCTGCTTCATTGGAGGACATCCCATGGCCGGCTCGGAAAGGGCTGGCGTGGGTGCCGCCTCTTCTTTGCTGTTCGAGAATGCCTATTACGTGCTGACGCCGCCTCCGGAAACGCCGGAGGATCAGGTTCGCTCTCTTGCCGATCTGCTCTCCCATACCCGGGCTCATGTCGTACAGGTCGATCCGGAGCAGCATGATCAGATTGTAGGCGCCATCAGCCATCTTCCTCATATTATTGCGGTGGCCCTGGTCAACCAGATTAGTCAGTACAATGACAGCAATCCACTTTACCAGCTGCTTGCCGCTGGAGGATTTAGAGATGTGACCCGCATTGCGGCCAGCGATCCTGTGGTATGGAGAGACATTCTGGTCAATAACCGAAAGGTGCTGCTGCCGCTTCTGCAGGACTGGAATCAGGAAATACTGAAGTTTGTGTCTATGCTGGAGCGGGAGGATGGAGTCGGTATTCAGGATGCCTTTCAGAAAGCCGGCGCCTTCCGCAATGAGCTGCCAGAACGCAGAAAAGGCATGATCGTCTCCCAGTATGACATTTATCTGGATGTTCCCGATCATCCCGGCATCATTGCAAAGATTACTTCCGAGCTCGGACATAATCAGGTTAACCTCAGTAACATCCAGATTATTGAGAGTCGGGAGGACGTCCCCGGGGTTATGCGGCTGTCCTTTCGCAATGTAAAAGAGCAGGAAAAGGCCATGGAGCTGCTGCAATCCAAAGGCTACACGGTATACTTATAGACACGTTTGAAGAGCGGAAACAAATTTTTCCGCTTTAGTGTTGACAAAATGAAAACGTATACATATAATAAAAGTACAGTATGGTTTCTCTCCACTCCTATCCAATAACTGTGTTGTTCTTCATGAACAACGGCCGCGAATCTTTCGCGGCCTCTTTTTTTGTCTGCGAAAATATGAAATGTGCTCCAAAATATGCTACAATGATAGAGTTCGATGTAGAAGATTTGGGGATTTTGCCAAATACATAGAATAGTCAGACATCATGAGGCGTATGCTATAGGGTCTTACGGCAACTTTGAGTCCTTGTCAGAAGAGATGTATTCATATTCAAGGTCCTGAAGGATGGCGAGGGAGGAACACAAATCAGATGACCGATTCCCAACTTATTATGGAAATTAAGCAAGGCAATGTAGAGCTGTATTCGGAATTAATGCGAAGATATCAACGTAAAATTATGGCTTTTGTTTATCATATGCTGAAGAGCTCCAGCATGGAGCTGATGGCCGAGGATATATGCTCCGAAACCTTTTATAAAGCATTCCGCAGTCTTCATTCCTTCCGCGAGGTGGATGCCTCCTTCTCAACATGGCTGTACACCATTGCGCGGAATACGGTTCTTAGCGAGCTGCGCAAGCAGCGGGGGGCTAATCTGCCTCTCGAAGAGAGCGGAATTATTCCGATTGCACCGCCAGAGGTTGCCCCGGAGCAGGCTATTTTGCGGAACGAGAAGGTAAGCATGGTCCGCGAGGCTATTAATAATTTGCCAGAGAAGCAGCGTTCGGCGCTGATTCTAAGAGAGTACGACCAGCTGGATTACCAGGAGATTGCCGATATTCTAGGACAGAGCGTCAGCTCTGTGAAATCGTTGTTGTTCAGGGCCCGCAGCAGTGTGAAGCTGCAGCTGGAGCCTTATTTTGCAGAGCAAGTATTTGAAGGCATAGAATGGATGACAGGCAGATGAAATGCGAAGAAGCCCGGGAACTGATGGAGATCGTGTGGGATCTCCCTGACAACGATCTGAGAGTTTACCGGCTGAAGCAGCATATCTTAACCTGTTCGTCCTGTGCGATGGAATATCAATCCTGGGAAGAAAGCCTGGAAATGGTTCAGGAGCTCAAATTCGAGCCCTCCCTGGCCTCTGCAGAAATCATGAACCGGAACGTCATGGATCGTATTTACCGTGATTTTCCGTGGCTGGTGGAGGAGAATGGCCCTGAGAAGGCGTCAGGAAGAATATTCCGCAGGCGGTTGTCGCTGTGGATCGCTGGCTTTACTGCTTTATTTGTCAGCAGCCTGCTCATCTTCGCCTTCCGGGGGAATATTCAGAAGCAGGCGGTAGAGGAGATTCCATCTATAGGCATCCTGCCCACCGGGATTGCAGGGGGCTCCGATGCATCCGGCAATAGCATACATTATGATATTCCGGGACCTGGCAGCGGCATTATTGATCCGCTTGTGGCAGGGATCGATCCCAGTCAGCCGCAGTATTGGATGATTCTATCCATTATTGGGGTCAGCCTGGCGATCTATTTCCTCCTAAGGCTGAACCGGGCAGTAAGGCGTTAAGCACAATCATATGTACATGAAGGCAGGTGAAGGGCATGAGAATCGGCTTTATACGGCATGGGGAGACGGCATGGAATGCAGCCGGAAGAATTCAGGGTCAGACCGATATCCCTCTCAATGAACAGGGACGCTCTCAGGCAAGGCTGCTGGGTAATCGTCTGGCTGCCGAGGCTTATGAATGGGATTTTGTCATGAGCAGCGGCTTGTCCCGCGCAGAGGAGACGGGGGCTATACTGGCTTCCATGCTGCACATTCCGATGAAATCTCCGGACTCACGCCTGCTGGAGCGCTCTTACGGCAAGGTGGAGGGCTTGACCTCTCAAGAACGTGAGCAAATGTTCGGTAGCAATTGGAAACTTCAAGACCTCGGGCAAGAAAGTGATGCAGAGCTATTGAAGCGGGGAAAGGCGTTTCTGGAGGAAATGCTATGTAAGTATCCGGATCATTCTTTTCTGGTCGTAAGTCATGGCGGGTTTCTGGCACAGCTTTTTGCAGGCCTGGATACATCGCTGCAGATCGACCGGATCGGCAATTTGTCTCTCACCATTATGGAGCACTCGGATTTGAAATGGACGCCTCTTTTACTGAATTGTACTCAGCATTTAATAGAAGAAAGGCAGCACTAAGGGGTGTTTACCTGGGCTGTGGATACACCGAAGGACCTGGAGAGGGTCCTTTTTTTGTTGTCCTTTTACCTGTAGAGCATCTCAGCAAAATTTGGTTCTAGAGGTTTATCGGGCGTCATTTCCGTCAATTCTAAACATATCAGCCAAAGGGACGTCAGCGAAAGAACAGGTTTATGAAAAATGCGATACAGCAGTACAGGTGAGGACGTGTTGCAAAAAATGAAACTAGCCGACATGCTGTCTTATGCCGACATTAGCCATCTAAACAACATCGCCAGTTACTATGACTGCGACTGCAAGCGAAATTCCAAGCATGAATTGATTCAGAGCATACTGATTAAAGCTGGCAGAAAAGAGTTCCTGAAGGAACAGTGGAAAAGCTTTTCCCCAGGGGACTTGCGGTTTCTGAACAATCTGGTATTTGACACGCGGAGCAGCTATAGTCTGGAGGATTTACTGGCGGCCGTACGTCATACCTCACTAGAGGAGAAGTCTGACGAGACATCCGGCTCCAAGCCTGCACGGACTGCATTAGAGTCACCCAGGGAGGCCGTGTCCAGGTACAGACGCAGTGGCTGGCTGTTCAACGGCTTCACATCCTCCACGAAATATATGTTTCATGTCCCGGAGGATTTAAAGGAACGGTTTCGAGAGGAGCTTAGTCTGCACCTGAAGTCCGGATTGCAGGTCTCTATGCCACCTGAAGTGTACCGGGAGGAGCAGGGCCTGATTACAGAGGATCTGAAGCTCATGCTGAGGTATTTCCAGGAGCATGAGCTTACCCTGAATGCCGAGGGCTTTATGTACCGAAAGCAGCAGCAGCAGTTGCTCAGCACATTACATATTGAAGAGTCTCTCATAACAAAAGGACCTTGGAGATTCGGTTATGGCAGGTCCTGCTCCGAGTATCCCGACCGTTTCGCGCTGCTGTACGACTATGCCGTAGCACAGCGGTGGGTTCAGGAAACGCCTGCCGGCTTAACCCTGACGGAGCATGGAAAAGAATGTATTCTGTCAGGAAATCAAGTCAGCATGATACAGCTATTCCGCTTTTGGTTAAAAATTTATAAGAGCGCTGTTCCTAACCTTCCTTCCTTGGTGTATTGGCTCGGCCGTTGCGCTAAAGAGTGGGTGACAATGGATTCGCTCCACGCTACAGTTGGAAGCCTGGTAACCCCCTTTTATTATGATACACCCCGGATGATCCTGGAACGGCGGATTGTAAAAATGCTGCTTCATCTAGGGATGCTACGTCTGGGAGAAAGCCAAACGCTGGGTACGGTCATTCGAATGACACCCTTAGGCATTAAAGCAGGTGAGATCGCGCCCCAGCTTGGACACGGGACAGTGCATAACGATAACGATGTAATCATTTAGTTTGGAGGTGCATCCGAATGGATAAAATGAAGGTTACTTATGAAGTGATGTTAGGTCTTGCGGCAGAAATGGTATGGGACGAGGCATTGCGCAAGCATCGCAGTGAGGAGCTGTATAAAGAAATAGACGAGGCTCTGGCTTCAGGCGACAAGGTGGCTTTCCGAAGCCTGACGGATGAACTGAAAACATTAAATTGAAGAAATGCTTACGCATTTCTTCTTTTTTTTTGCCTAAAAGAAGAATGAAACTTATAATAGGACAATAAGGCTTAATCGCTATAAGTTTATTTTATTGTACAGAAAGGATGCCTTAAATGAAATTTAGTGAAGTGGAGGCAGAGGGATGGGGAGAGTTGGCGCCATTCGTAGACACCTGCCTGATTCCTTATACGGGTTTGAGCGGGGATGAGATGCCGTGGGAGGTTACGGCTGCGCTTGAGCGTCTTCGTGACCTGATGGATCTGATTGAAATCCCTTTCAAGGGGAGAGTTGTAACTTATCCTGCTCTGCAATATGGCGGGGAAGGGGCATCCGTATTGCTTTCCAGCATTTGCAGCAAGGCTTCAGCAGCAGGCTTTGCGTATGTGGTCGTCATTACGGCAGACCATGAGCTTACCCAAGAGGAGGTCCCCGAGTGCTCATTGGTTCTATCCCTTCCGAAGCTTCAGCAGGAAGCCGGAGTCAAGTTAAAATCCGCAGTAAGTCAATCCATCAGCAAGATGTGGACCGCAAACCTGACATAATTGTGACGAAAATACGACAATTTCATACAGCGTCCTTGGAAGCGGAGCCAAATTCGGGATTCAAATTCTTGACGGTCAGAGGTGCCTAATATATTATAATTATGTCCTAGTAATTCGTGTGATTTTAATCATTGAAAACAAATGATCGGTTGACAAAAGGGGGTTGATACAGATGAATAACAACCACAATGACGAGCATGAAGAGTCGCACAAACCTCCCCGGCGCAAGGAAATGTCCCGCAGACAATTTCTGACTTATACGTTGGGCGGTGCCACAGCTTACATGGCGGCAGGGGTCGTTATACCTATGGTCCGCTTCGCCGTAGATCCAATCCTGCAAAAGGGTGAAGACGGATCTTTTGTAAAAGTAGTGGAAGGTAGCAAGATTACCGCCGAGCCACAAGAATTCGATTTCGAATTGAAGCAGCAGGACGGCTGGTATAACAGCACTGCACAGCTGACAGCCTGGATTAGCAAGACAGAAGATGGACAGATCGTAGCGCTGTCGCCTGTCTGCAAGCACTTGGGCTGCATGGTAGGATGGAACAATAATGACAGCCATCCGAATGAATTTTATTGTCCTTGCCACGGCGCCCGTTATACGGCGAACGGCAAGAACCTGGCTGTTGCGCCGCAACCTCTGGACATGTACGACGTGAAAGAGGAAGGCGGATGGATTTACCTCGGCGCAATCATCCCAAATACAGTAGCAAAATAGGAGGCGTAGATTCGGATGTTAAAGAATGTCTACAACTGGATTGACGAACGTCTCGATATCACGCCGATCTGGAGAGACGTTGCGGACCATGAGGTTCCGGAACACGTTAACCCTGCGCATCATTTCTCCGCATTTGTATACTGCTTCGGCGGCTTGACGTTTTTTATCACAGTGATTCAGATTCTGTCAGGAATGTTCCTGACTATGTACTATGTACCCGATATTATAAACGCTTACGCAAGCGTTGAGTTCCTTCAAACGAAGGTTGCTTTCGGTCAGATCGTCCGGGGCATGCATCACTGGGGAGCCAGCCTTGTCATTGTTATGATGTTCCTACATACAATGCGGGTATTCTTCACAGGATCCTATAAGGCGCCTCGTGAAATGAACTGGGTTGTCGGCATGCTGATTTTCTTCGTGATGCTGGGCCTGGGATTAACAGGCTACCTGTTGCCTTGGGATAACAAAGCATACTTTGCGACTAAAGTTACCCTTGAAATCGCGAACTCTGTGCCTTATCTCGGACCGGTTATTAAGGAACTGCTTCAGGGCGGTACAATTGTAGGGGCCGAGACGCTGACTCGTTTCTTCGCTATTCACGTGTTCTTCCTTCCTGCTGTTCTGCTTGCTCTCTTGGTAGGGCACTTTATCATGATCCGCAGACAAGGTATCTCAGGACCACTATAAGAAGAAGGGAGGCATACTTATGGCACACGGTTTCAAGCCTGATGAAAAAGTTGTATTCGTGGGTGATTCCCGCGTCAAGAAGGGTGCCGGGTTTATTACCCCGCCCGATTACACGGCGTATCCGGGAAAGTCGGAAGCCTTTATACCTAACTTCCTTCTGAAGGAGTGGATGGTAGGGGTTGTCGTGCTCGTAGGCTTTCTGGTTCTGACAATCTCGGAGCCAGCACCTCTGGGCTACCCGGCAGATCCGGGAGCATCGGTTATTCCGATGCCGGACTGGTACTTTCTCTTTCTGTATGAATACCTGAAGCTTCCATATGCTTCCGGAGATTATGTTGTACTGGGTACTCTCGGCGTCAGCGGTGTGGCATTTGGCGCATTGCTGCTGGCACCGTTCCTGGACACCGGCAAAGAACGCCGGTTCTACAAGCGGCCGATCGCTTCCACTCTGATGTTTCTGTCACTGGCGGCTGTTATCTACCTGACCAACGCTGCCTGGACACATTACGCGCATGAGCTGGAGAAGCAGGGCACAAAGGCAGAGCATATTCTTCGTGAAGAAGAAGCCCATGCGAAGCATGAGCAGGGTCTTCCGACTTCTAATGCAAAGCAAGCGGAAGAGGAGACCATTGCGATCGTGGATAAAGATAATCCAGCGATGGAGATTTACAAGAAAGCAACCTGCATTGCATGTCATGCTGCCGATCTGAAGGGTCAGGGCAACGCTCCTGCACTTCTGGGCGTAGGTGACCGACTGAGCAAGGAAGAAATTTCTGAAGTTATTGTTAACGGCCGTGGAGAAATGCCATCCATGAGGTCGCAGGTAACGGACGAAGAGCTGGATCAGCTTGCGACCTGGCTGGCAAGTCAGAAGGCTGAATCAGAATAAGTAAGTTAAGCCACAATAAACCTGATCGTATTCTGCGATCAGGTTTTTTTGTAGAGGAGGTAGTGTAAGCTTGAACATCAAGTATTTCTGGAGCCGTGAGTTTCTGGCAAAGTCATGGTTTCTATGGCTGCTGCTGATCTGTAACGGCCTCGGTACAATCTATGGATACATTTGGTACGGAGCACAGCTTCATTATACAGCGGAATTCCGTCCATGGTGGCAGCTACCATTTGTCCCGGATAGTCCCACTGCGAGCTTGTTTTTTTGCCTTGCACTCATCCTGCTGCTGTATCCGCCAAAGAGAATGGCAGGCATTCTCCTGCAGCCACTGATACAAGCTCTTGCCGTCGTAACCTCTATTAAATATGGCATATGGGCCTGTGTCATGATCTTTGCAGGCGCAGCGCAGGGCAATGAGCTGGTGTGGCAGGACTGGATGTTAGTAGCGTCTCATTCAGCCATGGCGATAGAGGTGCTCCTGTACGTGCGTTTATTTCATCTCCAAAGCCCGGCATTAATTGCTGCGATCACGTATACACTGCTGAATGATATGATTGATTATTCGTTTATGGTCTTCCCTTGGCTTCCTTCTGTGTTAAATGACGATCTGATTGCTGTAGAGGTGTTCACCTTCAGCTTGACGCTCTTTAGCGGTGCTTTAGCCTGGTGGGCCATGCGGGCAGCCGGCCGTGCACCTCGTGATATGATGTCTGGACGATAAACCTATGTTCTATAAATTCCGCCTGCAGCATATCCATAGCTTCAGGAGGGATGTCCTATGATTTCCAAAATGACTCACAGCGGCATCATGCTAGCTGTTTTCCTGGCCATATGGAGTCTCTGGGGAGTGTCGACAGTCTGGGGCAGTCACTCAGGCAGCAATCAGAAGCCGGCGCCGGCGGCTAAACTGCAGGCTGAGGCTTTGGTTAAAGAAACAGAGCAGCTTTACAAGCTGGTGCAGGAGGGAAAGGTAGAAGAAGTCAAGCAATCCCTGCGCAAGGTGCAGCAGCAATTCGAAGCTTCTTCCTTTCAGGGACTGACCACTGTGGAGGGTATTCAGGCCTTAGCTGAAACCATTGTGGAGATGAAGGAAACTACCGCCAGAGCTCAGCTGGAGCCGGAACAATGGATGATTGCTGCAGGTAAGCTGAGGCTGGCCGCAGATAGCCTGACTCATCCCAAGGACGGGATCTGGCTTCAATATTACAAGGTGCTCCGAGAGGATCTGCAGCAGGTAGAGATTAGCGCCGCCAAGCAGGACAGGCCGGGGATGAAGGCAGCGTTCACCCGTCTTCATGATCATTATGAGCTCATCCGGCCTGCCGTTATCGTTCAGCGCAAGCCGGAAGAGGTATCCATGATGGATTCCTGGCTTTCCTTCGCCAAAGGTGCCGTATCCAATGCTACCTATTCAGAGGCCAAGAAGGCTGCCGCCCAGGGAGATGAACTGCTAAATCTGCTCTTTGGGAAAAAGAAGGATGAGCCCGTTCTGGCTCCATTGGGAGAAGCCCGTGGGCCTTGGCTGGGTCAGCTGTTATTGCCGGCCTTTATTTTGGCGGTGTTAACTTTTGCGGGGTACCGTAAATATAAAGGAGCCCATGATGGCTACCGCCCTTGGTCTCCCTAAATATAGCAGCAACCTTCCTGAAGACTAGCCCTGATTCCAGGGCTAGTCTTCTTCTTTAAATCCTTCGCCATGCACATCATGAACATCGCTGACAATGATAAAAGCTCTGGGATCCAGAGACTTCGCAATGCTGTTTAATCGCCGGATTTCCTGTCTGGACACGACACAGTAGGCCATCTGACGGGCCTCTCTGGAATAGCCGCCAACGACTGGAATCAGGGTCACCCCGCGGTCCAGCTCGGAAGTGATCTTATCCGCGATCGCGGGAGATTGATCGCTGATTATGGTGAAGGCTTTAGCGGCATAGGCGCCTTCTTGAATAAAATCAATGACTCGTGAGGCAATGAATACCGTGACGAGCGTATACAGGATTTTGGCTAGCGGAATGTAAAGAATGGACACACCGATGATGAGGATATCCAGGCCGAGAATGACCTGTCCCATGCTGAAGCCAAATTTACGGTTTAAAATTCTTGCGATGATATCCGAGCCGCCGGTCGTTCCTCCGAACCGAAACACAATGCCAAGCCCGGCGCCGAGAGTCACACCTGCATACAAAGAAGCTAGAATGTAATCTTGTTCTGTTCGGAAAGGGACAATCCAGCCGGAATGAATGGCCACCTCCAGAATCCAGAGAAAAAAAGTCAGTGAAACAATGCCAATTCCGGTGTAGATGGATTGCTGTCCTCCTAATATTTTCATTCCGAGCAGGAAGATAGGCACATTGATGATGATGGTGGAAAGGGAAGGCGATACACCGAAAGCATAATTTAACAGCACGGTAATCCCCGTTACGCCGCCCTCCATCAGCTCGTTTGGTATGATAAAGTACAGCAGTCCGAAGGCATAGACAGCGGTACCTGCCAGGATTGGAATGACCGCTTTCAGATGAATTAACAGCTTGGCTACCGTCACAGCAATCCCTCACATCCCGTATAGAATAAGTGTTTCTTCGTCATTTCTCCCGCTGCTCTCCATAGTATGCCAAATTAGAGGGATAATAAAAAATAATTTGTTTTCAAATCGTCTTTACGATAACATAGGTTTAAAACGTTGCCGCATATGCTGTCGATGAATTTTAGAAAAGCGGCCGCGAATAACGGCATGTCATATGCTGGCGTGGGAAAGGGGTAAGTGCTTGGAGAAGTCTATGGCTGAGATGCAGCGCGAAGTGGACCGGTACATCTCTCAGTTTAAGGAAGGATATTTCAGTCCCTTATCCATGATGGCCCGAATGACAGAAGAAGTCGGGGAGCTTGCACGGGAAGTGAACCACCGCTTTGGAGAGAAGCCGAAAAAGGCGGATGAAGAAGAGAACTCCATTGAGATGGAGCTGGGTGATATCTTGTTTATTGCCATTTGCTTTGCCAATGCGCAGGGGATTGACTTGGCTGCGGCGCATGATAAGGTCATGCACAAATTTAATACGCGCGATAAAGACCGGTGGACTCGAATAAACACCGATTAGGCTCTATTTACATATGCTGTACCAAACCTGAACGCAGGGGAGGAACAGCCATTGAACAATAACCCATATATTCAAAATGCCTACCGCTGCATCCTGCAGAACGATTTTGAAGAGGCGATTCGCTGGTTTGAACAGGCTTTGCAGGCGAACCCGGGGGACGCAGAAGTGCATTACCGCTGCTCGATCACGTACGGTCGCAGCGGATACCTGGAGCAGGCTGTGCTGCATGCGGAGAAAGCATCGGCCTTGCAGCCGGACCAGTCTGCTTATGTGCTGCATCTTCAGCATTTGCAAGCCCGGACGCTGGTGCAGGGGGCCCGGAAGCTGCTGGAGCAGCCGGAACAATATACTTCCACAGCGCTGTATCAGGCGGTCCAGCAGTTGAAGCAGGCGGTGTCACTGGACCCGCTGGATCCGGAAGCGTATGTATGGCTTGCCATGGTTTACAGTGAGCTGAATGAGCATGCCTTGGCCATGGCAGCCTTGAAGGATGTCATTGGGCTATATCCGCAGGAAAGCAGTCTGCAGCAATTAATGGAAGAACTTAAAAAGCGTTTGAAGCTATATATGCATGATTCATAACAACATCGGAGGGAATACAATGTCTAACCTAATCAGAGTGGCCGTGATCGGTGCAGGCGGCCGTATGGGCAAGGAAGTTGTGAAGCTGGTATTGCAAGATGAGGAGCTGGAGCTTGCCTGTGCCGTTGGAATGAGCGATAGCGGCAAGGATGCCGCTTCGCTGGTGGGCCTGCCGCCATGCGGAGTTATCGTAACCTCGGATCTCGAGCTGGCGCTTGTAGAGAGCAAGCCGGATGTCATGGTGGATTTCACCAATCCGCAGTCGGCTTATGGTAACACTGCGCTGGCCATTAAGCACGGTGTAAGGCCTGTGATGGGAACGACCGGGTTTACACCGGAGCAGATTGAAGATCTGGACAAGCAGTGTCAGAGCAAGGGGATCGGCGGCCTGATCGCTCCTAACTTTTCCATCGGCGCTATCCTGATGATGAAATTTGCAGCCCAAGCTGCGAAATATTTGCCGCATGTCGAAATTATTGAAACGCACGGAGACCAGAAGCTGGATGCCCCTTCCGGCACCTCTATCAAAACCGCGGAGCTGATTGCAGCGAACCGGGAGGAGCTGAGACAAGGCAATCCGAGCGAGGAGGAAGTCATTGAGGGCGCACGCGGCGGCTATTACAATGGCTTCAGAATCCACAGTGTCCGCCTGCCTGGCGTATTTGCCCAGCAGGAGGTTATTTTCGGGGGCTTCGGACAAAGCCTGAAAATTCGCCATGACTCCTACGAGCGCGCAGGCTACATGCCTGGCGTAAAAATGGCGGTACAGAAGGTTATGGAATATACAGGGATGATTTACGGCTTCGATCATTTTATTGAGTAGAGAGAAGAGGAGAAACCATATGATGAATATCGCTTTTATCGCCCACGACCGGAAGAAAGAGGAAATGGTTAACTTCGTGCTTGCTTATGAAAGTGTGTTCGAGGACCACAAGCTGTTCTCCACCGGGACTACCGGCACGAGAATCATGGAACAAACCTCACTCCAGATCGAACGATTTGCCTCCGGTCCGCTCGGGGGAGATCAGCAGATCGGCGCTATGGTAGCGCAGAACGAGATGGATCTAATTATTTTTCTGCGGGATCCATTAATGGCTCAGCCGCATGAACCGGACATAAATGCACTGCTTCGTTTGTGTGATGTATACGGGATTCCGTTAGCTACGAATATTGCAACCGCCGAGGTGCTGGTCAAGGCTCTTGACCGGGGCGATCTAGGCTGGCGCGAGCTGGTACACAAGTACAAGCCGGGTGTAGATCAGTGATGACAGAGCCGCTCAAGCTGGATATTCTGGTCTTTGGCGCGCACTCTGATGACGCCGAGATTGGGATGGCCGGCACAATTGCGAAGCATACCACTGCGGGTTATGCGGTGGGAATTTGTGATCTGACAAAGGCGGAGATGTCCTCCAATGGAACCGTAGAGCTGAGGCTTACCGAAGCGGAGTCGGCTGCACGTTCGCTGGAATTGAGTCTGCGCTGCAACCTGGATCTGCCCGATCGAGGCCTTTTCATAACGCCAGAGCATATTGCGCCAATTGTTGAGGTTATTCGCACCTATCAGCCTTCTGTCGTGTTTGCGCCGTACTGGGAGGATCGTCATCCGGATCATGTGGCCTGCTGCCGGCTGGTAGAAGAAGCGGTGTTCAATGCCAAGCTGAGACGGTACATGCCGGATCTTCCGCCCGTCCATGTGAAGCAGCTCTATTACTATTTCATTAATGATTTGGGCAAGGCGGATATGATTGTAGATATCACTGAATACTATGACCATAAGATAAAGGCACTATCCTGCTATCAGTCCCAATTTGAAAAAGGCAATCCCGACTCCGTATCAACACCGCTCACGGAAGGGTATATTGAACGTGTACGGGCTCGCGATTCTTTGCTGGGACAGCGCAGCTTGATTCCCTATGCAGAAGGCTTTGCCTCCAAGACGCCGATTCCCGTTCATCTGTTTGACACCATGAAAGCATAAACATAAGTACATAGTGTGCGTGAAGGAGGTTGATCCCGTGAAACAAAAGCCGCTCAAGATCGGCATCACCTGTTATCCCTCCCTTGGAGGCTCCGGGGTTGTGGCAACGGAGCTGGGAAAGCTGCTGGCAGAGCAAGGGCATCAGGTGCACTTTATTGCCCACAGCATTCCTTTTCGCCTGGGAGCTTTTCATAAAAATATTTTCTATCATGAAGTTGAAGTGAACGACTATTATGTGTTCCGCTATCCACCATATGATTTGTCTCTTGCGACCAAGATGGCGCAAGTGGCAAATATGCAGCAGCTGGACGTGATGCATGTCCACTATGCGGTGCCGCATGCGGTATGTGCTTTTTTGGCCAAGCAGATGGTTGGTGACCGATTGAAGGTGGTCACGACACTGCATGGAACAGATATTACAGTGCTGGCGCAGGACGAATCCTTGAAGGATCTCATTCGGCTGGCCATTAACGAAAGTGACGCGGTGACAGCCGTGTCCCAGGATTTGATTGCGGAGACGCGCTCGGTGCTGGATATCTCCCGGGAGATTGACCTGACCTATAACTTTGTGGATCCCCGGGTCTATTACCCGAAGGACTCGGCTTCGCTGCGCCGGGATTATGCACAGCCCCATGAGAAAGTGCTGATGCACATCTCGAACTTCCGTCCGGTGAAGCGGGTACAGGATGTGGTCGATATATTTGCCCGGGTTCGTGGGGAGCTGCCTGCGAAGCTGCTGCTGGTCGGCGAAGGACCGGATCTGCCGAAGATTCAGTGCAGAATCCAGGAGCTGGGTCTTGCGGACGATGTGCATTTTCTGGGCAAACAGGATGAAATTGCACATGTGCTGTCTATGGCGGACGTATTGCTGCTGCCTTCCGAGAAGGAAAGCTTCGGACTGGTCGCGCTGGAGGCGATGGCTTGTGGAGTACCAACGATTGGCTCTACTGCTGGAGGCATTCCGGAGTTGGTTACCCATGGAGAGACCGGATTCCTGGCACCGATTGGTGATAGTCATGCCATGGCCGGATACGCGATGGAGCTGCTCAGAAATGACGCGCTTGCCGAGCGTCTGAAGGCCGCTTGTCTGAAGCGTGCCAAAACGGAATTTTGCAATGAGAAAATTCGCAGCAAATATGAGGAAATTTATTACCGGGTATTAGGGCAGAAAGCGGAGGATCCATCTCCTGTGTGCTAGCAGGGCATGGTTCTTCAGCTTTTTGCTGTTTGTATCGAGAGGAACAGGGGTGCCATGGCAGAACTTCATAACAATACAATCTGGAAGCATGCGGATAAGGATTTGGCAGATGGCAGTGCCCAAGTGATTTCGATTCTGCAGGGCGAAGGACATGAGGCGTTCTGGGTGGGCGGCTGCGTCAGGGACGAGTATATGGGCCGGACAGTGAATGATATGGATATTACGACCAATGCGCTGCCCGAAGTGACGCTGTCACTATTCGAGAAGGTCATTCCTACGGGGATGAAGCACGGCACCGTTACCGTACTTATGCATGGACACGCTTACGAGGTTACGACATACCGCATTGAAAAAGGCTATGAGGATCATCGCCGCCCGTCCGAGGTGGAGTTTGTCGATGATATTGAAAAGGATTTGCGGCGGCGTGACTTTACCATGAATGCAATGGCACTCGCCATGGATGGACGCTTTGTCGATCCCTTCGGAGGAAGGAGCGACATTGATGACAGGCTGATTCGTTGTGTCGGAGATCCAAAGGTCCGGTTTCAAGAAGATGCCCTGCGCATGATCCGCTGTATCCGGTTTGCTTCCAATTTTGGATTTATGATCGCTAAAGACACTTGGGCAGCACTGCTGGAACAGAGATCAACCCTGGGGTGGGTTGCGATGGAACGAATTCGAACCGAGCTGGATAAGCTGATGTCCGGTCCCGATCCGCTGCGCGGTCTAGAGCTGATTCGGGAAGGGCGGCTGTACGAACATGTGAAAATGCCTTTTCCGTACAGTGGCCATCAGTCTGCTTATATCTCTGCAATTCCTGCGGTGGGGATGAGTAGCCCGGAGCAGGTGGACGTTCGTTACGCCCTTCTCCTTCTAGGCTGCCGTATTCCATCCTCGACCCCCTTGCTGCGGCAATGGACCTTCTCCAACCGCCGGATGGAGCTTATAAAAAAGCTGCTGCAGCTACAGGAGGCCTGGACCGAGAACAGCGAAGGCCTTACATCAGAGCAGGCACGGTTATTATGGATTCGCTGTGTATTGATTGCGGGAGAGCCTATTGCCGCTCTGTGGCTAGAGCTGCAGCAGGCTGTTCAGACAGCGGGCGGTACTCCAGCAGTAGACATTCCGCAGGCGAGAGCCTGGCTGAGCGGCATGCCGGTCAAGAGCCTGAGAGAGCTCGCCTTGACCGGTGACGGGCTGCTGTCTGCAGTGGGCCGCCGCGGCGGCCCCTGGATGAAGCCGCTGCTCAGTCATCTGCTGCTGCTGGCAGCATCCGGACAGGTCGGCAATGACACAACCTTACTTATTGAAGAAGCAAAGCGGGTGATTATCGATGAAGGAATTTAAGAAAGAGTCTTTGCTGGATATGTTTCTGGAGCAGCCGGAGCAATTTCTGTCCGGAGAAGAAATCAGCCGCAGGCTGTCGATCAGCCGGACAGCGGTATGGAAGCAGATTAACAAGCTGAGACAGGCGGGCTATGAGTTTGAAGCTCTGCCGCGTCTGGGCTACCGGATTACGGATCTGCCGATGCCGCTTGAGCAGGAGAAGCTGAAGACACTTCTACAAGGAAGCATGGGCAGAGAGCTGCATATTTTATCAACGACGCCTTCCACGCAGGAGGACGCAAGAAGACTGGCGGAAGAGGGTGCTCCTGAAGGTACGGTGGTCCTGGCTGAGGAACAGACAGGAGGACGCGGACGAATGGGAAAATCCTTCTTTTCTCCATATGGGAAAGGCGTCTGGATGAGCATCATCCTGCGGCCGTCGCAGCCGCTGCATCTGGTGCAGCAGCTGACCCTCCTCTGCGGTGTCGCTGTTCAAAGAGGTATCCGGAATACGACCGGACTGGAAGCGGGCATTAAGTGGCCGAATGATCTTCTAATTAACGACAAAAAAATATGCGGCATCCTGCTGGAGTCCAAGGCTGAGGATGATCGTGTCAGCTACTGCATTGCCGGGCTTGGAATCAGTGCGAATATTTCCAAGGAGAGCTACCCGGAAGAGCTGCAGCCTATTGCCACCTCGCTGAAAGAAGAGAGCGGCAGAGCGGTAGACAGGAATGATTTGATTCTTTCGGTGCTGCATGAATTGGAGGAGCTCTACAAAATCTATAACCGTGACGGTTTTCAACCCATCGCAAGCCTTTGGGAAGCCTCCTCCATTACATTAAACCGCGAAGTCAGCGTTCAGTCTCCTGCCGGGGTCACGACAGGCAAGGCGGTAGGCCTTCATCCTTCAGGTGCGTTGCTGATTGAGAAAAGCGACGGCAGTCACTATCCGGTTTTTTCCGGTGATATCCGTATTAGCCCCGTGCAGAAGGGGTAGTGAAATCATTTTATTTTTGGTATACTCATAACCAAAGGCGGTATCCGGGGCTGCTCGGAACTGCACTTTTGAAGATGGATATAGATTGAAGCAATACAAGCAAATAACATACTGCATGGACAGATCTGTGGATTCTGCTCTGAGCCGAAAGGACCGAGACAGAAGGGACGATCGCAAGTGACTCTTTTTTGCCTATCGGACCTTTTTAGCTGTACTGCTAAACAAGGTTTTTTTGTTGTGTTTTCACACAAAGTCATTTGAAGGAGGCATGGTGTCACATGGCAGGCAAAACACCCTTAAACATCATTAAAATTAAAAATATGAAGCAGGACCAAACCCCGATCAGTATGCTCACCGCATACGATTACCCTTCGGCACAGCTGGCGGAGAAGGCCGGGGTCGATATGATTCTTGTTGGAGATTCTCTGGGCAACGTGGTGCTGGGCTACGACTCCACCATCCCGGTCACGATCGAGGATATGGTGTATCATACCCGCGCAGTAGCCCGGGGCGCTGAGCATACCTTTATCGTCGCGGATCTCCCGTTCTTGACGTATCACGGCAGTCTTGATCATACGTTTGACCAGGTGCGCCGGCTGATGCAGGAAGGACATGCCCATGCTGTCAAAATGGAGGGCGGAGCGGAAATCGCAGACACCGTTCAGCACGTAGTCCGCGCCGGAGTGCCCGTGCTGGGACATATCGGCTTGACACCGCAGGCGGTGAATCAGATTGGCGGCTATCGGGTGCAGGGCAAGGATGAGCAGGACAGAGCTCGTCTGATGAAGGATGCCAAGGCACTGGAGGCGGCAGGCGCATTTGCCATTGTGCTGGAGCTCGTGACGGAAGAAGCAGCAGCCGCTATCAGTCAGGAGCTGAGCATTCCGACCATCGGTATTGGTGCAGGGCGCGGCTGTGACGGACAGGTGCTCGTCTATCATGATGTGCTCAAGTATACGTCAGACTACCGCAGTAAAAAGTTCGTCAAGAATTATGCTGACATTGGTGCGGTCATTACGGAAGGGCTGTCACGGTATGTTCAAGAGGTCAAGAATCGGTCTTTTCCGGCAGAAGAGCATGTCTTTGGCGGCAAGGCGGCAGCAGAGAAGGCTGTAGAGATGACGCTTTACGGCGCCACCCGGGAAAAGGATAAGGTGAACAGCTGATGCAGATCATTCGTACCATTCAAGCGCTTCGCACTGAGCTGTCGAGAGTCACTTCCAAAGGGATGGGACCGATCGGCTTTGTGCCCACGATGGGATATTTGCACGAGGGCCATGGCAGCCTGCTGGAGCGGGCAAGAATGGAATGCGGCACCGTCGTGCTTAGCATATTTGTGAACCCGATCCAGTTTGGACCGGGGGAGGACTTCGAGACGTATCCTCGGGATGAAGCACGCGACCTTCATATTGCCGAAGAAAAGGGTGTGGATATCGCCTTCCTGCCCACCATGGAGGAGATGTATCCACAGCCAGTCAAGACGAAGGTGGCGGTGAGCGAGCTGACCACATTACTGTGCGGGGCTTCGCGCCCCGGTCATTTTGACGGTGTGACAACGGTAGTCAACAAGCTGTTTAATATCGTAAAGCCGCATTATGCCTATTTCGGAATGAAGGATGCCCAGCAGGTGGCGGTGATTCAGCAGATGGTGACGGATCTGAATCTGGAGGTCCAGGTTATCCCCTGCCCCATTGTTAGGGAGCAGGACGGACTTGCGATGAGCTCGAGAAATGTATATCTCAGCCCGGAAGAGCGGAGGCAGGCTTTATCGCTGTCACAGGCCCTTAGTACCGCGCTGGAAGGCATTACAAAAGGTTCCCTGAGGACGGCTCCTGAGGTGCAGGAGCACCTGCGGTCTGTCATTAGCAAAGCCCCTTTGGCCCAGATTGATTACGCTGAAGTGCTGCTCTTCCCACAGCTTCAGGCTGTAAGTGACGATGCGACATTATCCAGTCTGTCAGAGACGGTTATATTGGCAGTAGCTGTGAAATTCGGAAAGACGCGCTTGATTGATAATGTACTTTACCAACCGAAAGCAGGTGTATAACTGATGTTCAGAACGATGATGAAATCCAAAATTCACCGCGCCACGGTCACAGAAGCCAATCTGAATTATGTCGGCAGCATTACGATCGACGAGGATTTGATGGACACCGCGGATTTGCTGGAAAATGAGAAGGTTCAAATTGTAAATAACAATAATGGAGCCCGTCTGGAAACCTATGTCATTAAAGGGGAGCGCGGAAGCGGCGTGATCTGCTTGAATGGTGCTGCTGCAAGGCTGGTCCAGCCTGGAGACTCTGTCATTATCATTTCTTATGCCATGCTGTCCAGAGAAGAAGCGGCGGTGCATGAGCCGATCGTCGTCATTGTGGATGGAAACAACAAGCCGCTCGTAACCGAGCACCGCGAAATCCACGCCACGGTGCGATAAGGGAATGACACCAGAAAGTAACGGCATGACATCGAATGAAATCGCCCGTCTTAACAAAAAATGATATCAGGTCGGCTGCACTGATCACTCATTTATCAGGTTAAGGGTGGGATGCACTCCATGTTTCAGCATGTATTCGATGAAATGAACAACATGTTCGATGAAATTGTGAAGCATTACCCTGCCGCTCAAGGCCCCCAAAAGCAAGCGCTGGTGCACAATTGGAATTTGCTCAAGCAGATGAGTGACGGCATCATTGACGAGTGGCTCCGCTTCGAGGAGAGAATGGCGGTGTTTCGTGAGAACACGGCTGCACCTCCGGGATTTCCGCCGACCGGATCGCCGGAGCTGCAGCTGGAGACGTTTATCCGGGGACAGGGCTATTACAAGCTGCTGATGTTTGAGCCTGCCTTATCTCAATTCACGGCAGCGGCCGAATCATACCCGGACAGTCCTTTAATCCGGCTCTACCTTGCCATGTCCCATCTGCATCTGGGGGAAACGTCAGAGGCTGCAAGGCAGCTGCTCGGGATGCTCCCTGGTGCAGAGGACAAGAAGCTGAAGGCCATCATTTACAATGCAATGGGCTGTATACAGGTGATTCAGGGAGCAAGGGATAAGGCCTCAGAGTTTTTTACTCTGGCGATTCAACAGGATCCTACATTGCCGGATCCTCTGAACAACCTGCAGGTCTGCCACCAAAAGCGGGGAGAACTGCAGTACGGAAGTCCGCTGATCTCGCTGTTATAAGCCACGAAGACGATGTTCCTTCGCTTTAAAGAAGCGGATGGCAGCATCGTCTTTTTGTGCCGGCAGGGTGTGGAATGTTCAAAAAGCGTAACTTCTGGTATGCTGATAGGTAGACTGTAGGGAAGGAATTTGGCTCAATGAAATATGCTGTGTTGGACTTTGAAACGACGGGCAGCCATTCCACAGATGAGATTATCCAGGTAGGCCTGGCGATCATCGAAGAAGGCGGCCATATTTCCCGTGTATTCGGATCGTATGTAAACCCGGGAATCCCGATACCTCCTTTTATCACCGGACTGACTGGGATCACGGAGCAGGATGTTAAAGATGCTCCGATGCTGGAAGAGATGATGATGCAGCTCGTTCCTTTACTGGACGATGTGATATTGGTTGGCCACAATGTAACGTTTGACTTTAATTTTTTGCAGAATGCACTGGATCGCTGCGGGTACCTGCCCTTCAGCGGCCGGATTCTGGACACTATACATTTTCTCAAAATATGCTTCCCCTCTTTGCACACCTACCAGCTGGGTATGGTTTCTGCTGAGTTCGGGCTGCAGCATGACCGGCCGCATCAGGCCGACAGCGACGCATTGGCAACAGCACACATTCTGCTGAAATGTTTCGAGGAGCTGGAGAAGCTGCCCTTGCTGACTATTCAAAGGCTGGCTGATCTGTTTGTCGATGAGGACAGCGATATGGGCTGGTTCTTTGATGGCTTGAGAGAAGAGCGGGAGCGTCATCCGGTGGATGAGGAGAGTGAGCTCGGCTATACGTTCTATCGTCAGCTTGCCCTGGCTGTAGAGGACTGGACAGATATTCCGCCTGTACGTGATGAAGAGGAGGGTAACCCGCTCAAGAACGTGGGTTTTCCGGAATTTATGGAGCAGGTTCAGCGCAATTTACAGCAAACGCTATCTCATTATGAGAGCCGTGAAGCGCAGGAAATGATGTTCAACAAGGTCATGGAGGCCTTGGATGAACGCAAGCATCTGCTGATTGAGGCAGGAACCGGAACAGGCAAATCGCTCGGCTATTTGCTGCCCTCCATTTATCAGAGCGTCAAGCAGGAAGAGAAGGTCATTGTCAGCACCCATACGATTAATCTGCAGGAGCAGCTGCGGGAGCGGGATGTGCCTCTTCTGAATCAGGTTGTGCCCTTTCCTTTCAAAGCAGCCGTCTTCAAGGGAAGGCAGCATTATTTGTGTTTGCGAAAATTTGAACATAAAATAAACAGAAAAGACTTCGCCTCTCCGAAGGAAGATGTTATCATTGCTGCTCAAATGCTGGTGTGGCTGACTCAGACCCAGACGGGAGATGATGAGGAGCTGAATCTGGGCGGACGAAACGGCGAGTTCTGGGATAGTGTGTCCAGCGACTCCGATTCCTGCCTGGGCAGAGCCTGTCCCTGGTTCAAGAAATGCTACTACCACCGGGCGAGACATGAAGCGGGCTTGGCCGATGTCGTCATTACCAATCATTCCAAGCTATTTACGGATGTGAAGGCCAACCATCAGCTGCTGCCTCCCTACGAGAACCTTGTCATTGATGAGGCGCATCAGCTGGAAGAGGTGGCTGGCAAGCATTTGGGACTGAACGTGAAATATTTCTCGGTCGTGCATACGCTGATGCGTCTGTATAAGGACAGCAAGAACGGCCAGCTTCCGGCGCTTCGGCAGCTGCTCCAGCTCTCCGGCCATGAGAAATCTGGAGATTGGACTGCGGTTGTGGATCGGCTGATCCCCGATCTTATTAGCGTGAAAGAGCATTGGGACCGGCTTAGTGAGCAGCTGTTCCAGCTCATTCCGGAGAGAGGGGATGCTCTTCCCGGCGACGCAGGACAATATACGCTGCGGCTGTCCAAGTCGAAGCTGCCGAAGGCCTGGACCGAGCTGCAGCAGATCGAGCATCAGATCTACTTGACCCTGGGAGAGCTATCCCGGCAGGGAGATGTGCTGATCCAGGAGCTTAGAGAAGATTTGGATGACTACAGCGCTGACAGTCTGGTGACGGATCTGAACGGCTTGTTTAAGGACCTCGCCGCCCATCGGGAGGAGCTGCGCTTTTTTATGAGCCTGACTCACGAGGAAACGGTATACTGGATGGAGGCCAACAGCAGCTATCGCAGCAAGTCACTTCAGCTTTATGCTGTCCTGATTGACGTATCGCAGCAGCTGAAGGCATTATTCTTTGATAAGAAGCAAAGTGTGATTCTCACCTCTGCGACCCTGTCTGTCGATAAATCATTTCAATATATGATTGACAACCTGGGGCTGCAGGAGGCCTCGGAACAGAGCCGTCTGGACACCGTGCAGCTGCCTTCTCCGTTTCAGTACCGGGAGCAGGCGCTGCTCATTGTCCCTCGGGACTTCCCGAGCGTGAAGGGAACGGTGGGAGATCCCAAATTCGTCAGCAGCCTGGTGCAGTCGCTGGCTGACGCGGCCGTGGCGACCCAGGGCCGAATGATGGTGCTGTTCACTTCCTACAAAATGCTGAGACAAGTCTATGAACCGTTAAAGGAGCTGCTGCAGTCCCGTGATATTCACGTGCTGGGACAGGGGATGGACGGCGTGAGTCGAAGCAAGCTGATCCGGCGGTTTCAAGATAGCGGGCCCTCGGTTCTTCTGGGCACGAGCTCCTTCTGGGAAGGTGTTGATATTCCAGGGGAGGCCCTCACCTGCCTGGCCATTGTCCGGCTTCCCTTTCAGCCGCCAAGCCACCCGCTGGTTGAAGCGAAGAGTGAGCTGCTGCAGCAGCAGAAGAAGAATCCGTTTATGAAGCTGTCTGTCCCGCAAGCAGTCATCCGCTTCAAGCAAGGGTTCGGCCGCCTCGTCCGAACTGCAAATGACCGCGGCATCGTCATTGTTTATGATACAAGAATTATTGAATCCTATTACGGCAAGTATTTTCTGTACTCTTTACCCGGACCGAAAATGGAGCATATGCGATCTGACCAGATGGTATCTCGGATTGAGGAATGGCTTCAGCCTGATTCATGAATAAGGTGTGTTAGTGTTCCAGTGTTAGAGACTTAAAGTGTTCGGCCTTGAGTTTAATCTATAGGGGGAGCAAGCATGAAATCGGATAAAATTTCGGAAGCTGTGGTTCGCAGACTGCCTGTCTATCTGCGTTATTTGAATGAGCTGCATAAGAGAGAGGTTGCCACCGTCTCCTCGCAGGAGCTGGGACAGAGGCTGGATCTAAATCCTGCCCAGATTCGAAAGGACCTTGCTTACTTCGGGGATTTTGGGAGAAAGGGCATTGGGTATGATGTCATCTATCTGATCGAGAAGATTCGTCAGATTCTGAAGCTGGATCAGCATATTAACGTTGTGCTTGTCGGTGCAGGGAACCTGGGACATGCATTATCCAACTATAATGCCTTTTTGAAGGACAATATGAAAATCGTAGCGGTCTTTGACGCTCAAACCTCCAAAGTGGGGACACGCATCAATAATTTAACTGTACAGCCGATGGAGGAACTGAGTGAGACGATTCAGAAGCTAAGCATCCGGATCGGTATCATCACAGTACCGGATGTTGAGGCGCAAAATGTGGCGGACGTGCTGGTTGCCTCCGGGATTGAGGCTATATTAAATTTTGCACCGGTGATTCTAAAGGCTCCGCCTCACATCCGTATTCATACGGCTGATTTTACGACAGATTTGCAAAGCCTGGCTTACTATTTGGATAATGGGAAGGAGGAGATGAACAATGACACCGCGGAAGCAGGTCATTAAGAACGGCACCTTTGCCGTGCTGGAGGAAGGAAAGACTGTCATTTCGGGATACATGCTCATCGAGGACGATATCATTACGTATATCGGGGAAGAGGAGCCGCAAATCGATGAGGGAACCGAGGTCATGGACGGCAGCCATTTGCTGTTTTTACCGGGATTGATTAATACTCATGGACATACAGCGATGTCGTTGCTGCGAGGTTATGGTGATGATCTGGCGCTCCAGGTATGGCTGCAGGAGAAAATGTGGCCAATGGAAGGGAAGTTTACGGCCCAAGACGTCTATTGGGGTACTTCTCTTTCGGTTCTTGAGATGCTGAAGGGCGGCACGACGACCTTCCTGGATATGTATGATCATATGGATCAAGTGGCGGCTGTGACGAAGCAATCCGGAATGCGGGCGGTGTTAACACGCGGGGTGATCGGCCTGTGCTCACCGGAAGAACAACAGAGAAAGCTGAACGAGGCGGTTGACTTCGCCAAATCCTGGCATGGAAAAGCGGATGGACGAATTACAACGATGATTTCTCCACACGCCCCGTATACCTGCCCGCCGGACTATATTGAGAAATTTGTACAGGCTTCGATCGATCTGGACCTGCCGATGCATACCCATATGAGTGAGACCCGCAATGAAGTAGAGCAAAATGTGAAGGATTACGGTGTCCGGCCGGTGGAGCATCTCCTGAAGCTGGGCATGTTCTCCCGGCCTAGCCTGATTGCCCACGGCGTACATCTTACCGATGAGGAGATCAGCATTCTAGCCGCGCATCAGGTCGGCGTCTCTCATAATCCCGGTAGTAATCTGAAGCTGGCGAGCGGCATTGCCCGTGTACCGGAGCTCCTGAAAGCGGGAGTGAAGGTATCTCTCGGTACAGACGGTCCGGCGAGCAACAACAACCTGGATATGTTTGAAGAAATTCGACTCGCTGCTCTGATTCACAAGGGAGTCAGTGGAGATCCTACTGCTGTTCCTGCTGCAGAGGCGCTGCGAATGGGCACCGAATATGGAGCAGATTCCTTGTTCCTGAACCAGGTGGGACGTCTGAAGGCAGGCATGAAAGCAGATTTCATTGCACTGGACACGGATCAGCCGCATTTTCTGCCATACAGTGACTTTATCTCTCATGCCGTTTATTCTGCCTCGGCGAAGGATGTAAAGCATGTATGGGTGGATGGCAGACAGCTCGTGAAGAATGGAGCTTGCCTGACCCTGGATGAAGAGAAAATCCGCAGGGAAGCACAGCTAGCCTTCGAGGCTCTCTTGACCCAATAATGGCGGGAGCGAGGGGACTGAATTGAAAACCAAAACGAAGCGTATCTTATTCAGCTTATCTGCCATATTGCTTGTTCTGCTGTTTGTTCAAATCTACTACAATGATGTCATGTCCGGCTCCTGGGAGAAAGAGCGGGCAGCCGTTCAGACTGCAAGGCAATATGGTGGACTTGGCAAGGTCGAGAAAACCTACCGCTCCGTGTGGGATGAGAACAGTAATTACTGGGTTGCTTCCGGGCTAAACACCAAGGGTGAGAACATTATGGTATGGGTGAAATTCACGAAGGACGGGGTGCCTGCAGGAGGGGACTTTGTGCATACAGAGTCTTTGAAGGATGGCATGAGTGAGAAGCAGATGTCCTCCCTGATTTCCAGCCAGTTTCCGGAAGTCTCAGTGCTGCGTCTCGTTCCCGGAATGTACGAGAATGAATATGTCTGGCAGCTTCATTTCCGGCATGAAGGCAAGACAGGCTACCGTTTCTATCGATTCGCCGATGGTGAACCGATCGGAGAAGATATTATATTACCGAATCCATAAGCACAAATAAACACGCGCCTTTCATGCAGAGGCAGCGTGTTTATTTGTGCGCTATATATTGAATACGCTTACAAAAAATTGTTTTCAATATTTTCACAGTTGTAAATGAAATCGTATATATAATGTGATATACTTTTATTTGTATTCAAAACTGTTATGTCGTAAATGCTATAATGATATACTTTCCTATGTACACTTTATGTAGAGAGGATGAACTGACCTTGAAGCTCCGCATACTTCCCATCTTGCTGTCAGTTGTCGTTTCGGCTTCCGTGCTTTTTGGAGGCTGGTTTCTGTACCGTCACTATGCTCTTCAGAATCCTATTGCCCAAGTCCTGTCACAATATGAGGGAGTCATTGACTCTCAGATAGATATTAAACGCAATACGGTCACTTTGAAACTCGATTTACAGCCAGAAACCGATCTTCGGGATTTGGTGTCCCAGATCCAGAAGGAAGGTAAAAGCGTCATTGACCAGCGGGAGCTGATGATCGAGGTGGCTGATCATTCCTCGGACGTGCTGAATGAGTGGTGGGACAGCGCCATGCTCTCCGTCGCCCAGGCTATGGATAACCGGCAGTATACCGAAATTCAAACTGCATTGAACCAGCTGGCTGATCAAAGGCCGAACCTGAAAGCGGTCGCGCAAATTGATGATCAGAACGTGTATGTCAGCCTGTCCGATGGAACCTCGGGCAAATTTATAATCCTGCCGCGTCACCCCGGCACAATGGAGGTATGGAATCATGCCTAAATGGAGTAAAGAAGCGTTGATTGGCTTTGTTCCTGTATTGTTTATATTTATGGCATTTATCGGCTTGAACGTGGTGCCGATTCTGATCGCGGCTGCTTTGGTCGGAACCCTGTTTATGGTACTGAAGATGAGAGGCGGAATCGCAGTAGGGGCCGGAAACGATCGGAAACGGAAGAAAGCGGCGCCTGCGAAGCTGACCTTTGAAGAGATCGGCGGTCAGGACAATGCCAAGCAGGAACTCCGGGAAGCACTGGATTTTCTGAACCGGCATGAAGAGATCAAGAAGTTCGGCATTCGGCCGCTGAAGGGGATTTTGCTGACAGGCCCTCCGGGAACCGGGAAGACCTTGATGGCGAAGGCGGCGGCGCATTACACGAACTCGGTCTTCGTCGCTGCCTCAGGCAGTGAGTTTGTCGAAATGTATGTCGGTGTCGGTGCGGGACGGATTCGTGACTTATTTAAGGATGCACGGACACGGGCAGCCAAAGAGAATAAGCAAAGCGCCATTATTTTTATAGATGAGATCGATGTCATTGGGGGAAAGCGTGAAGGCGGACAGCAGCGGGAGTATGACCAGACCTTGAACCAGCTGCTCACAGAAATGGACGGAATTTATTCCTCGGAGTCGCCGAAGATTCTCGTCATTGCAGCTACTAACCGCAAGGAAATGCTGGACAGCGCCTTGCTTCGCCCGGGACGCTTTGACCGTCATATTCAGGTAGACCTGCCTGACAAGAAGGGGCGTTCTCATATTCTGAATCTGCATGCCGGCAACAAGCCGCTGCACCCGAATGTGGATCTGGACAAAATTGCGGAAGAGGCCTATGGCTTCTCTGGTGCGCAGCTCGAAAGCGTCATGAACGAAGCCGCAATCTACACGATGCGTGAAAATAGTGAAATGATTCATCACCGCCATCTATCCATGGCGATTGACAAGGTAATGATGGGGGAACGCTCCGATCGGGAATCGAATCTCGAAGAGAAAAAGAGAGTAGCTATTCACGAGCTGGGTCATGCCATTATGGCAGAGCTCGTTCGTCCAGGCAGCGTAAAGCAGGTTGCTTTAAGCCCGCGGGGTAAGGCACTGGGCTATGTCCGCCATAACCCGCAGCAGGAGCAGTACTTGTACACGAAGTCTTTTTTGGAGGAACAGATTATGATTGCGCTCGCGGGAGCCGCCTCGGAAGAAATTTATTATGGGGGACGCAGCACAGGCTCTAGCAACGACTTCGAGCAATCCATCTCGATCGTAGAGACGATGATGAAGTCCGGCCTGACTTCGCTTGGCATCGTCAATATGAATATGGTTACGACCGAAGAGCTGATGAAAGAGAATAATACGATCCTGGAGGAGCTCATGGGCCGCACGAAGCAGCTGCTGCTTCAGCATCATCAGATCTTTGATCACTCTCTGGACATTCTGATGAGAGAAGAGATTTTATCCGGCGAGCAATTCCGTTGTCAATTCCGTGAAAACACGCTTCAGCCAGCATAATTCTTATGCTTGGCTGTTTTTTTTTACTTTTTGAGCGTGCTAAGATATTATTATATTCCGTGCCCGTATAAATGTATGTTTACAGAAAGAAGGGTACAATAAAGTATAGGATGTTAAGGAAGGGTGGAGTAAACCATGTACTTCAAAAAAATCGGCGTAATCGGCGGAGGGACGATGGGCCAGGGCATTGCTGAAATGCTTGCCGCTAAAGGCCTCGATGTCATGCTGGTTGAGAAAACGCCAGAAAAGCTTGAGTACTCTTATCATATGATTGAGACCAGTCTTGATAAGCAGCTGGAGCGCTGGGGAATTACCCAGGCAGAGAAGAAGCTCATTCTGGGCCGCATTCAGAAGGTGACGCATTTTGCGGAGCTGGGGACCTGTGACATGGTTATCGAAACGATTACAGAGGATCTGGATGCTAAGAGAGCCGTGTTTGAGCAGCTGGATCAGGTTTGCCCGGCTCACATTATTCTTGCCAGCAATACCTCCTCGCTCAGCTTAACCGAGCTGGCCAGCTCAACCATGTATCCCGAGCGGGTCATTGGCATGCACTTTATCCATCCGGTATCGAAGGTCGATCTGGTCGAAATTATTCGGGGTCTCAAAACCTCTGAAAATACCTTTACTGAAACCAAACGCTTCGTAGAAGAGGTAGTAGAGAAAAAAGGCATTATGGTTTACGAGTCCCCGGGCTTTGTATCAAGCCGCATGATCTGCCTCCTGATCAATGAAGCTCTCCATCTTCTGCAAGAGGGTGTTGCTTCGCCAGAGGATATTGACGATGCCATGCGGATCGGCTACAGCTTCCAGCACGGACCACTGGAAATGGCGGACCGGTTCGGCCTGGACTCTGTACTGGCAGCACTGCAGCGGATGTTCCGGGAATTTGGCGAGCTCAAATACCGTCCATCCATCGTATTAAAAAAGATGGTGCGTGCAGGTCATCTGGGTGTCAAGACCGGGGAAGGCTTCTTCAAGTATGATAAGGACGGTGACCGGCTGTGAAAATATTAGTCATTAACGCGGGAAGCTCTTCCCTGAAATATCAGCTGTACAATATGAATGATGAATCGGTTCTGGCCAAAGGCCTGGTGGAAAGAATCGGGATGGATTCTTCAATATTGACGCACAAGCCTGCAGGGAAGCAGGAGGTTACTGAGGTTAGTGAAATCCTGGAGCATATTACCGCGATCCGTAAGGTGCTGAGCATGCTGACCCATGAGGAGCATGGTGTGATTGCTTCTATTGAAGAGATTCAGGCGGTCGGCCATCGTGTGGTACACGGCGGTGAAGCCTTTAAGGCGTCTGCGCTCGTGGATGATGCTGCCAAAGCTGAGATTCGTCGCTTGTTTGATCTGGCACCGCTGCACAACCCTGCCTCGATGATGGGGATCAAGGCTGCCGAAACTAACATGCCGAATGTGCCTCAGGTTGTCGTATTTGATACGGCCTTCCATCAGACGATGCCTGAAAAATCTTACCTGTACGCCATTCCAAGAGTTCTTTATAATAAGTATAAAGTCCGCCGTTACGGCGCTCATGGCACGTCCCACGAATATGTAAGCCAAGCGGCTGCGACGTTCCTGGACAAGCCTATTGAGGAGCTCAAAATCATCACCTGCCATATCGGAAACGGGGCTTCCGTCACGGCTGTGCAGGGCGGCCAGTCTGTAGATACCTCCATGGGCATGACGCCGCTGGAAGGTCTTATGATGGGAACACGCAGCGGTGATTTAGATCCTGCGATCGTGCCTTATGTAATGAATAAAGAAGAGCTGAGCGTTAGCGAAGTCAATTCCATGCTGAACAAGCACAGCGGCCTGCTGGCGATTTCCGGTGTGAGCAGTGATATGCGGGAAATTACCGAGGGCATGGATAAGGGCGAAGCCAATGCGACACTGGCGTTCGAGATGTATGAATATCGTCTGCGTAAATATATCGGCTCTTATGCCGCGGCCATGAATGGAGTCGATGTGCTCGTATTTACGGCAGGTGTAGGCGAGAATTCCGTAGTTCTACGTCAAAAGGTGCTGGAGCAGCTGTCCTTCCTTGGCGTCAAGCTGGATGCAGAGCTGAACGCCATTCGTTCCGGAGAACCGAGACGGATTTCTGCACCGGATTCCCGCGTAGAGGTGCTCGTGATTCCGACGAATGAAGAGCTGGTTATTGCCAGGGATACCCATAACATCGTAACAGCGGCTAATCAACAGTAGCAGTTTAAGGAGAGAACAAGCATGACCACCAAAAGTGTAATTTCTCAAGTTCATCAGCATGCAGGAGAAACCGTAAGGATTGGAGCCTGGATTCAGAACAAACGATCCAGCGGCAAGATCCAGTTTCTGCAGCTGCGGGATGGAACCGGATATATTCAGGGTGTCGTTGTCAAAAGTGAAGTGTCAGAGCAGCTATGGAATGATGCGAAGAGTCTGACTCAGGAAAGCTCGCTATACGTGACCGGCATCATTCGGGAAGAGCCGCGCAGTCAGTCCGGCTATGAAATGACAATTACCGAGATCGAAATTATTCATATTACAGAGAATTATCCAATTACTCCGAAAGAGCATGGCGTAGACTTCCTGATGGATCACCGCCATTTGTGGCTTCGCAGCCAGAAGCAGCGCGCCGTCATGGTTATTCGGGCAGAGATTATCCGCGCGGTGCAGCAATATTTTGACAATAACGGCTTTACATTGGTGGACCCTCCAATTCTGACGCCGACATCGGCAGAGGGAACGACCAATTTGTTTCACACGAAATATTTTGAAGAAGATGCTTATTTGACGCAGAGCGGTCAGCTGTATATGGAAGCCGCTGCGATGGCGCTGGGTAAAGTATACTCCTTCGGTCCGACGTTCCGTGCTGAGAAATCCAAGACGCGCAGACACCTGATTGAGTTCTGGATGATAGAGCCGGAAATGGCGTTTACGGATCATGAGGAAAGCCTCAAGGTCCAGGAGGCGTTTATCAGCCATGTTGTGCAGTCAGTCGTCAAGAACTGCCGCAAAGAGCTGGAAGCGATCGGTCGGGACGTGGCGAAGCTGGAAGTCATCCAGGCTCCATTCCCGCGAATTACGTATGATGAAGCGATTTCCTTCCTTCAATCAGAGGGCCATGAAATTTCCTGGGGCGAGGATTTTGGAGCGCCGCATGAAACTGCGATTGCTGAGAAGTATGAGAAGCCTGTGTTTATTACTCATTATCCTGCTGCAATCAAAGCCTTCTATATGAAGCCGGATCCGAATCGTCCTGAGGTTGTACTCTGTGCGGATATGATTGCCCCAGAGGGCTATGGCGAGATTATTGGCGGATCTCAGCGGATTGATGATCCCAAACTGCTGGAGCAACGCTTCAAGGAGCATGAGCTGTCCATGGAAAACTATCAGTGGTACATGGACCTTAGAACCTATGGTACCGTGCCGCATTCCGGTTTTGGCCTGGGACTGGAGCGGACTGTAGCCTGGATTTGCGGATTGGATCACGTGCGTGAAACTATTCCGTTCCCTCGAACGCTTTACAGGCTGTACCCTTGATTTACATGGCGAACCAAAGACAGCCACAGGAACAGGTACAGAGCTCTTCCCAAGCTTGGGCTGACGGTGCCGCAGCGGGAATGCAGCAGGGCGTTACGCTGCTTCCATACGCTTTATTGCGGAATTATCGAAGAGCCGGTCTTAGCGACAGGGAGTGTATGCTGCTCATTCATCTGCTGTCGTTTCAGCAGAATGAACAGAATGCATTTCCATCCCTGGAAGAGCTTCAGGCAGTGACCGGCACGCCGATGGAGGCGATCGCAGAGCAGCTGCAGAAGCTCATGAAGGCGCAGTGGATCACCATTGATGAATTCAGGGATCCGGACGCCGGCATTCAGTATGAGCGTTACAATCTGCAAGGGGTCTATGAGAAGCTTGCGGTGCTGCTGTCTTCACAGCAGTCCTCCCCGCCGGAGATGATGCCTAAGCCAGGCCAGCGCTTCTCGGAAGAGTCTCGTGCCGCAGAGGCCTGGCCGCCTGCTGAGCAGCCCGTGAAGGAGGAACGTAATCTGTTCCGGATATTTGAACGGGAGTTTGGCCGCCCCTTGTCTCCCATGGAGCTGGAGACGATCTCGGGCTGGCTGGATCAGGATCGCTATCCTGATGAGCTGATTCTGCTCGCGCTGAAAGAAGCCGTATTCGCGGGCAAGGTTCATTTCAGGTACATCGACCGGATTTTGCTGGAATGGAGTCGGAATCGGGTGCGCAATGCCGAAGAGGCCAGAGCCTATGCCCAGAAGTTCCGTAACATCGGCAGGTAATATACATCAAGCAGCCAGCCAGCCAGTATGGCTGGCGCGTAAGTAAATACTCGCTGTCTCGAGCCCTTTGGTGGGTTTGAGGCGGCGTTTTTTTTATCACAATGTCATGGAGCAGCGGCTTGCTCGTTTCCTTGCGCGATTCAGCGGTTATAAAGAGCTATAGCATACTTTTTGGAAGCAGCTATTATATAGAGAGAGGGTCTGGAGAGTGATGGTTGAGGAGCGCGGAGAAGACAAGGAGAAGATCATGCAGCGAATCCGCCGTCAATCAAGGGACCATGCCAGGACGCCGATGCCGTGGAACGAAAGCGATCAAGGCGGGTTTACCACGGGGCAGCCATGGTTGCCGGTGCATCCCAAGCACCAAGAGCTTCACACGGAGCTGCAAACACAAGATCCTCATTCCGTACTGAATTACTATAAATCGATCATCCGGCTGCGGAAGGAGCACGAGACCCTCGTCTACGGCGATTTCAAATGGGTGATGGAGGATCACCGCCAAATCCTAGCTTATATGCGCTGGATGGAGGATGAGGCATGGCTGGTCCTGTTGAACTTTACGGGAGAGGAAGCCGGCTATGAGCTCTCCTGTGCTGAGGTGGCATGGGCAGAACAGGCTGTCTTTGTCATCGGAAGCTACAGGGATCACAGCTATCGTACGACGGGTTTGGAGCGTAATGGACGTCTTCTGCCTTATGAAGCGGTTGTTTACCGGGCAAGTGGTATGAGAGAATGAATCATTAAGCATTAGAAAGTTGGAGTGATGATGGATTTCAAGAAGCTAAGGCATGAGATCGCAGAGGTGGATCTGCGAAGCTGCCTCATTAGCTGCAGAGGAGAGCTGCAATTCCAGTATTACCGGGATGCGGATGCAGAAAAGGAGCCGGCCAAAATCAATTCCTGTACGAAGAGCATTCTGTCCGCGCTAATTTGTATCGCTATGGATCAAAAGATTTTGCCGGGAGCAGGCACGCCGGTCTCGACATTTTTTCCGCAGCTTGCAGCGTCGGAAGACAGGGACAAAGCGGAGATGACGCTGGAGCATCTCTTGACGATGTCGTCCGGCATCAGCTGGACTGAATTTGGCGGTCCCAAATCATTTCCGCGAATGACGAGATCCCCCGACTGGATTCAATTTGTGCTGGAGCAGCCGCTGTGTGAGGTGCCGGGCAGCCAGTTTGAATATAATTCGGGTAATTCTCAGGTGTTGTCTGGAATTCTGATGAAGGCGTCGGGGCTGCCTACGGCTGTTTTTGCAGAGGAGCAGCTTTTTCGTCCACTCGGAATTGAACAATATACGTGGGAAATGGATCCGCAAGGGGTGCATACCGGCGGCTACGGACTGAAGCTTACACCGAAGTCACTGCTGCATTTCGGCCAGCTGTATTTGCAAAAAGGGTGCTTTGACGGGACTCAGCTCATCTCAGAGCGTCTGCTGCAGCAGTCTATAGAGCCCAGGATGGCCACAGAGCCGCCGCGCTCCGGGCATTATGCCTGGCATTGGTGGGTGGACACGTTTAGGGACGAGAGGAGCGAAGGTTCTGGCTTCGGACAAGGGGTAGAGCTGTCCTATTACTATGCCCGCGGCTTCGGGGGGCAATTTGTGTATGTCCTTCCCCAGCTGGAGACCGTTGTTGTTCTTACGGAGGATAAGCGGAAGAAAGACCGTCATAAGATCGATATTTTCCGTCAATGGATTGTGCCGCTGCTGGTGCAGGAAATGCATATATCATAAGAACAAGAGCTGCCTTTAAGATACTGGATCTTGGCAGGCAGCCCTTGGCTTGGAGTACTGGTTATTTTGCTGGGCGGGCGGCGTCCAGCAGCAATTTTTTGTACAAGTATTCAAAAATGAATTCAAAGGCCTCCAAATGCCGCTTGGCTTCAAAGGCATTCTTGCCCCAGGCATAAATTCCATGATTGCGAAGCACAATTCCCGGGATGGTCTGGTTCAATACGCCCGGTACGAGCTTGGCAATACTCGGGATATCTGCGTAATTCGGGAGCACCGGAATGGAGATGCTGGCATCCTCCTCCCAAATATTGAACGCTTTAATAAGCTCGATGCTCTGGGCGGGCACGAAGCCCTCCTCGCCATAATATTCACTGATGAGGTTGTTATACACGGTGTGCACGTGAAAAATCGCACCACAGCCTGTTTCACGGTAAATCTCACAATGGATCAAGGTTTCGGCGCTGGGCTTCAGTGCCGTGGCTTGAGCGGGCTTGCCGTTCTGATCGACAAACAAATAATCCTCTGGCGTATGGGCAGACTTGTCTTTGCCGCTTGCAGTGATCGCAAAGTGAAAGTCCTCCCGGTCAAACTCACCCACACGGACGGACAGATTGCCGCTCGTGCCGGGAAACCAGCCCCGCTGTGCAAACAGCTCCTTCACCTGTCTCAGCTCTTGAAGGGCGCCTTGCTTCTCTTCTAGAGTAATCTCTGAAAATCTCATTTATCATACCCCCTGAAGCGTCTTCTGCTTCATATCCTCAATGATATCGTGGAACGTTTGAAATGGAACATGCTGAACCCCGAGCTCCTCACACCGCTTGGTCAGTGTAGAGCGCGAGTACACCAGATCGGCGATCTTGGCTCCTTCGAAATCAGTAATGCTGTCCCCAATTAAAATACGGTAATATTGATCGGAAGGGAATTGATTCATCACGGTCACCTTACACATCCCGCACTGATTGGTGCAGCTGCCTTCACAAGGATGAGGCCAGGTAATCGTAATCTGGGACTGGCTAAAGTCAGCACTGTTACAGTAAATCTGCTCCTCCGGAATATGAAACGGCTCCAGAAGCGGTTTAACGAAGAAGTCGATCCCGCCGCTCGTTACATAAAACGGGATTCTGTGGTCCTGCAGATGCTGCAAATAGTCTTGAAAGCCTTCACGAATGACGGCCTGCTCTAACGCGAAGCTCTTGATCTCCTCACGCCGGGAGGAAGGGAAGAGGGCAAACATGCGACCGACGCCTTCCTTAATAGAGATCTGCCGCTCCACTGTAGCGCGCATCACTTCCTCATAGCCCTCCGGCAAAAAATGCTTCATAATCTCGACAATGTTGTCATTGTCCGTAATCGTGCCGTCGAAGTCGCAAAAGACGACAGGCTGCTTGTTCATCATCATGCTGTATTATTCTCCTCCCCAAAGTTCCAGTGCAGCTTTCAGCTCCGGATGAGCCTCGGCATATTCGGACAGCGGGACTCCATGCATGGCAGCGTCAATCGCCTGCACAAAGGCTTGCCCGCCGGCCTCTGTCCCCAAAGGATGACCATGTATGCCTCCCCCTGCGTTCACCACCACGTCTCTGCCAAAATCACGAATGATTTTAGGTACGAGTCCAGGGTGAATGCCAGCGGATGGAACAGGCATGCTCCGTTTAACCCCAAGGGCTGTTGTATGCAGCTCGTCGCGGATCGACAGATTTTCTTCCCGAGGCATGGTGACCGAGCCATATGGTGAAGGGAACAGCACCAGATCGGCTCCTGCCAGCCGCATCAGCTGGCCCAGCAGAACGGGCGCGGCAATGCCATAATGAGGCGACGGATACATGGCTCCGGCGAGAGCAGGATGCGCCATAATAGGAACCGTAATTTCGGGGTCCGCACTCAGCTCCTGCAGGACGTCATAGCCATAGGACAGCACGTTAAACAGGAGGGCATTGGCTCCGGCATCAATGGCTCGCAGCGCCTGATCTCGAAGCTGAAAGGTCCGTCCGGTAAGATTGGCCGCGTAAAGGAGCTTGCGTCCGGTTTCCTGCTCAACAATGTTCGCTGACTCGATGCACAGACGAACCCGGGTCGTAATCGGGGTCAGGTCATTCTCGAAAAGAATTTCGTCATCCTTAACGAGATCTACACCGCCTTGTGCCTGTCTCATAAATTGTTCCCGAAGCTCGGCAGCACTCAGACCGATCACGGATTTGAAAATACTCATCAGGAGCGGCCGATCATTCACGCCCAACAGCTCGCGGATGCCGTCAATGCCGAACTTGGGGCCCGGAAAAGAGGATAGAAAATCAGACGAAAGGTCTAGATGGGTCAGCTTGATCCGGCCATCCATAGATATTTTACCGAACACGGTGACGAGCAGCGCCGGAATGTCCCGGCTGAAATTAATATCCGGGTAAGCAATGCGAATGTCGGCGTAACGGGTGCCGGCAGAGCCGTCCGGGGATTCGTGAACCTCAACAGCGTACACCTCACCCAGATGCTTCTTCATCGCATCCCGTTTGGCCTGTGGAAGCTCCGTCCAGCTGCCAACGGTCATACCGACCGCGATGGACTGGGCTTTTTTATGAAAATCGGCATGGTCATCATGGATACGATACGTTGCAATACAGTAGCTCATTGGGCTTGTCCTTTCAGCGCAGCGCCCATTTCCCGGGAGCGCTCGGCGCAGCGATTTACAGCAGCAATCACCGTTTCAAAAAAGTCTCCCTGATCCAGGCGCTCCAGGGCAGCTTGGGTCGATCCATTCGGAGATGTGATCTTGGCCCGCAGCGCAGAAGGCTGCTCCCCGGTCACCTGAACCATGCGGGCCGCGCCCATGATGGTCTGTAGCGTCAGCTCATGGCTCTGCTCCGCAGTCAGGCCGCCTCGGATTCCGGCCGCTGTCATGGCTTCCATCATGTAGTAGAAGTAAGCGGGTCCGCTGCCGGAGATCCCGGTCAGAACATCCATCTTGTCTTCATCTATGACGGTGACATCCCCGACAGCCTGAAACAGAGTCATTACGAGAATGCGCATATCCTCTGTCATCTCTTTAGAGAAGGATAGCCCGGTCGAGCCCAGGCCGATCGAGCTGGATGTGTTCGGCATGGTCCGCGCTAGCGGCTGGTTTTGTCCCAGCAGAGTTTGGGTGGTCTGTATTGATAAGCCGGCAATTACCGAGACGAGCAGCTGATCTGGTGACAGAAATGCTCCGAGCTCTTTCAGCGCTTTGGCCGCATCCTTGGGCTTCATCGCGAGGACGATCACTGGACTTGCGGCTAAGATCTCACGCTTGGCCTGCGGATCATTCTCCGTGCGGACTCCGTATCGCTGCTGCAGCTCTTGCAGACGCTGGAGGTTGCTCCGGTTCAGCATCGTAATATTCTCGGGTTCAATAACATGGCGTTGGGTCAGGCCTTTGACGATCGCTTCCGCCATGGAGCCGGCACCGTAGAAGGTAAGGGCTTTATCAATTAAAGGGCGGTTCTGGGGAGATTGACACACAGATGATTCCTCCTTGTCATGTTTATTGGCGGATCTGGCCGCTGCCGCTCACGATGTATTTCGTGGAGGTCAGCGCCGGCAGGCCCATCGGGCCGCGTGCATGAAGCTTCTGGGTACTGATGCCGATTTCGGCGCCGAATCCGAATTCGAACCCGTCTGTAAAGCGGGTGGAAGCATTGTGGTACACCGCTGCAGCGTCTACCTCCTGGATAAAGCGGGAAGCATTCTCGCTGGAGGCGGATACGATGCACTCGGAGTGCTTGGTGCCGTAGTCAGCGATGTGCTGAATGGCTTCATCGAGGTTATTTACGATCCTCACATTGAGCACATAATCATTATACTCTGTAGCATAATCCTCCGGCGAGGCTGAAAGTGCCCAGGAAGCATAGCCTTTGGTCGCTTCGTCGCCCCGGATCTCGACTTGCTGCTCCCGGAACTTCTCCAGCAGGCCAGCCAGGTGCTGCGCTGCAAAATCGGCGTGGACGAGCAAAGTCTCCATAGAGTTGCAGACAGAAGGGCGCTGCACCTTCGCATTGAGGCTGATTTGCTCTGCCATTACAGGGTCAGCTGATTGATCAAGATAGGTATGACAGATGCCGGCGCCGGTTTCGATGACCGGAACGGTGGCATTCATGACAACATTCTGGATCAAGGAGCTGCCGCCGCGCGGGATAATGACATCCAGCAGCCCGTTCAGCTTCAGCATTACATCCACGGAAGCGCGATCGGTATCTTCAATAAGCTGCAGCGCATCCTTCGGAATAGCCGTTGCTGCCATAGCGTCATGAAGAACCTCGACGATTTTTTTGTTGGAGGAGATGGCTGAAGAGCCCCCTCGGAGAACGACGGCGTTTCCGCTCTTCAGGCACAGCCCGGCCGCATCCACCGTCACGTTAGGTCTGGCCTCGTACACAATCCCGATGACGCCGATTGGAACCCGGATCTTGGTGATGGACAGGCCGTTCGGGCGGTCCATCGTATCCAGGGTGTCTCCCACGGGGTCGGGAAGCTCCACGATCTGACGCAGTCCTTCTGCAATGCCCTGGATGCGGGACTCATCCAGAGCCAAACGATCCAGCAGGGAGGGGGAGGTTCCTTGCTCCTTCCCGCGCTGCAAATCCTCGGCGTTTGCTTGAATGATTTCGGCGGAGCGCTGGATCAAGGCATCTGCCATACTCAGCAGAGCCTGATTCTTCTGTTCGGTCGTCAGTTTATTCAGTACCGGAGCTGCCTGCTGGGCAAGACCGGCTTTCGTTCTCACTTCACTCATTGGCTGCAAGCCTCCTTCTATTCCTTATCCTATCACTTTAACGTAATCCATTCATCCCGGTGGATGACTTCCAGGCGATGTACCTCGCCAAGAGCGGCGAGCACCTCTCGGGTCGACATGCCTATAATATGCTGGAGCTGCTCGGAATCATAATTGACAATCCCCCGGCCCACACGTTCGCGGCGGCTGTTCATTACCTCAACCACATCACCGAGCTGAAAATGTCCTTCCATACTCTTCACACCGACCGGAAGCAGGCTGTGCCCGCCGTGGAGCAGTGCTTTCTCGGCTCCATCATCCACGATAAGGGTTCCAAAAGGGGAGGACATAAAGCCGAGCCACTGCTTCTTCATGGGCAAGGTTGAGAGCTGGGTTGCAAAACGGGTGCCGTTCCCGTTGCCCTTCAGTGCACGAAGCAGCTCGCCGGGCTGATCTGCCCGGCCAATGAAGACGGGAACGCCTCCACGGGTGGCAATCTTGGCTGCATCCAGCTTCGAGCGCATCCCGCCGGTACCGACACTGCTGCCTGACCCGCCAGCCAGTCCATAAATCTCTTCGGTAATCTCCTCAATCTCCTGAAACCGGACGGCTTCAGGATTCTTGCGGGGATCAGCGGTATACAAGCCGTTCATATCCGTCAGGATGATGAGGTGCCTGGCTCGAACCATGTTGGCCACGAGCGCGGACAAGGTATCATTGTCCCCGAATTTCAGCTCGTCCACAGATACAGTGTCGTTCTCATTAATGACCGGAATGACACCTTGCTTCAGCAGCTCTTCAATCGTCAGGCTGGCGTTGTTCATGCGTTTTCGGTTGGAGAAATCCGTTCGGGTCAAAAGGATCTGGGCGGCTGTCAGCCCATGCCCGGCAAAGGCGGTCTGATAGGATTCCATGAGCAGAGCCTGGCCCACTGCTGCGGCCGCCTGCTTCTCATGCAGCAGGCGCGGCTTGGCCGGATAGCCGATCTTGCGGAAACCGGCGGCGACGGCACCGGAGCTCACCAGAAGCACTTCATGTCCTTCTTGGGTTAACTGCGCCAGCTCGGAGGCATAAAATTGGATGGCAGCGGCATTTAAACCGCCTTCCGGAGTGGTTAGGGAGCTGCTGCCGATTTTGACGACGACACGTGAAGGCATTACAATCACTTCCTCATTGTTGTTCTATATCCTTGATATAGCTATAAAAAAAGCTTTCGTCCTTGTATGACAAAGGACGAAAGCTTAACTTCCGCGGTACCACCTTTATTGATGAGGTCACTCATCCGGCTCTTTCCCTGTAACAGAGGGTGCTGTCCTGCTGGGCAGGCCGTTCGGGGTTAGGTTTCGGAAGGGGGCTAAACGGCGAATTCTTTCAGCCTGAGGAATTCGCTCTCTGGGCGCGCCGGACCTGTCGTACTGATCCCGTCATTACGTTTATGAGTTCGGTTTATAATTACTAGCAAGAATACCACAACGGCTTCTGCTTTTCAAAGATCAATGGCTCAGAATACGCCCAGCTTACCAATCCGGGCAGCGGCCTCTTGCAGGCGCTCTTCACTGCTTAGCAGGCCGGCACGCACATAGCCTTCACCATGTGCTCCGAATCCAACACCCGGTGCCATGACGACATGGGCTTCTTCAAGAAGAAGATTGGCAAACGAGACCGAGGTGAAGCCCTTGGGTACCGGCAGCCAGCTGAAGAACGAGCCAGTAGGCTTGGCTGCATTCCAGCCAATTCCCTTTAGAGCGTCGTGAAAAGCGTCTCTGCGGGATTGATAAACCGATATCAGGTCACGCACACAGTCCTGCGGACCAGTCAGAGCTTCGGCTGCCGCAGACTGAATGCCTCCGAACAGACTGACATACATATGGTCCTGAAGCTGATTGATCAGTGAAATGATCCTCGCATTGCCGAGGGCGAATCCGACTCTCCAGCCAGCCATGTTGTAGGTCTTGGAGAGGGTGTAAAATTCAATGCCTACATCCTTGGCGCCTTCTGCCTGCAGGAAGCTGACGGGACGATGACCGTCAAAGCCGATCGCACCGTATGCAAAGTCACTCGCAACCACAATGCCGTGTTGTGCAGCAAATGCCACAGTTTCTTCGTAAAAGGATAACGGGGCGTCCGCTGAGGTCGGATTGTTCGGGTAATTCAAAAACATGAGCCGAGCCCGCTCCTTGTCTCTATCCGAAATGGCACTGTAATCAGGTAAATAATCGTTACTCTCCACTAGCGGCATAAATTTCATCTCGGCTCTGGCCAGAGCAACGCCTGACCAGTAGTCGGGGTAACCGGGATCGGGCACCAGGCAAAGCTCACCGGGATTCAGCAAAATCTGCGGCAGCTCGACGAGCCCGGTCTTGCCTCCAAACAGGATGGCTACCTCGGTCTCGGGGTCCAGGTCTACCTGGTAATCCTCCTTATATCTCTTGGCAATAGCCTCCTTCAAAAAAGAGTAGCCGCTAAACGGAGAATACTTATGATACTGCGGATTATCGGCTGCTTCCTTTAGCCGGGCTACGATATGAGCTGGTGTCGGCTGATCGGGATTGCCTTGTCCGAGATTAATAACATCATGCCCTTGAGCAGTCAAACGGCTTACATTACCGACCAGCGTGGCAAAAAACTGTGTTGGCAGCTGTGCCATGATGTCAGCAGGGCGGATTTCAAATGGCGGGTTAAGGTTCAAATTCATGTTAAAGTCACTCCGGTTCTGTACTGCTTCCTGCGCCAAAAAGAGTACGTCATGATTTCTTTGAACCTAAATTTATCACGATTTATCAGGGCTGTATAGAGGGCTTTGGGGCGTTCTATTGAAACGACAGAGTTTACGGGATATGATGAGGATATTGCAGCATACGACGAAAGGAGTTTTTTCTGTGAACATTGCGCTGATTCAGGCTGATATTCAGATCGGTGAACCGACCGCCAATTTTCAACATATAAAAAAGCTGATGGAGACTGCGCTTTCCGAGGGGCAGAAGCCAGATATTCTGGTGCTGCCTGAGATGTGGAACACAGGCTACGCGCTGGAGCGCATTCATGAGCTGGCCGATCCGGACGGCAGACAGGCCAGGGAGCTTTTGAGCTCTTTTGCCAAGAGACATCAGGTGCATATCGTCGGCGGCTCTGTGGCGGAGAAGAAGAACGGACAGATCTATAACACGATGTATGTTTATGACGCTGCAGGTGAGCAGAAAGCCATGTATTCCAAGATTCATTTATTCAGACTGATGGATGAGGAGAAGCATCTGTCTGCCGGAGATCAGGCGGTAGTGTTTGATCTTCAGCCCGGATTTACAGCCGGTGCATCCATCTGCTATGATGTCCGTTTTCCAGAGCTGTCGAGAACGCTTGCGCTGAAGGGTGCTCAGGTATTGTTCGTTCCTGCAGAGTGGCCGAATCCGCGGCTGCATCACTGGAGAACGCTGCTGACGGCCCGAGCCATTGAGAATCAAATGTATGTTGTGGCCTGTAATCGGGTTGGCACAAGCGGGGACACTTCTTTCTTTGGTCACTCCATGATCATTGACCCTTGGGGCGACATCGTTGTGGAGGGCAGCGAAGAGGAAGGTATCCTCCGGGGGGCGCTGAATCCGGCGTTGACGGATGAGGTTCGGACCCGCATTCCCGTCTTTGAAGACCGCAGACCGGGATTGTACAAGCTGAGCTGATCACCTTGAATCCGGCGTTTCATCCTTGAGGTCACGGGTATACTATGTGTATTCCCCAACAAGGAGGTATGAAGCCATGGCCAATCAAGATCATAACGAGCAGGACAGCCAGGAAACCATTCAGGAGCAGAAGAATCAGTTCCGCAGCTTTGTAGAGGGTGTATCCGAGGGCGGAAGCCGCGGCAGCAACGATGCCATCGAAGACAAGGCCCGCATTCCTGATAACCAGAACCGGCTGGTGGACAAGCACAATTTGCGCAAGTAGATAGGTCTGGCCCGGATCAGCATAATCTGCGATTGTAGATTGACGCTGGCGGATCAGCGGTGAAGACGGTTTGAGAGTGTCAGGGAAGCTTGAAGATTAATAAAAAGGCGATGTTTAGGGAGATTCCCTGGCATCGCCTTTTTGGGCTCTGGTGGTGGTCTGTTTCGGGACGAGCTTGGTTTTTCGAGTTCGTTGGACCGCATAGCGCCGCTGAGGCGGAATGAGTTCGGTTTTTCGCCTACATTACCTCTTAATGACTTAATCCTTGCAGATGGAGCGGTCGCTCTCGGCCAGGCGGCCCATGACTTCCTTGAAGGTTTCAATGAACGCTTCCGCAGCCTTGGATAAATATCGGCCGTTTCGATACGCTATGACCAGCGTCCGGCTGGGGACTGGCTCTGCAAGCGGCAAATACACAGGAATGAATTCGCTGCGCTTGGCCCTCACGATGAAGCGGGGAACGAGGGTCACGCCCATGCCCGCGGCAACGAGCGACTGGACCGTCTCGATGTTATTGCTTTCGAACACCACTCTCGGCTCGAAGCCGGCATTCCGGCAAAGATCGAACGTCAGCTGGCGGAAGCCTTGACCTTTTTTGAGCACAATGAAGGCTTCGTCCTTCAGCTCCTCCAAAGCGACGGGCACCGGGCTGCCCTTATCCGCTCTCGCCGCCAGCGGATGGCGGATCGGCACGGCGAGGTCAATTCGTTCTTCTCCAATAGGCACCCAGGACAAGGATGGCTCGGTTAATGGCAGCGATAACAGGCTGAGATCTGTTTTTCCACTAGCCGTCAGCTTCTCGAGATTGGCAGAGGAATCCTCCAGCAATGCAATCTCGACATCAGGGTATTGCTGGTGAAAAGCAGGGAGTACCCACGGCAGCAGATGTGAGCCCGTGATCGGCATGCTGCCCACGACGACTTTCCCTTTGCGGAGCTGGGATATATCCGACATTTCCTGCCGAAGCTGCTCAACGGCATCCATGATTTTTTGGGCGTGCTCCACAAAGCTGGCGCCTGCATGAGTCAATTCGACCGTGCTGGTATTCCGCTGAAACAACAGTACACCGAGCTCTTTTTCGAGCTTGGACAATTGCTGGCTAAGTGAAGGCTGAGCGATATGAAGCTTTTCTGCGGCCCGGGAAAAATTTTTGTCCGCTGCAATTTGCAGGGTATACATTAACTGGCGTAATTCCATATCATCACTCCGTTATAGGCAATACCTATGAAATTTATAGTTCAATTATATTAGTTTATCATTGCATTTAAAAGCAAGGAGTCGTTTATAGCTGGAACCTATTGCTTTTATAGATTTTATATCTTGGATCAATCAAGAGGAACATGCTATATTACGTATAAGCAAAAGGGAGATCCAACTCTCTTTAATATGGACGTAATGAACTAATGGGGTGATATGAATGAGTAAAAAGACAATGTTTGAGAAAATCTGGGACAATCACGTGATCCATCAAGAGGAAGGCAAGCCCGGCATCCTGTATATTGATTTGCATCTGGTGCATGAGGTAACCTCTCCCCAGGCCTTTGAAGGCCTGCGCCTGAGCGGCCGCAAGGTTCGCCGTCCGGAGCTGACTTTTGCAACAATGGACCACAATGTTCCGACAAAAGACCGCTACAATATCAGTGATCCGATCTCCAAGCAGCAAATTGACACATTGACTCAGAACTGCCGGGACTTTGGCGTTACGCTGTATGATCTGGAGACGATTGACCAGGGTGTTGTACACGTTATGGGACCGGAGCTGGGTCTGACTCATCCGGGCAAAACCATCGTGTGCGGCGACAGCCATACGTCTACTCATGGTGCTTTCGGCGCATTGGCCTTCGGTATTGGTACCAGTGAGGTTGAACATGTGCTTGCGACCCAGTGCCTGCAGCAGGCCAAAGCAAAGACCATGGAGGTTCGCTTCAAGGGCAACCGTAACCCTGGCGTAACCGCGAAGGATATGATTCTCGGCGTAATTGCTAAATACGGCACGGATTTCGCGACGGGATATGTAATTGAATACACCGGTGAAGCGATTCGTGATCTGTCGATGGAAGAGCGCATGACCGTTTGTAATATGTCCATCGAAGGCGGCGCCCGTGCGGGGATGATCGCTCCGGATGAAACGACATTTGAATATTTGCGTGGACGTCAGCATGTGCCTCAAGGTGCAGACTTTGACCGTGCTGTAGCTTCCTGGCAGCAGCTCGTTACTGACGAAGGCGCCGAGTTTGACCTGGTGCTTGAATTCGATGTGGAGACCCTGATCCCGCAAGTAACCTGGGGCACCAGCCCGGGCATGGGTACAGACATTTCCTCCGCAGTACCTAACCCGGCAGATTTCAAAACCGAGAACGAGCGCAAGGCTGCCGAAAAGGCACTTGAGTACATGGCCTTAACGCCAGGTACACCGATGTCAGAAATTCCGATTGATTATGTATTTATCGGCTCCTGCACGAACGGACGGATTGAAGACCTTCGCGCTGCCGCCGCAGTAGCCAAAGGACACAAGGTTTCACCTCAGGTCACTGCAATTGTCGTTCCCGGTTCCGGCCGCGTGAAGCTGCAGGCTGAGAAGGAAGGCCTGGATCAAATCTTTACAGAAGCAGGCTTTGAATGGCGTGAAGCCGGATGCAGTATGTGCCTTGCCATGAATCCGGATGTGCTTCAGCCAGGACAGCGCTGTGCCTCGACCTCCAACCGTAACTTTGAAGGACGCCAGGGACGTGGCGGCAGAACACATCTCGTATCTCCGGCAATGGCAGCTGCAGCAGCTGTAAAGGGACATTTTGTTGATGTCCGTGACTGGAATTTTGTATCTGAAGAAGCTGTTATCTAAGAAGGGACGGGGGAGTTTACAATGGAAGCATTTACGAAATTAAACGGATTGGTTGCACCCGTGGACCGGGTCAATGTAGATACCGATGCAATTATACCTAAGCAGTTCTTGAAAAGAATCGAGCGCACAGGCTTTGGCCAGTTTCTGTTCTATGAATGGCGCTTCGACGAGCAGGGAGAGGTCATCACAACCTTTCCTCTGAATCAGCCGCGTTATCAAGGAGCCAGCGTACTGATCTCCAGAGCGAACTTTGGCTGCGGCTCCTCTCGGGAGCATGCCCCTTGGGCGATTATGGATTACGGCTTCCGTGTTGTGATCGCGCCTTCGTTTGCGGATATCTTCTATAACAACTGCTTCAAGAATGGCATTCTGCCGATCAAGCTGTCGGAAGAGCAGGTTGAAGAGCTGTTCCAGCGTACTGAAGCTCATGAAGGCTATCAGCTGAGTGTAGATCTTGAGAACAAGCTTCTCTCCGATGATCAAGGGCTTCAGATTCAGTTTGATCTCGATGAGCATCGTCGTCAGTTCCTGCTTCAAGGTCTGGATGATATCGGACTGACGCTGCAGCATGCTGATGCCATTGATGCCTACGAGCAGGAACATCACAACCGTTTGTTCGCCTAAGCCGGCAGCATTCGATATTTCTTTCTAAAAAACTTCAAAACTTCCATATCCGCTGTAGGATATGGAAGTTTTTTCTGTTAAAATCATAGATATAGTGCGGAACATTCGCTGTGAAGCCGGAAAATGCCGCATGCTGAGCCAATATGGCGGTTTTTGGGTACTCGTCGCTTTCATTAAATTCATAGGGATGGTAGAGGTGTGAGTATGAAGAAGTGTGGTCTGCTGATGTTTTTGGTGCTTTTTCTGCTGAGTTTAGGCAGTGCAGGAAAAGCGGAGGCAAGCGGTGCAAAGATTTATCTGGATGGAGAACAGCTGAATTTACCGTCCGGAGTCAAGGTGTTAAATGTCAACAACTCTATTATGGTCCCCATTCGAGTCATTTCCGAGAACCTAGGCTATGAAGTGAAATGGGAAAAGTCCACTCAGACCGTTTCTGTGCTGGACAGCGTTACGGCGGTACATATGAATGTGGGCAAGACACAGTCTCAGGTGAACGGGATCGAGGTTCAGATGAGCATCCCGCCGATGCTGCAGGGGGGGACCACACTGGTGCCGCTGCGCTTTGTAAGTACAGAGATGGGCATGGATATTGAGTGGGACAACCAGATCAAGGCGGTATATTTGACTAGCAGCGCGGCTCCTGTCGCGACTGAACCCGTTCAAGTAAGCCCGCCCCCAGCAGGTTCAGTGGGAAGCAATCCCGGCGCTGTCACTCCTGTAGAAGAAGTGACCCCGGTCACAGCTTTGGCAAGCGTCGATGGCATCAGTTTCGTCGATAACCAGCTGCTGATTGCCGTATCCGGAAAAGTGACGCCTAAGGTTTTTAGTATTCCTAGCCCTGACCGGATTGTCGTTGATCTTCCGCAAAGCTTTCTGTCCAGCTCCTTTGCCGGGTCGGATCAACAAGTGGGCAAGGAAACGATCCTTCCGCTTGAAGGATACCCCGACGTGAAGCAGATCCGTTATGCCAGATTCAGTGCTTCCCCGGAAACCGTGCGTGTCGTTCTGGACCTCCATACGTCCAAAGCGTATGATCTTACCCATCAGAATGGATTAATTACACTCAACTTAAACATAGAGCAGACCGCAGCACCGGCGGAGCCGGCTAGCAGCGGCAAGAAAATCGTTGTCATTGATGCCGGACACGGAGATGGAGACCCGGGTGCTCCTAGCGTGAACAAGCGTTGGGAGAAGGACTTTAATCTGGCCGTTGCCCAGAAGGTCGGGAAGCTCCTGGAGAAGGAAACTCAGATCGAAGTAGTCCTTACACGAAGCAATGACACGTTTCTGGAGCTGAAGGATCGGGTAAAAATAGCTAACAACCTTAAGGCTGATGTTTTTGTTTCCATCCATGGAAATAGCAACAATTCCAGTAGTGCCAACGGAACGGAGACTTTTTATACGCGGGATGCCAGCTTGTCTTTTGCCAAAATTATGCACAGTCATCTTTCTAAAGCTACAGGTCTTAAGAATCGTGGCGTCTCTTACGGAAATTTTCACGTGACCCGCGAAACATCCATGCCGGCCGTACTGCTGGAGATCGGGTTCTTAAGCAATAAAGGTGATGAAACACAGATGTTCAAGGAAGATTTCCAAAACCGGGTGGCACAAAGCATCGTAGATGGAATTAAGGAATATCTTAAAGTACAGTAAATGTACTTCCCAAGGGGGACGGTTCAATGAGTCAACGTAAATATTGGTCAGCAGCAATTCTGGCTGCTGTAATGGTAATGAGCAGCGGATGTGGAGACAAGCCGGCTGCAGCACCTCCTGCAGACACGGGAGCGGTAAAGCAAGCGGCAGGAGCCGATGAGAGCAACGTCAAAGATGAAGTCGGTACAATCCATCAAGGACAAGAAACTGCAGGTACTCAGACCGCCGGAAACAGCACCTCAGTCACAGATGGAGATAAGAAGGAGGAGCCGATGCGTAAGGAAAAGGTAGTCCTCTACTACACAGATCCTGAGTTGATGGGCGTCGTTGAAGCCCCGGGTGAAATTATGTACAGCGGCGCTGAAGACAAATACGCTAAAGCTTTTAATGCACTACAGCAGAGCGATGATGAAGAGTTCGTTCCATTGTGGAATGAGGCCATTACGCTGAATCAGGTTGAATTTGACGCCGGGGCGCTCGTTCTGGATATCACCAAGCCCGCTGAGGCAAATCTGGGTGCTGGTGGAGAGATGTACGCTCTGGAAGCACTGGAGAATATGTTTTTCCAGTTTGAGGAAGTTCAGTCGATCCAGCTGCTTATTGATGGAGAACAGGTCGAGAGTTTGATGGGACATGTTGTCCTCGAGCATCCGATGAAGCGTCCCACACCTTAAGCGTCCTACACCTTGATAAGTTAGGGGTAGATTTCAGGTATATTATTCCTTTATAAAGTAAAGCAGCCTTTAAGCAATCTGCTTAGGGCTGCTTTATTTTTTTGGCAAAGTGGAAATATTTTCGCAACTTTAGAACGAGTGACGCGTCTATTGTATGTCAGGTAATGTCGGACAGGCCGGGAAGTCTACGCCATTTTATGGCAGATTAATAGGATGGTAGGGGTGAAGGATGAAGAAGTTCGGTTTTTTTATGTTTCTGTTCATCATCATGCTGGTGTTTCCAAAGGGCGTTGAGGCAAGCGCATTAAGTGCTAAGATTTATTTGAACGGCAATGAGCTGCAGCTGTCTCAAGGTGTCAATGTGGAAAATATCAATGGAACCGTGATGGTGCCGATCCGGGTCGTATCCGAGAATTTGGGCTACACGGTAGGCTGGAATCAGGCAGCACAGAAAATTACGGTTCAAGGCGGAGGAAAAACCGTCGAGATGGTGGTCGGAAGCAGCAGTGCATCCATTGATAGTCAGCGTGTAAGCATGGTTAAGGCACCGCTCTTGCGCGGAGGCACGACAATCGTACCCATCCGGTTTGTGAGTGAGCAGATGGGCATGAATGTCAGCTGGAACAATCAAGAGAAAGCAGTATACCTTATTACCCCGGAGTCAGGCGTCTCAAACCCGGGTGAGTCCGATTACGGTACTCTGACAACGATTGACGGAATCAGCTTTAGCAGCAATCGCCTGCTGGTAGCGGCGACAGGAACGATGAAGCCCAAGATTATGAAGCTGACCTCGCCGGACCGGATTGTCATTGATGTAGAGAATGCGGCATTCTCCGAGCAATTCAGCACGAGTAATATTTTGGACGCTACAAACAATGGGTCCTTGACGGTAACCGGATATCCAGATGTGAAATCGGTCCGGTATTCGCTGTACAGCGACAGCCCGTCAACCGTTCGCATTGTCATTGATCTGAATTATCCCAAAAATTATACGCTTCATAATGAACCTAACGGCTTGTTTACAGTGGACCTGAATACAAGCTCTGAGCCGGTTCCTGCTCCGGGAGCAGGCAGCAAAAAGCTCGTCGTCATTGATGCCGGACACGGGGGTCATGATCCTGGCGCAATCAGCGTCTCGAAGAAAAAGGAAAAGGATTTTGCCCTGAGTCTCGCTCTCAAAACGGCCAAGCTGCTGGAGAACAGCTCAACGATCGACGTTGTCCTTACACGCAGTGATGACACCTTCCTGGAGCTGAGTGACCGAGTGAAAATTGCCGAGAAGCTGAAGGCTGATGTCTTCATCTCCATTCATGCCAATGCGGGACCTGCCACGGCTTCCGGAACGGAAACCTTCTATCAGCGTTCGTCCAGTAAATCGTTGGCGACGGTCATTCATAAAAATATGTTAAATGCCGTTGGATTGAAGGACCGCGGAGTGAAATACGGGAATTTCCACGTCATCCGCGAGACCACGATGCCAGCCATTCTGCTGGAGGTCGGGTTCCTGACGAATAAAACGGATGAAGCCAAGCTCTACGATTCCGGGATTCAGGACCGTGTAGCGCAGTCGATTGTGAACGGACTCAATGAATATTTTAAATAATAGTGATGCAGGGGAGATGGAGGTGGACTCATGAATAAAAAAATAGGGTCTGCGGTGTTCCTGGCAGCGTTTATGCTGCTAGGAACGGCATGCGGAGAGAAACCAGGGGCAGCACCTGTCCCTGCTGAGGAGAAGCCGGCAGCTCCTGTCCAGGAGACTGCAGAGGCCGGAAACGAAGGCACTACCACGGCGCCGTCACAGACGCCATCCAGCACGCAGGGTGCAGGCGGAAGCACAGGGGGCAGTGAAGCTCCCGCTACGTCAACACCTCAGGAAGAGGCCGAGCCAGCGCAGCAAAGTGAAGAGATCAAGGTATACTACACCGATCCTGATTTAATGGAACTGCTGCAGGATACAGCCAAAATTACGTATACGGATGAAAAAACGAAATACCAGGCGGCATACGATGCGCTTCAAAAGAGCACATCTCAGGAGATGGTTCCGCTCTGGAGTAACATTGAGCTCCTTTCTCTTTCTTTTGAGGATGGAGATCTGACGCTGGATCTGCATATGCCGGATACGGCAAGCATGGGCTCCACAGGAGAGGATTTTGCAATTCGGGCGCTCAAGGGCACCTACTTTCAATTTGATGAAGTGGAGACCATTCAGCTGCTGCTCGACGGCAAGCAGGTAGAGAGCCTGATGGGACATGTGACGCTGTATAACCCGGAAACCCGCTAGCTGCTGGAAGGAGATCACATTCTGCTGTCGAATATGTCAAAGAACGCGTATAGCAGAAATGAAAGGAGCAACAACAATGTCATTTAAACGAAGAAATATTCATTCCAATAAAGTGGTCTCCGCCGTCATGGCCGGGCTTATGGTTATGGGAACTGGCGTATCTGCAGAGCCTGCAGCACCTACAGCAGTCAGCGCGGCGCTCTCGACGCCTGTTTTCAGTGATGTCGTCAGCGGCTATTGGGGAGAAAAATACATTTATAAACTGGCGGCTCAAGGGATTATAACTGGTAATAACGGCAAGTTTCGTCCTAATGATCCCGTAACTCAGCAGGAAGCCATGACGATGGCAATCCGTTTCTTGAATTTGAATGTGAATGAAGGCACCGGCACGGCTGCGACATTACCGACAAATATGAAAGTAAATAATTACTTTGTACCGTACGTCAGCCTGGCGCTTTCGCAAAACCTGCTCAATCAAGAGAAAGAATCGCAGTATGCCGATGACAGCATGATCTGGGGAGCTCAAACGGCAACCCGGGAATGGATTACTGAGGTGCTGATCCGCTCCATCGGCCGTACTGCAGATGCGCAAGCAGCCATGTCGGAAGCTTCAGGCTTTGCAGACCATGGCAGCATTTCACCTGACCGCGCAGGGTATGTCAATACTGCCGTTGAGCTGGGTCTTGCCCAAGGCGTGACGGCTAATCGGTTTGATCCGAAAGGAGCGGTCACCCGGGCTCAGCTGGCTACCTTTTTTAGCCGGGCTCAGGCCTACATAGATGAACAGTATGAGAATCAATATGAGGGCGTCGTCACCTCAATGAGCGATGGCAGGGTGACCCTTTATACCGATGGACAGAGCCAGACATTTTCACTGCAGCCTTCCACGGCCTATTTTGAGAAAGACGCTGCCGGACGCATTACACAAGGAGATATCGAGCCTTACACGAAGGTAACCGTCATTGCGAAGGATGGTGCAGCTGCTTATGTCGAGCTTATGGATAAAGAGCAGCAGCTGGAATCCTTTGAACGGAAATTTGAGCGTCTGTCCCCCGACCAGGTCATATGGTTTGATACGGGATCGAGCTTTGAGTCTCTGTCTTATACAAAAGATACCCTCTTCCTGGATCAAAACGGTAGCAAGATAGATCCTGCCGACCCCAAGGCATTGGTGCCGGGCAGCGTAGTAACTGTGCAGCGGGAAACCTTTACGCCACAGAAGCAGATTGTAGCGATCACGGTGAAGGATGGCGTAGTGAACAAAACAGCGACAGGCGTCATTCAGTCAGTGGATCTCAATGGCAAGAAGCTTACGGTGCAGACCACGACGGGGTCTGCAGAAACCTACAGCTATGAAGGAGCCATCATCAAATACCAAACCCAGCTGCTGACACCTTCTGAATTAAAGGCGGGAGCTGTCGTGAATTACACGGTTGAGAACAGTGTGCTGAAGAGCGTTGAAATTAGCCAGAGCGTTGACCGCACCGTTAGCGCCATGCTGTATTCAGCCGATCCCAACGGGAAATTCATTACGTATAAACGTTCTGGTAGCACGCAGCTGGAAATCAAGGTGCTGGCCTCTCAGCCGGAGCTGATTGTCAGCGGGATTGCAAGACCGGTGCTGGATGACCTCATCTTTGACGAGAAGGCCGGCGACGAGGTGGAGCTGATCATTAATGGCGATGAGCAGGTCACCAAGATCACGGTCGTAGGACGTCAGTCCGAGCTGATGAAGCAGGCGGTCGTAGCGAGATATGATGCAGCCAAGAAGTGGCTGATGGTAAGCGACAGCGCCGGCAAGCCGCACGTGATGATCCTGGATGAGAAGACCAAGCTGGAGTCTTCGGCCGGCAGCTCGCTGTCCGCGGTTGAAGGTCTGCTCGGTTCTGGCAGAAAGGTGAACATCAAGCATCTGGGCAACCGCGCACTATCCCTGGAAGTCATTTATCAGTACGAGGGCACATTGACGGAGATCAATACAGCCGCCAAGACGGTTACGATTCTCACCGACAACGGTGAAACCGTGAAGCTGCCATTCTCGAATCCGAAGGTAGAGCTGTACAGTAAGGCTTCCGCCTCGCTCTCGGATATTAAAATCGGCGACGAGGTCTATGCGGAGCTTTCCGCTAACCAGGATATGCTGGCCAGCTTGAAGTCCAAGGCTTTCGTTCAGTTTGAGGTGGGATCGGTGGAGCCTTCCTTAAACCGGCTTACGGTTAAGCAGGATGGGGTGTCCAAGCTTATTTACACTGACAAAACCGTCATGAGTGACGAGAACGGCCAACCGATTCAGCTTAGTGCCTTGAAGCCAGGCAGTCTGGTCAATGTACAGTTTACAGGCATAACGCCAACCTCGATCCAGGAGGTTCGTCTGACGCTAGGCCAAGTGATGGCTGTGGATGCTGCCGCCAACACGCTGACCGTGAAAGGCTTCAATGGAACGCAGCAAGTCATTTCGGCAGCAGGCGGGGTCAAGATGAACCGCGGTGGCGCGGTGTCCACAAGCTTGGCCGGCCTCACCCTTAATGATCGGGTCGAGGTTCACAAGGACATTACCGGAGTGACCGAAGTCAAGGTTCTGGATTCTCTATCAAAAACGTTCTGGAAATCACAAAATGGCGAAATTTATGTAAAACGGACGTACACAACGGATGAATATCGCTTCCGTACGTCAAGTAGCGTATTTGTTCACCAAAATGATCAGAACTTGTCCGTGCAATCCCTGAAAGAAAATGATAATATTGTACTGTATTTCAACAACGGCACCGTTGTAGAGGTCGTGAAACAATAGTTATCACTGAGGGATACACGAGAAACACCGTCTTGATGCGGGATTTGCTCGCATCAAGACTTTTTTTTGCGGGAGGACCAGCGATGAATAATTCTACCGTACGTCACATTCTCGATACCATCGGCGGTATGTACCCGGGTGCACACTGCGAGCTGAATCATAACAATGCATTCGAGCTAACCATTGCCGTGCTGCTGTCTGCTCAATGTACCGATGAAACAGTGAACAAAGTGACGAAGGACTTGTTCCAGAAATACAAAACCCCGCAGGATTATGTCTCGGTTCCGATTGAAGAGCTGGAGCAGGACATCCGACGGATCGGCTTGTACCGTAACAAGGCGAAGCACATACACCAGCTGTGCCTCATTCTGATTGAGCAGTATGGAAGTGAAGTGCCAGAGGCTCATGATGAGCTGGTCAAGCTTCCAGGTGTGGGCCGCAAAACTGCGAATGTTGTGGTATCCAATGCCTTTGGTGTACCGGCCATCGCGGTGGATACGCATGTGGAGCGGGTGTCCAAGCGGCTGGGACTGGCTGGCTGGAAGGACAGTGTGCTGGAAGTCGAGAAAAAGCTGATGAAGCGCGTCCCTCGGGATGAGTGGACACTGACGCATCACCGGCTCATTTTTTTCGGACGTTATCATTGTAAGGCGCAAAATCCGATGTGCCAGGTATGTCCGCTGCTGGACCTGTGCCGTGAAGGAAAGAAACGTATGAAAACATCAGTCGTCAGGAAGAATAAGGATTAGCAGGCTGGCGGCACAAAGTAGACAAAGAGGATGGGATTAAACATGAAATGCATCTCGGTATACACGGATAATTTTGAATTGTTCTCTGACATTTTTGAACAGGTGGTTGAAACCCAGCTGGAAGAGAATGAAGAGAAGGAGGTTGAAGGCGTAACCTTCAGCCATTCCGGCGAAGCGCCGGAAAATTATTTGGAACGGATGTCGCAAAAGGCAGAGGTTGTCGTCATGCGCGATAAATCCCGCGGCGTGACCATTTTGCAGCATGGAAACGTGTTTGAAATTCTTATTCCGGAAACCGAGAGCGCAGCTGCGCTGTAAGCTTTAGAGCCGGGGACAAAGCATGGAATAGCGAGGCCGCAGGGGAGTCTTCCCGATCTGCGGCCTCTTTCCATATATTCCGGCAAGATGGTACAATGAAGGAATGGAGAAATCAAGCATCCCTGATGACAGGATCGGAAGAGGAGCGAATGACAAGTGAAAGCTGCTACAGCACATGAAACCGGATTCAATGCAGACCTGCTGCAGGAAGCCATTGCGCAGTTCCAGGCGTGGAATGATGAATCCTCCGCGGAGCTGGCCAAGGATCTTCAACGGAAACAGGAAGCCAAGGAATTAACACTCGCCTTCTGCGGGCATTTCTCGGCAGGCAAGTCCAGTATGATCAATGCCCTGTGCGGCAAAAAGGTGCTTCCATCCGGCCCCGTGCCGACAAGTGCAAATATTGTAACGATTCGAAACGGAGACGCCAAGGCGGTGATCCACCGGGCAGACGGAGCCGTCGAAGAGAGCATTACGGTAACGACCGAGGAGCTGGCTGAATACTGCAAGGCTGGCGGCGACTACCGTGCTATTGAGGTGTGGGATCAGGTTCCGGTGCTTCAAGGCCATGGTGTACTGATGGATACACCAGGTGTGGACTCGACGGACGACGGCCATCAGAAGGCGACTCACTCCGCGCTGCATTTGGCCGATGTTGTTTTTTATGTGATGGATTACAATCATGTTCAGTCCGAGAGCAATCTTATGTTTGCCAAGAGCCTGTCGGACTGGGGGAAGCCGCTGTATCTGATTGTCAATCAGATCGACAAGCACCGTGATGAGGAGCTCAGCCTAGCGTCTTACCTGAGTGACGTTCGCAAAGCGTTCCGGCAGTGGAACATTCAATATCAGGGATTGCTCTGCATCTCACTGAAGGTGCATGATTATCCCTACAATCAATGGCCGGAGCTGCAGTCCGTCATTGCCGGCCTCCTGGGGCAGTCGCGGTCCTTGCTGGACTACAGTGTAGCCTCTTCGCTACGGCAGGTCGCGCATTCTCATGGAGAGGCATTTGCGAGAAGTCATCAGGAGGAGAAGGAGGCGCTGCTGGAGGAGATTGGGGGCCAAGCTGCGCTGGAGGCGCTGAATCAGCGTCTTGCGGAGGAAGAGGCCGAGCTTTCATCTGCCCGGAATATGCCGGAGGAGACGGCAACGGCTTTCCGCAAGGAAGGAGATGCACTGCTGGCAAATGCAAACCTGATGCCTGCCGAGCTGCGCGACCTGGCCTTGTCCTGGCTGGAGAGCCAGAAAAGCGGCTTTAAGGTCGGCTTTCTGTTCTCTAGTGGCAAGACGGGCGAGGAGAAGAAGCGACGGCAGGAGCAGCTTCTGGAGCGGCTGAAGCAGCAGGTGTCCTCACAGGTCGAATTCCATTTGCGCCAGCTGTGGAAGAGTAGCATGGAGGCCGTCTCTTCTTTCGGTGAAGAACAGGAGCAGGTCCTGGATTCTGTGCTTCCGAAGGTTACAGCGGAGCTGCTGCTTCAGACTGTGGAGCCGCAGGCGATTCTCTCCGGAGAGTATATGCTGAACTATTGCCGGAAGCTCGCCGATCAGATCAAGGCGAGCTATCGGCAGGCGGTCCTGACCTTGGCGGACCGCCTCAAACAGGCCGCCGCGGACGCAGCTTCAGTCCGCGTGGCCGAGCTCTCGCGCCGTCACGCAGAGCTGACGGCGCAATCGGCGGCCGCCGCCCGCTATGCTGCGCTGCAGCAGGCGGAGGCCGCCCGCAGCGGCGCGGCTGCGCAGCTCGCGCCGCCGCCAGAGCCGCTCACCCCCGGCCTCCTGCCGGAGGTGAGCGAGCCGGCTGCGCTGCCGCAGGCCGCAGCCGAGCCCGCCCCTGCGGCTGCGCCGCCGCAGGGGGAAGGGCTGCCCCGCCGCGTGCCGCAAGGCGGGGGCCGGCGCCAGCGCCTGGAAGCAGCGGCAGCGAAGCTGCGGGCTGCTTCGGCGCTGCTGGCGCCGCATCCCGCGCTGGCGCAAGCTGCGCGGGATCTGGACGCCCGCGCGGACAGCCTCGCGGGCGGCTCCTTCACGATGGCGCTGTTCGGTGCCTTCAGCGCCGGCAAATCCTCGTTCGCCAACGCCCTGCTGGGCGAACGCGTCCTGCCGGTATCGCCGCACCCGACCACCGCGGCGGTCAATCGCATTCTGGCACCGAATGCTGACCATCTGCACGGAACGGCGGAAGTGAAAATGAAGACCTATGACACCTGGTGGGATGATCTGAACTATTCCTTTCAGGTTCTGGGCCTGGAGCAGCCCACCAAGAGCAGCTGGCGCAAGGCCGCAGAGGAGCTGACCCCCGCCGGTATTCACCCGGCAGGGCTGCCGCATTACGGTTTTCTAAAGGCAGCAGCGGCCGGCTGTGAGGACATGGAGTCCCGGCTAGGCAGCATCATGACCGTGGGACTGGAGGAATACCGGGGCTTCGTAGCCGACGAAACCAAGTCCTGCTATGTTGAAGGCATCGATCTGTACTATGGCTGTGACCTGACAGAGCAAGGTATCGTGCTGGTCGATACGCCAGGGGCCGATTCCCTGCATGCGCGGCATACCGGTGTCACGTTCAGCTATATCAAGAATGCGGACGCTATTTTATATGTGACTTATTACAATCATGCCTTTTCCAAGGCCGACCGTCAGTTTCTGTCGCAGCTGGGCCGGGTGAAGGACAGCTTTACCCTGGACAAAATGTTCTTCATTGTCAACGCGGCCGATCTGGCTTCCTCACAGGAGGAGCTGGAGCAGGTGGTAGAGCATGTCCAGGATAATCTGAAGCGAAGCGGCATTAGCCGACCGAGCATTTTTCCGGTTTCCAGTCTGGAATCCCTGAGAGCCAAGCAGGCGGCAGATGATGTTAAGCTGGCATCCTCCGGCTTCCTGTCATTTGAGAAGACCCTGAATCATTTTGCCGTGGAAGAGCTGCCCGGCTTGTCTCTGCGGGCAGGCCTGGACAGCATTAGAGAGGCTTCCGGGAAAGCGGAGAGGTGGGCCAGACTGGCTGAGGAGGACGCGGACAGCCGCAAAGTGAGAGCCCAGCGACTGGAGGAATCCCGCACACAAGCTGTCTGTATGCTGGAAGAGCTGCCAGTCATCAGCTATGAGCGCGATGTGCAGGAGGAATGTGGTGAGCTGTTGTTCCACGTTCGTCAGCGGCTTGATTATGCCATGGGTTCCTTTTTCCAGGATGCCTTCCATCCCTCGGTACTGCGCGAGGATGGCGGCAGTCTGAAGGCGGCGTTCGCGGCCTGCGGGAAGGATCTTCAGCGCACACTGGCGTTGGAGCTGGATCAGGAGCTGTGGGCTACCACGCTCAGATTGGAGGCGACAGGGCGCAAGCTCTGCTCCAAAGCCGTTCAGCGTGTGCTGGATCGTATTAAAGAGCTTGAAGAAGGTCTCGCCTTGTCCGTAAGCCTGGAACTGGAGTGGCCTGCTCCCACGCTGCCGGAAAGTGCGCTTCAGCAGCCGAAGGACTGGGGTCCGTATTGGAGCCTGTTCAAGAATCCGAGGCATTTCTTCGAAAGTCAGGGCAGCCTCAAGCTGCGGGAGCAGGCTGAGCCGTTAGTGAAGGAGGACATTGCCGTTCTCCTTGCTTCAAGGTCTCACGAGCTGGTCCGTCATTACACCGAGCAAACGACCGTGGCCTTGACGCAGTATAGAGATGTGCTGCTGGAGCAGCTGGAGCAGGCTGTGAAGGCCATGCAAACGTCTCTTGCTGGCGGACAGTCTGCAGAGCAGTGGCGACAGCTGGCCCAAGAGCTGAAGAGCATTAGCGAGTAAAGCGGAATATATCTATATTGGAACGGCGGAATCCGGGGTCACGCAGCCCCGGTTTCGTCGTTTTTTGACGTGCTGCCGACCCTTAAGATGTCAGGTATTTTTGCTTGATGATATGCTTTTTTTGAAAATGTCACCATATTGTCAGAATTAAAGAGGAAAGCCGATGATTTCATCATGAAGAAACGATAAGTTGCACGAAACGCTTTCAGAAGGTCAGATCATCGCCAATTCCGCTTTTTTTTGTCTTTGCCGCTTTTGGAAGTCGGTGATAAACTTCATAAATGCTACATAACTGTTCGTATTGAGATTAGGGAGGATTAAGATGAATGTTCTCAGGCAACTGCAGGGCTTCTTTTGGGAGAAACGAGTCTATCTCTTTCTTTCCATACTGTGTCTGGCGATGGCGACCGCGCTCGGACTGGTATACCCGTACCTGCTGCAGCGTTTGATCGATGATGCGATCAGACCGGAAAATTTCGGCCTGGTGCCTCAGCTGGCACTCACGGTCGTAGGGGTCGTAACGATCAAAGCATTTCTGCAATTTTTACACGGATTTTATGGTGGAAGGCTCGGCAATTTCTTAGCTTATCAAATGCGGAACGCCTGTTACAAAAAGCTTCAATTTCTGTCCTTCCGGTACTATGATACCGCGCGGACCGGAGACCTGATGTCCCGCCTGACGGGAGATCTGGAAGCCATTCGGATGTTTATCGGATTTGGCTTTGCCCAGCTGCTGAATGTGGTCATGATGGTCACCTTCGGCTCCATCATGATGTTCTCCATCAGCTGGAAGCTGACACTGTTCACCATGATCAGCATGCCTTTCCTGGTCGTCACAGCGCTGCGGTTCGAATCCAAGATTCATCCGGCCTTTCAGGAAATGCGCCTGGCGCTGAGCTCGCTGACGACGGCAGTGCAGGAGAACATTACCGGTGTGCGGACCGTCAAGTCCTTTGCCCGGGAGCCGCATGAGGTCGTTAAATTTTCAGGGCGTAATGAACGTTATAAAAGCAATCAGATTTTTGCGTCCGCGCTGTGGGCGCGTTTCTTTCCTTTAATGGAGCTCTTCGCCAACATCAGTGTCGTGCTGTTGCTGCTGTTCGGTGGACGTATGGTCATTAATCAGGAGCTGACGTTGGGACAGCTGGTTGCCTTTTTCAGTCTGATCTGGTACATCATCGGACCGCTTTGGGGCATTGGATTTCATATTAACAACTACACTCAATCCAAAGCCTCCGGAGAGCGGGTGCTGGAGCTGCTCCATCAGCCGGTCGATGTTGAGGACAGTGAAGACGCCATTACACTGAAGCCCGATGAGGTCAAGGGGCATGTCGTGTTTGACAGCGTGACCTTTGCTTATGGCAACAAAATGGCGGCAGTTAAAGATATTCAGCTTCATGCCAAACCAGGATCTGTTATCGGCTTGCTAGGGGGAACCGGCTCCGGTAAATCAACGATCATTCAGCTGCTGATGCATGCTTATAACGTGAACTCCGGCAGCATTACGCTCGATGGGGTGAACGTGAAGGACATTAAAGTCCGCAGCCTTCGCAGCCAGATCGCGACCGTATTTCAGGAGACGTTCCTGTTCTCCTCCAGCATTCGCAATAATATCGCCTATGGCATGAAAAATGTAAGCATGGAAGACATTATTCGTGCAGCCAAGCTGGCGAAGGCGCATGATTTCATCATGGAGATGGAGCATGGCTACGATACCGTGGTCGGGGAGCGCGGAATGGGCCTCTCCGGAGGTCAGAAGCAGCGGATCGCCATTGCGCGGGCTTTGCTGAAGGACCCAAAAATACTCATCCTCGACGATGCCACCAGTGCCGTCGATATGGAAACCGAGCATGAGATCCAGTCGGGGTTCCAGGAGGTTATGAACGGGAGAACGACCTTTATTATCGCGCATCGGATTTCATCACTGCGTCATGCTGATGAAATTCTCGTTCTGGATGAAGGGGTGATCGTACAGCGCGGCAAGCATGATGAGCTGATCGAGCTCGACGGCCCTTACCGGGATGTCTATCAGATTCAATATGCCGACCTGATCGCCAGACGCTCGGGGGGAACTGTGGAAGGGCAGGTGCAGTCATGAGCGCAGGATTAAAGAGCAAGAGGCGGCCTGAGCCCTCCGCGAGTGGAGCAGGGGCGAAAGAAACCTTGAATGAACGCTTTGTGTATCAGGATGATGAAGCGATTGAGAAGCCGTTTAACTGGAAGCAGCTGGCTCGTTTGGCTTCCTATATGAGGCCTTATGCGAAGCAGATGATTCCGTTAGTCATCATCCTGATGCTGATTGGCACGGTGACGAAGCTGACGGTGCCTTATTTGACGGGTATGGCTATAGATAAGGCATTAGGCGCCGAGACAGGCAGCACGAACCTGACCCTGCTTTACCAGATCGCTGCGGCCGTTCTGCTCTTATTCGTAGTACAGTATATTACCGGCATTTTCCGCATCAAGTATACGAATATTATCGGGCAGCGGGTCATCTACGATCTGCGGACAGATTTGTTCCGCCATATCCAGAAGCTGTCGTTTAACTTCTTTGATAAACGCCCGGCGGGATCTGTGCTTGTCCGTGTAACGAATGACGTGAACTCCCTTCAGGATTTGTTTACGAACGGGGTTGTTAACCTCATGATTGACTGTGTCCAGCTCTTCGGGATTGTGATCATCCTGCTGGCTATTAACTTCAAGCTGGGTCTGGCCGTCATTGTGACCGTTCCGATCATGTTCTTGATTTCGACCGCACTGCGGGTTCGCATTCGTCGCGCCTGGCAGGAGGTTCGTGCAAAGAACTCCCGGATTAACTCGCACTTGAATGAATCCATTCAAGGCATTCGTGTCACGCAGGCATACACTCAAGAAGAAGAAAACATGAAGTTCTTTGATGCCATGAACATGGACAGCAAAAAATCCTGGGATAAAGCTTCAGCCATGAACCAGGCCTTCGGACCGATGATCGAAATTACCGGCGGTGTCGGGACATTAATTCTGTTCTGGCTTGGCGCGTCTTTGATAGAGAGCAACGAGCTGACCATCGGCCTGCTGATTGCCTTCTCGAACTATGTCGGCAACTTCTGGGAGCCGATTAACCGGCTGGGCATGATGTATAATCAGCTGCTTGTAGCCATGGCATCCTCGGAGCGCATTTTCGAGTTTATTGATGAGAAGCCGAACATTGCCGATGCCGAAGCGGCAAAGAAGATTCCAGCGATTCAGGGTAACATTCAGCTGAGAGATGTCGTATTTGAATATGAACCGGGGCGCCAAGCGCTCAAGGGCATTAATTTGGATGTGAAAGCAGGCCAGTCCATCGCGCTTGTCGGGCACACCGGCTCAGGTAAAAGCACCATCATCAATCTGCTCAGCCGCTTCTATGATATTACCAGCGGAACGATTACGATTGACGGGTATGATATCCGAAAAGTTACGGTAGACAGTCTGCGAAGCCAGATCGGAATCGTGCTCCAGGATACCTTCATCTTCTCGGGCACCATTCGGGACAATATTCGTTTTGGGCGTCTGGATGCGACCGATGAGGAGATTGAGCAGGTGGCCAAAGCTGTCGGCGCCCATGATTTTATCGTCAGCATGCCAGGCGGCTATGAAACCGAGGTCGAGGAGCGCGGTAACATGCTCTCCATGGGCCAAAGACAGCTGCTGTCCTTTGCCCGGGCTCTGCTGGCGGATCCTCGTATTCTTATTTTGGATGAAGCTACGGCTTCCATTGATACCGAGACTGAGCTGAAAATTCAGGAGGCGCTGAAGCTGCTGCTGAAGGGGCGAACCTCATTTATCGTAGCTCACCGGCTTTCGACCATTCGCCACGCTGACCATATCGTAGTGCTGGATCATGGACGCATTATGGAGGAGGGCAATCATCACGAGCTGATGACCCAGCAAGGAATTTATTATGGGTTAATTGAGGCCCAGTACAAATTTCTGTAAGTTTCGGCAGAAGAAACCTGTGGCAATATGGGGAAAATTGTCGATATGGACTTGAAATCTCTCTGAGAAAGAAAGAAAATAAGAGAGTGGAGAGTTGATATCATAGTAGAAGGGAAGCTTGAGGGTAAATGAGCATGGAAAGCGTTATGACTGCGCCTGCACTGCTGATTCGAACGTATGAGAGCAGAGATCTGGAATCCGTCACGTCCCTGATGCGCGAGTTGTCCTATCCGACGACACAAAGTGTCATTCGGGAGCAGATGGAGAATATGTCGTGCAATTCGTCCCACTGCAATCTAATTGCAGAACAGAATGGGAAGGTAGTAGGCATGATTATGCTTCGGCAAGTCAAGTCCTACACGATGACGGAGAGAATCACTCAAATTACGTCGCTGTTCGTAACCTCAAACTGCCGCGGCCAAGGAATCGGCAAACGATTGGTTCACGGGGGAGAGAACTGGGGAAGACAGCACGGAAGCAACCTCTTGTTTCTTACAAGCGGCAACCGGGAAGGCTTAGCCCCGGCACATGCATTTTTCGAACATATTGGCTTTGAAAAGAACGGCTATCAGTTCACCAAAAAGCTGTAGCCCTACCCTTCCTTTGCCCGGCTCCTAAGTAGAGCCGGGTTTTTCTTTGTGCACCGTGAAGAGTTCAAGCATCGCTTTCCAACTTTTGCAGGATGGCGGATCGGTTGATTCATGCTACAATGATTACATATCGGTGACAAAATTGTAACCAAATTTAAAAGCTCAAAGGAGAGATTGAACTTATGCGCAAACATATTATGAAAAAAGCAGCGGCAGGAAGCCTGGCTGCAGTGTTGTCCGTCGGACTGCTCTTTCCGTCCTCGGCCTCTGCCGCTTCATCGACAGATCGTTATGCAGGACTGAAGCAGCAAATTGAGCAATATTTAAAAAGTCAGGGCTACGGAAGCTTTAAATGGCTCGTGCCTGGCGAGCGTGTAACCCAGCAGCCGGCTCCGGCCCCGAGCCAGCCTGAAGCGACCAAGCCTAGTGAGCCCGCGTCTCCAGCCCCAAGCCAACCTGAAGTGCCCAAGCAGCAGCCAGCAGCGCCCGTAACTACCGAACAGGCGGCTATGGAAGCCAAAGTGGTGGAGCTGGTCAATCAGGAGCGCACCAAGGCAGGACTGAAGTCTTTGACTGTTCACCAGGAGCTTGCTGCTATGGCTCTAGATAAAGCAAAGGATATGAGCAGCAACAATTACTTTGCTCATACATCTCCGACCTACGGCTCTCCATATGATATGATGAAGGCTTACGGAATCTCTTACAGATACGCCGGTGAGAATATCGCCAAAGGTCAACGGACACCGGAGGAAGTGATGAAGGCGTGGATGAACAGCGAAGGTCATCGCAAGAACATCCTGTCTCCGAATTTTACGATGATCGGTGTCGGCTATTACAACGGACATTGGGTTCAGGAATTTATTAGCCAGTAAAGCAGACATCCGGCCTTCCCCTCAAGGTCGGATGAGTCTGAGGCTTTAGGCTCACTATTTATAGAAAGCGGCGGTCTCAAAAGTAGATTCTTGTTTAACGAGACAGCTCACTTAAGTGAGATCTGAAGCAAAAATAAAGACGTGGTGGAGTCAGGGAGGTGATCCCAGCACTGCCACGTTTTTATTATTGAATGTACAAATGAGACCGCTCCTTTTTAGATGGTTGCTAGACACTTCCATTCTACTAAAGGGCGGTTTCTTTATCTTACCTGTGTTTTGGGGAATGGATATGCTTAGAGCATCTCACAACAACAAACGAGACCATCCCGCAAGACCCTAGATCGTTTAGGTCAGCCTCTTTTTATCATTTTGCCGATTTGCAAAATGCGACGGGAAGTTTTATGTTTATGTACATATACAGCAGGGATCAACGCCTTTTGAACTGCTACGATAAGACTATGAACAGCCGGAGGGATACAGTTGAACTCATCAAAATGGATATGGCGGATGACGGCAGCAATTTCGATCGCCGCGACGATTACGTTTCTCATCGGATTTATTTATGCGTATCAGGATATTAATCAGCCGACAGCTGATTCTGTCGAGCCGGTGACGTCAGAAAGGGAGAAGGCGGAGGAGGCCAGTGAGAGCTCATCATCAGAAACAGAAGAGTTCCCTGCAGGTGAGAAAGGCCGAGAAAAGACATCCGTGCTGCCTCCGCTGCCAGAACGAGTTAAGGTCACTGCGCTTGGAGATTCTCTCGCGAAAGGAACGGGAGACAATAGCGGAGAAGGTTATGTTCGGCGCAGCATCACAAGACTGAATGAGATCGGGGTCCAGAGTGAGCTGTTAAACAATTTGGCCATCAACGGACTGACAACGGAGGGATTGCTATCAAATCTGAAGGATTCGGGCATGCAATATGCGCTGGAGAAGTCAGATCTGATTCTATTGTCCATTGGCGGAAATGATCTGTTTCAAAACAGCGGACTTACGGATAATGCTCAAGCCCAAAGCGGGGAAGCTGCATTGGATCCGGAGCAGCTGGTACAGGAGATTCCTGCCGCAACGGAAAGGCTGAAGCAGATTATTCAGTCCATCCGTGAAATCAATCCTACCGCCCGCATTCTATACCTGGGGCTTTATCATCCGTTCGGAGATATTGAAGAGCTGCTGCTGCCTGGGAATATGGCTGTTTCATCCTGGAATTATGCGGCCCAGCAGGTCATTAATGAGGATGCCAATGCGATGTTGATTCCGACCTTTGATCTGTTTCAGGGTAAACTGGAGCAGTATCTGTCCGGAGACCATTTCCATCCCAATGGAGAAGGCTACCAGCAGATCGCAGATCGAATCGCGCAAGGCCTTCAATAGCAGAGGATGACCTGTTTACACTTCTTTATTCAAGCTACTGAACTCACGGGAGGAGCTGCAAGGTATGCAACATGCGTCAGATGAAATCGTGCTGTCTGTGAATCATGTCAAGAAAAAGATCGGGCGAAAATGGATTATCAAGGATGTAACCTTTGATATTCGCGCCGGTGAGGTGTTTGGTTTTTTGGGTCCTAACGGTGCGGGTAAAACGACAACGATCCGCATGCTGGTGGATTTGATTAAACCGACCGAAGGCGTGATCAAGGTTTGCGGCTACAATGTAAACACGCAGCAGGAGCAGGCGCTGCAATATGTCGGCTCTATTGTCGAAAATCCGGAGATGTACAGCTATTTGACCGGTTGGGAGAACCTGGAGCACTTTGCAAGAATGCAGCCGGGTGTGGATGCGGCGCGGATCGCAGAGGTTGTTGACATTGTCGGAATGGATAAGCGGATTCACGACAAGGTTCGCACCTATTCCCTCGGCATGCGTCAACGTTTGGGAATTGCCCAGGCGCTGCTTGGCCGGCCCAGGCTGTTAATTCTGGATGAGCCAACTAATGGCCTGGATCCTAAAGGCATCAAGGAAATGCGCCAGTTCATTCACCGCCTGGCTGCGGAGGGCTTGGCGGTGTTCGTATCAAGCCATCTTCTTAGTGAAATCCAGCTGCTGTGTGACCGGGTAGCCATTATTAGCCGGGGCTCCGTGCTGGCTGTAGGCGGAGTTCAGGAGCTGATTGCGGGAAGCTCCGGCTATGTGATCTGGCATGTGTCTTCCCCGGCGGAGGCTCAATCCATTTTGTCCGCAGTAGAGGGCTGTGAAATTATCGAGAAGCCTGGCGAGGTGCTGGATGATTCTGTCCTGGCTGGAATGGGACAGAAGGCACTGGTCACAATATTGTCAGAAGACATGACTCCTCTAGCGGTTCGCAAGCTGATGGAAGCAGGTATAGAGGTGTTCGGTGTCAGCCGGATCAATCCTACACTGGAACAGCTGTTCCTGCAGATGACGGAGGGTGAGAGCATTGAATAATATACTGCCGCTGATCCAGAATGAGACGATCAAGGTCATCAAGAAAAAGCGTTTTTACGTTATTCTTCTCGTCATCCTGATCCTAGTGCCCATGTTCACGTATGCCCAGGTCAAGTCCGCAGAGCGAAGCAAAGGGAAATTTAACGACGACTGGCGATTAGAGCTGCAGCAGAGCATTATTGATAATCAGAATTCCTTGGGGAGTGACCGTATTCCCGAAGAATATAAAAAATACCGGCAAATTTATATTCAGCAAATGCAGTACTATCTGGATCAGGATGTAAATCCCAATCAGCCGACAGGCGTGAACTTTACGAGGGAATTTATGAACAACGCGGTTTCACTGTTTATTCCTCTGCTCATCATGGCTGTCGCTTCAGATCTGGTATCAGGGGAACGTACAACAGGCACGATCAAGATGCTGCTGACCCGCCCGGTCAAGCGCTGGAAGATTCTGCTCAGCAAGATGATCACGCTTATATTGTTCGTCTCGCTCATTATTTTGGCCACTTATATCCTTGCATACGGCATATCCGGACTTGCCTTTGGCTATAAAGGCCTGCAGCTGCCCGTATTTACAGGCTTTAAGATTACAGGTACAGAGGTAGATCTATCCTCCGTACATGCGATTCCACAGTGGCAATATATCCTGATGCAGGGTGGCCTGACCTGGTTTGTGAGTGTATGTGTCGCATTACTTGCCTTTATGGTTTCTGTGCTGGTGCGGAGCACAGCCGCCAGCATCGTCGTGATGATGGCGGCGCTGATCTCTGGTACAATTTTGACGAATATGGCATCAGCCTGGACAAGCGCCAAATATTTGTTTATGGTGAACCTGAATCTTCCAGGGTATCTAGAAGGCAGATTGCCTCCAATTGAGGGCATGACACTGAATTTTTCACTGGCTGTGCTGGCGGTTTGGGGTCTTGCCGCGGTGATCATTTCATTCACCGTCTTTACGAGAAGGGATATTTTGAATTAAAATGTACAAAGTATAAAAACATTTGTTTGCATTTTAAGCCAAACCACCTTATATTGTGTCAAGGTTAAGCGAAGAAAAGAAGGAGGAGCATGAATGGTCGAACAGATCGATGGGTTTGCAGAGTCATCACAGAGCGGCCAGGGCCGCCCGGGATACGATGCTGACGACATTCAAGTGCTCGAAGGCCTCGTTGCAGTACGCAAGCGGCCAGGCATGTACATAGGCAGCACAAGTTCATCCGGACTGCACCATCTCGTATGGGAAATCGTGGATAATGCAGTCGATGAGCACCTGGCGAAGTACTGCACGAGAATTGAAATCCAATTGCACAAGGACCAGTCCATTACCGTCATAGACAATGGCAGGGGCATTCCAACAGGAATGCACAAGACCGGGATCCCGACACCGCAGGTCGTGTTCACGATCCTGCATGCCGGCGGCAAATTCGGCGGCGGCGGATACAAGAAGTCCGGGGGTCTTCATGGTGTCGGTGCTTCCGTAACGAATGCGCTGTCAGAATGGCTGGAGGTCGAGATTTTCCGTGACGGCAAAATTCATCGTCAGCGTTTTGAATACTGGCAGGACAAGAAGGGCCGTGAGCATGTAGGCGAGCCGGTGACCGGCCTTGAAGTGACCGGCAATACGAATAAGACCGGAACCAAGGTAACCTTTAAGCCGGACGCCCGGGTCTTTGCTTCGGGCATCCATTTGAACTATGACACGCTGGCTGAACGTCTGCAGGAAATTGCCTTCCTGAACTCCGGACTGCGAATTGTGCTGAAGGACGAGCGCAGCGGGAATCAGGATGAATTTTTTTACGAAGGCGGGGCAAGCCAGTTTGTCGCTTTCCTGAACGAAGGCAAGGATGTACTGCATGATGTCATTCATTTCTCTGCGGAGAAAGAAGACATCGAGGTCGAAATTGCGATGCAATATAACGCCGGCTATACCGAGACGCTGGCATCTTTCGTTAACTCAATCCCGACCCGGGGCGGAGGCACGCATGAGACCGGCTTCAAGACTGCGTATACCCGGGCCATGAACGAGTACGCCCGCAAGAACCAGCTCTTGAAGGAGAAGGATAAGAATCTGGAGGGCGGCGACCTGCGTGAAGGGATGATGGCGATTATTAGCGTCAAAATGTCCGAGGTCGAGTTCGTCGGACAAACGAAGGATCAGCTGGGAAGTGCTTCTGCCCGGAGTGCTGTAGAGAGCATTGTCACTGACAAAATGCAGATTTTCCTGGAAGAGAATCCGCAGATCGCCCAGACCCTCCTGAAGAAAGCCATACAGGCATCTAAAGCCCGGGAGGCCGCTCGGAAGGCCAGAGACGAAATGCGTACCGGGAAGAAGCGCAGCGAAAGCTCTAATCTGGGCGGCAAGCTGTCTCCTGCCCAGTCCAAAGACTTCACCAAGACAGAGCTGTTTATTGTCGAAGGCGATTCCGCGGGCGGTTCGGCGAAGCAGGGACGGGACTCCAAGCTGCAGGCGATTCTACCGCTCAAGGGCAAACCAATGAACCCGGAGAAATCCAAGCTTGCAGACATTCTGAAGAACGAAGAATACCGTGCTATTGTTGCAGCGATCGGCGCCGGGATCGGCAATGAATTCTCGGCAGGCGACAGCAATTATTCCAAAATTATTATCATGACTGATGCGGACACGGATGGCGCCCACATCCAGGTGCTGCTGCTGACCTTCTTTTACCGCTACATGAAGCCGCTGATTGACGCCGGGCGCGTCTATATTGCCCAGCCGCCGCTTTACAAGATTTCGAGCAAATCCGGCAAGCTGGAAACGGTAAGATATGCATGGAATGAAGCCCAGCTCGCAAACTATTTAAAGCAGTTCAAGAGCTACGAGCTTCAGCGGTACAAGGGTCTTGGAGAAATGAATCCGGAGCAGCTGTGGGAAACGACCATGAATCCGGAATCCAGAACGCTGCTGCAGGTTCAGATTGAGGATGCTGCCAAGGCGGAGCGGCGGGTATCCACGCTGATGGGCGATAAGGTTGACCCGCGTAAGCGCTGGATCGTGGAAAATGTCAACTTCGCAGAGTTTGAGGAATAGAAGGTGAAGCTATGAGTTTATCAGAACAGTTTTTGCCGGCATTTCTGGAAGAGGTCGTCGGCGACCGCTTCGGCCGGTATTCCAAATATATTATTCAGGATCGTGCCATTCCCGATGTTCGTGACGGCCTAAAGCCCGTGCAGCGCCGGATTCTTTACGCCATGTACGATTCCGGCAACACGCCGGACAAGCCATATCGTAAATCCGCCAAGACCGTTGGGGACGTTATGGGTAATTATCATCCTCACGGGGATTCCTCGATTTATGAGGGGATGGTGCGGATGGCGCAGCCCTGGAAGATGGGGCATGTGCTTGTCGACGGTCACGGCAACTGGGGCTCTCAGGATGATGATCCTGCGGCTGCCATGCGTTACACGGAAGCCCGCCTGTCTCCGATTGCCATGGAGCTGCTGCGGGATATTGAGAAGCGTACGGTGCTGTTTAAGGACAACTTCGATAACACTGCCAAGGAGCCTGTCGTGCTTCCTTCGCGGTACCCGAATCTGCTGGTCAACGGAACCAGCGGCATTTCCGCCGGCTTCGCGACAGAGATTCCGCCGCATAATCTGCGGGAGGTCATCGATGCTTGTATTGCCTTGATGCAGAAGCCGGAGATTGAGCTGAGCGAGATTATGACCTTTATTAAAGGACCGGATTTCCCGACAGGCGGAATTATCATGGGACAATCAGGCATTGAGGACGCATACCAGACCGGGAAAGGCCGGGTATATCTTCGTTCCCTTACTGAGATTGAATCACTTCGCGGCGGGAAGCAGCAGATTGTAATTAAGGAGATCCCATTTCAGGTTGTAAAAGCAAGACTCGTCACTGCAATGGAGAACATCCGTCTGGAGAAAAAGGTTGAGGGGATCGCCGAGGTTCGTGACGAGAGCGGCCGGGAAGGCCTGCGTATTGTTGTCGAGCTGAAAAAGGATGCCGATGCGAACGGAATCCTTGCCTATTTGCTGAAGAAAACAGATCTGCAGGTCAATTACAATTTCAACATGGTCGCCATTGTGAACAAAGCTCCGCAGCAGCTTGGTTTGAAAGACATGCTGCAGGCTTATATTGATCATCAGCGCGAGGTCGTCACATACCGGACTCAATTCGAGCTGGAGAAGGCCGAGGACCGCTCTCATGTATTGGAGGGTCTGGTCAAGGCACTGAACATTCTGGATGAGGTCATTGCAGCGATCAAGGCTTCGAAGAATCGTCAGGATGCACAGAACAATCTGCAGTGGATGTTCGGCTTCACCGAGCGCCAGGCGGATTCCATTCTAACGCTGCAGCTGTACCGATTGACGAATCTGGAAATACACTCGCTGCAGAAGGAGCTTGATGAGCTCGAGAAGAAGATTGACACGCTTCGCGGAATTCTGAACAGTGATAAGAAGCTGATCCAGGTCATTCGCAAGGAATTGATGGAGATTCGCGAGAAGTACGGAATCGAGCGTCGTGCCAAAATTCAAGAAGAGGTTGAAGAGATCAAAGTAAACCTGGAGGTCATGGTCGCGGCAGAGGATGTGCTGGTTACGCTGTCCAAGGATGGCTACGTCAAGCGGACAAGCCGTATGTCCTTCACCCGCTCTGGCGGTGAGCTGGACAGCTCCGGCGTGAAAGAGGGCGATTACATCACCCGCGTGCTGGAGGTGAATACCCTTCAGAATCTGCTTATATTTACGCAGCGGGGGCAATACTTTGTCTTGCCGGTGCATCAGATTCCCGAGTACAAGTGGAAGGAAGCCGGGACCGCCATCGTCAATGTCATTCAGCTGGCAAAAGAGGATCATATTATATCGGTTCTTCCGATTTCCAGCTTTGAAGAGGCCCGTCAGAGCCTCGTCTTCGTCACCGCGAAGGGTCAAGTTAAGCGTTCGGAGCTTAAGGATTATGAGACCAAACGCTCTGGTGCCGTAGCAGCCGTCAAGCTGGGAGCAGAGGACAAGGTCATTTCCGTCAGCATGAGCCAGGGTAATCTGGATCTGGTCCTGATTACAGCTGCCGGCATGAGCATTCGCTTTCAGGAATCCGAGGTGAACCCGATGGGACGTGTATCGGGGGGCGTTAAAGGCATCCAGCTTCGTGAAGATGATCAGGTTATCGCCGCTCTATGGGTTACTGAGGATGAGGGTGAAATTTTCGTGATTAGTGATCTGGGCTATGGCAAACGCTCGCTGCTGGCTGATTATCTTGCTCAGAGTCGGGGAGGCAAAGGCATTGTGACCTTTGAATTCAAGGAGGGCAAGAGAGTAAAACCGAATGGAAGCCGGCTCATTGGCGCTTATTACTGTAAAGAGCCGTTGTCCTTGACTGCATATGCCCAGGACAACAGCTTGTATCATTTCAGTACCGAGCAGGCACCCATTGGAGATCGGAAATCCATTGGCAAGCTGCTGGCGGATGTCGGCCGCAAAGGCGAGCTGAAGGACATCATTCAGCAGCCTGCATTCAAAACGTCAGGCATGTAATATGAAAGTATGCTTTAGCATCCGTTTCCCGGACCTTGGGAGCGGATGCTTTTTTTTGTGTGCAAGTCGTGTAGTGACATGAATATGTCGAAACCAGGGCATGTCTGAAGCACCTTGTCGGGATGAGGCTGACGGCATTTGTCGCTTTCTTGGAAGTTTTATTTTTTATCATTTTCGGCAGGAATAAGCTTCCTGTGAGACGAAACTTAACGCTATAAACTACCGGAAAAAGGGCTGCCGGGCGCTTCATCGTTGAGGATCCGGGGAACACATCACAAACTAGAAAGGGGAAGGTTTAACCATGCATTCTCATGAATTTGCTAAGGTATGGTCCAGGATCGCTAAAGACTATAAGCTGCATATGGAGCAGGGCTTGGCTCCATCGCTCACGGAGGCGCAGCTGACCGTGCTGGAGGTATTAGAGGAGCGGAGGCGAATGAAGCCCTCGGACTTCATCCCTTATCTGGCTACAAGTCCAGCTGCGGTCACCATGCTTCTGGATCGCATGGAGAAGAACCGACTCATTATTCGGGAGCGGGATGAGAGAGATCGCCGCATTGTGTGGGTCAGCATTTCGACCATCGGACGTCAGGAGATGCAGCGCGGTATTCAGGTCAGAAATGAATATTTAAATCAGATGCTTAACCGCATCTCTTCCCATAATCAGCAGCTGCTGGTATATCTGCTAGGCAAGGTGGGCACAATGCCCCGCGAAGTTGGCTAGCGGAGGGTTCTCCCGCTGAAATGACATGCTTAGCAGCAGCAAAAAGGAGCCTGATTATCTCAGGCTCCAGCCGTACGTTTATCATGTGCTGCAATGCTGATCTACTGCGGAGGAAACCAAGCTCTCCGGATACAGGCTCCAGGGGTAGGTGGCGGGTGGATTAGAGCGGAGCTGCACCTGCTCTTTACTGACGGGATGAGACAAGCTGACCAGCAGGGACCAGAGCGCTAGCTGCTGTCCCGGCTTGTTCTGCCGGCTGCCATATTTCTGGTCTCCGTACAAGGGATGGCCGAGATGACTGAGCTGGACCCGGATCTGGTGAGGACGGCCGGTATGCAGTTCTATGAGAAGCAGGCTAAAGCCATCCTGCTCTGCAAGTACTTTGTAATCCAGCACCGCCTCCTTGGCCCCTTCCGTTCCCTTAGGAACCACGGTGACGGTGTTGGTGCGGCTGTCCTTGCTGAGTGCATCCTGCAGGCGTCCCGAAGGACGGTGCAGGGTACCGTGCACCACAGCGGCATACAGCTTCTTGAAGCTGCGGCTGCGCACTGCATCCGACAGCCGCGACGCTGCTTTAGACGTCTTTGCGAACACCATCGCACCTCCCACGGGGCGATCGAGACGATGGACCAGGCCAAGGTAGACATTGCCAGGCTTGTTGTAGCGCTCTTTGAGATCCTCTTTGAGCAAAGTGAGCATATCGGGATCACCGGAGGCATCCTCTTGCGACGGTATGTTTACCGGCTTGATGACACCCAGCAGATGGTTGTCTTCGTACAGAACAGGAATGTCAGAGCCTTGCAAACGGGATGTGCTCATCCTCAGGACTCCCAACGACCCAATATTCCGCACGGCAGGTTCAGCCCGGAATGGGTAATTGGCAGTCCAATTTCTCCGGCACTGATGGTTCCGCCATATTTATGCTGCATGGTCATCGACAGCATATTTCGCAGTACGGTTGGAGAGATCCCGGTCGTATAGGAATTAATAAGCATGAACAGCGGCTGATCTGACACAATATCCATGCAGCTTGCAAGAAAAGGATATAAGCTTTCTTCGAGCTTCCACGTTTCGCCGCTAGGTCCTCGCCCATAGGAAGGAGGGTCCATAATAATCGCGTCATATTGATTGCCGCGACGCTTCTCCCGCTGTACGAATTTGAAGACGTCATCTGTAATATAGCGGATTGGCGAAGCAGCGAGGCCGGAGAGGGCGGCATTCTCCTTGGCCCACTGCACCATTCCCTTGGCAGCGTCCACATGCACAACCTCGGCACCGGCAGAAGCAGCAGCTACGGTCGCACCGCCTGTATAGGCAAACAGGTTCAGCACCCGAATCGGACGATTGGCACCGGCAATCTTATCCATCATCCAGCGCCAATTGGCGGCCTGCTCTGGAAATAGCCCGGTATGCTTAAAGCTCGTCGGCTTGATATGAAATTTGAGTCGATCATATTGAATGGTCCAGCGTTCGGGAATCGCTTTTTTCATTTCCCAGCTGCCGCCGCCGGAGGAGCTGCGGTGGTAATGTCCGTGAACGTTTCTCCACAGACCGGTGTCCTGCTGCAGGGGCCAGATAATTTGCGGATCCGGGCGGCGCAGCAGAACCTCTCCCCAGCGCTCCAGCTTCTCACCGCCACCGGTGTCAATTACTTCATAGTCTTTCCAGTCATTTGCTACATACATCATGTAAATACCATCCTTCAACAAGTCATTTAGTCTATATTGTACAACAATTTGTGAAAAGGATGCTAATTCTTCATTACGCTCCAATAGAATCGGCAATCCATCCAAGAGTAAGTGATGGCTCATCCTTCATCCGGCTTCATCTCAATACTTAAGCCCTCGACATGCTTGCGCTGCAGCAGCCTGCGCTTCTTTCGATTCTCCTTGCTGTCAAACACAATGCTCATGTCATACTGCTCCGGATAGAGCTCGGCTGCCTCAATATGCAGCTTTAGCCGTTTGTGATTGATTCTTAGCTTCGAGTCCCGAACCTGGACTCCAACCCTGCCCCGCTTATCCTCCACAGCATAAACAATGCCAATCGCATTTAGATATGAGATCCATACCGCATCGCCGACCTGAAATGGAGATCTGCTTTCCTGTACTTTTAAAGCAGGAGCATCCTCCTGGGGCTCTTCAGAAGAAGACGGAGGCTCAGCATCACTTTCGGCTTCCACGATCTCTTCTTCACGGCCGTCTTCAGATGATGGTGTACCGATAGGATGTACCTGATGGCTGCTGCGAAGTTCAAGCGATCTGGTAATAATGTCCTTCGAGATGCCAAGCCGGGCCGCTATGATTAGTGCATAGCTTTCTCCGGCTTCGCCAATGCGCAGCCTGTACGTTGGAGCGAGTGTATGGAGATCAAATTCCATTCGTGCGTTCTGAAAGCCGTGCGTATTTGCGGCAAAATGCTTAAGCTCATTAAAATGAGTAGTCGCCATAATAATACAGCGTCGTCGATGAAGCTCTTCTAATATCGCGATGGACAACCCGATGCCTTCTCCAGGATCGGTTCCGGAAGCCATTTCATCTAGCAGAATCAAAGAACGATGATCTGCCGAGTCGAGGATCCGCTTCATCTGTGCCAAATGGGCAGAAAAGGTGCTCAGTGCATGCTCCAGGCTCTGTCCGTCTCCAATGTCTACAAAAATTTCACGAAATATACTGCACATACTGCCTTCATCAGCAGGGATGAATAAACCGGATTGAGCCATTAATGTGACGAGGCCGACCGTTTTGAGTGTCATCGTCTTGCCGCCGGTATTGGGTCCGGTAATGATGAGAGCGCGGCAGGTGCCACCCATTTCAACATCTAACGGAATCATACTGTTATGAAGCAAGGGGTGACGAACTTGGCGTAAGGAGATCACGCCCTCATCATTTAGCTTTACGGGTTGACCTCCGATTGACAATCCGTATTTACCGCGGGCCAGGATATAATCGTATTGTCCGACCGCCTCTGCATTGTGAGCCAGCTCCGTCAGATGCGCTTCTGCTTTGGCGGTCAATAGACTTAATATTATATTTTCCTCTCTAGCTTCATCCGCTTGCAGCAAGCTAAGCTCCCCGCTGAGCGCCGCGGCATCGGCCGGCTCGATGTACACGGTCTGTCCGCTGGCTGATTCATCCATAACGACACCCGGGATCAGGCGGCGATGCTCTTTTTTGACCGGAATGACGTATTTACCATTTCTTTGACTGACGAGGCTTTCCTGGAGGAGCTCCCGGTGCTTAAGTAAGAGAGAACTGAGCTTTCGCTTTAGTTTATCTTCGGTAAGCAGAAGCTTTTTACGAATCTTGGACAGCTCCTTGCTGGCGTGATCCTGGATACGTCCGGCATAAATACATCGCTCAATTTCCATGAGCAGCCCAGGCAGCTCCGACATGGATGCGGCATAGGAGCTGATCACCGGCGCAATTCCGCGCTTTGTCTCCATGTACCGAAGCAGCTGCTTGACGCTTCTGAGAAACTGCTGCAGCTGCATCCAGTCTCCTTCTTGCAAAATGTATCCTGTGCCTAGCAGCTGTAAAATCTGTTCCATTCCTTCCATAGCCGGCAGCGGTACGCTGGCCCCGGACTTGAGCAGAGCAGCGGCTTCTTCGGTTTCCTCCATGACATTCTTTGCTGCCCGAAGGTTTTGCTGGGGTGACATTGCCGTTACATATTGTGCACCGCGATAAGATTGAGCGTAACGCAGAACTTCTTCCTTCATCTGTTCGTATTGCAGGGCTTGATTGGTGGTGATTGTCATCATAGATCCTCCTTAATTTAATCATTGAGCTGGTCTTAACCGATATTTAGACAACAAAAAAAGGGCAGAGAAATGAACAAAGGTTCATTTTCTGCCCTCTCGGTTAAGGATTCCAATCAGCAGCTGTCCGTTGACTCCGCTCCTGAAGAAGGAGCAAGGGGTACAAAAAATCCGCACTGCTAAGCAGCACGGATGGACAATCTGCCAGATTAAAACACACCTTCCTGGCTTCAATGGGTTTCCGTTGTTCTTAACTACATTGCACAGCTCATCAGAATGGAAAAACAAATACAGCCTGTCCCAAAGGGCACAAGCGCCATGTTAATTCATCAGAGCATACATCTCCAAACTTATCCAATGAATTTCCAGTTGTTTCAAAATAGTATCAAAATGAATCATAAAGGTTACAAAACATTCATTAATTCACCATTTAGACACATTTTAAATCTGCACACCTAATCCTCGTATGTTACTTTAAGTGGGTAGACTTGGTTAAAAAGAGCTGGAACCATACATACAGCACGTATGGTACAGGGACTCCATCATTTACAGCTGGAGCTGCCTGGAAGCTGCGGGGGAGGATTTTTTAAAACGATGAATAAGTGGTTCAAGCAAGTGATGGTTGCAGGAACGATTGCTGTAACCAGTATGTCACTATTACCTAACACAACACATGCTGCAATGTCATCTATACAGGTACAAATCAACGACGCATTGGTTTCATTTACGGGAGTGGGACCTTTTGTTGATGATCAGGGCTTCACCCAGGTTCCGATTCGCATGGTTGCGGAGGATCTAGGAGCCGAGGTTCATTTTGAGAAGAGTCAAGAGCTGACGAAAGTGACCATTGTCAAAGGCAATTGGAAAGCCGTCTTGCACGCGGGCTCCAGCTATGCACAGATCGGATCTGACAAGGTAAAGATGGATACGATGATGCGGATTGTAAACGGAGTGACTTACGTGCCGGTGAGGTTTGTATCGGAGGCCTTTGGACATGAAGTGTCCTGGAATGCAGCCAATCAGATTGCCATGATCAATACCGATGGAGGCAGCTACAAGCCGGCCTATATTGCACCTGAGCCAGAAGCATCCAAGGGAGCCGAGGTCATCTCTGTTGCCAAGCAGTATTCGGGAACGAAATATGTGTGGGGAGGAACCTCTCCGTCCGGATTCGACTGCTCAGGGTTTGTTCAGTATGTATTTGCCAAGCAGGGGATCTCCTTGCCGCATAGTTCACTTGGAATGCATAAGAATGTAGGAACGCCTGTAGCTAAAAGTGATCTTCAGCCTGGTGATCTCGTATTCTTTATTACGAATAAGGTTTCAACATCGCATGTTGGCATTTATATTGGAAATAATCAGTTTATTTCTGCAGCCAGCAGCGGAGTCAAAGTGGACAGCCTCGGCAGTTCATATTGGGGACCGAAATATAACGGTGCTAACCGGATCTTATAGTAGAGTCAAAGCTGTTTCTCAGCCCTTAGAGGCGAGAGACAGCTTTTTTTGTGTCAGGAGTGAAGCACGTCCTGGTCCTGCGGATGAGTTTCAAAATGATGCTGCGCATAAGCACAGGCAGGAATAATCTTCAGATGATTCTCCCGGGCATGCTGAATGACCTCCTGTATGAGCTTTCCTGCGAGACCTTGTCCCCGAAATTTCGGGTCTACATAAGTATGATCAATACTGATTGTTCCTTCTCCCTGAGAAGAGTAGGTTACTTCTGCTTGAGTCATATCTTGATCATGGATCGCAAAGCGACCCTCTTCGGCGATCATGTCAGCCATAAATATCCCTCCCGTTGTATAAATGACAGATGGTTAGGCAGATAAATCATTACCCTCCATAAACAAAAATGAAACCTTAATCATATGGGCATTCACCCTATGGAGGCCAATCGCATACAATGCCCACATAGGAAACTTGAAGGAGTGATGTTCATGTCTACACATACCGGCCATCAACTGCTGTATCAGTGTGACCAGCACATGGCGCAGCAAATGAAGCAGCATAAGTCCAAGGTTCATCATGCGCTGCAGAATGCTGTAAACCGTAAGGTTCGTATTGAAACGGTGGATCAGGAGGTGCTGGAGGGGACACTGGTCGGTTATGACAAAACGTTTATTTACATTAGTATGGAGCCGGTTCAATCCCGCGGCTATTATCCGTATCCGGGAGGCTACTATCCGCCTAGACCCCGGCCGCCCTATTACCCTTCGAATGTGATTTTGCCGTTAGCGCTTTTTGACCTGCTGACGTTGACGCTGCTCCTTGTCTGAGTTGGTCTGAGTAAAACTGCATCTATAATGGGATGTATGCATGTCCGCATAGCAGCAAAAACACACTGTCCCCGGTACAGTGTGTTTTTGCTGCTAGCTATGCGCTAGACAAATGCTGTTCGCTTTCGAGCCCCTTCAACATTAAATTCACAATTTACATAACGTTAACAAAAGTAAGGATTGTCGCTAACATAAACGTTCGATAATGGTACATGTAGATAGCAATTAAAAATATTTAGGAGTGATGGGGATCGTGAAGAAGGGGAAACGGTTTTACATGGTAATGCTGCTGGCTGCGGCGGTGTCGCTGACTGCATGTTCAGAGGGGACAGAAAGTACAGAGAGTACTGGAAGTACAAACACGAACACAGAGAGCACGGGTACTACCAATACCGAAACAACTAAAGTTGAAGAACCTGCAAAACTGTCTGGTACCATTGAAATTGACGGTTCCAGTACCGTATATCCGATCACTGAAGCTGTGGCAGAGGAATTTGGTAAAGAGAACGGCGACGTACGTGTAACTGTAGGTGTATCCGGAACTGGCGGCGGATTTAAGCGCTTTGCCAACGGTGAAACAGCAATGAACAATGCTTCCCGTCCAATCAAGGATGAAGAGGCTGAAACTGCTAAAGCTCAAGGCGTTGAATACGTAGAGCTAGAAGTGGCATATGACGGTTTGTCCGTACTCGTGAATCCGCAGAACGACTGGGTAGATCACCTGACTGTTGAAGAGCTGCACAGCATCTTCAAGCCAGGCAGCACAGTAACCAAGTGGAGCGACGTTCGCAGCGAGTGGCCTGCTGAAGAGATCAAAATCTTCTCTCCAGGTGCTGACTCCGGAACCTTCGACTATTTCACAGAAACGATTAACGAGGAAGCACAGCAAAGCCGTAACGACGCACAGGTGACATTCAGTGAAGACGATAACACCTTGGTACAAGGTATCGCTGGTGAAAAGTATGCACTGGGCTACTTCGGATTCGCTTACTACGAAGAAAATAAGGACAAGCTGAAGGTTGTTCCAATCGACGGCGGCAGTGGTCCAATCGAACCTACACACGAAACGATTAATGATGGATCATATGCACCGCTCTCCAGACCGTTGTTCGTTTATGTGAACAAGCAAATGATGGAGAAGCCAGAGCTGAAAGCATTCATCGAATACTACTTGAACAACGCTGCAGAATTGTCCGAAGAAGTAGGATACATTCGACTGCCTGAAGAAATGTACCAGGAGAACCTTGCGAAGTTAAAGTAAATCGGTAACTTAAAACGTGTGTGATCTCTCTTGGCGACAAGAGAGCTGTCACACACGCTTTAGTTTTTTTGAAGAGGAGAGCTATGATGAATAAGGAATTGTCAGGAGAGCATCCATTTCGCTCGAACAAGCCTAGATCTATTGAGTATGCTATGCCTGTTTTATTATTTTTATGTGCACTCGTATCTATTTTTACCACAATCGGTATCGTATACACGCTTGTCACAGAATCCGTTGCCTTTTTTAAAGAAGTCAATGTATTTAAGTTTCTGTCGGGCACCACTTGGGCACCGTTGATCCAGCCTGTCAGCTTCGGAGTCATTCCGCTGTTGTTCGGTACGCTGCTGGTAACGTTGATAGCCTGCTGTATTGCTCTGCCAGTAGGTCTGGCAACTGCGATTTATTTGAGTGAATATGCTTCCCCGAAGGTTGCCAAGATCGTCAAGCCGGTTCTGGAGGTTCTGGCTGGAGTGCCGACGATTGTATACGGTTATTTCGCTTTAAGCTTTATTACACCGGTGCTTCAAACCTTGCTGCCGGGTACGAGCCTATTTAATGCGCTTAGTGCCGGGATCGCGGTCGGTATTATGATTATTCCGATGGTTTCCTCCTTGAGCGAGGACGCCATGAAGGCTGTACCGAAAAGCTTGAGACACGGAGCCTATGCTTTGGGAGCGACTCGATTCGAGGTAGCGATTCAGGTTGTATTGCCGGCCGCGCTGTCCGGGATTATCTCCTCCTTTGTTCTGGCTTTCTCACGGGCAATCGGTGAAACAATGATCGTTACAGTTGCAGCGGGGGCGACACCTCAGCTGACTGCAAGTCCCTTGGAGAGTATCCAGACGATGACCGCTTACATTGTACAGGTCAGCCTGGGAGATACACCGCATGGCTCACTGGCATACGGCTCGATTTTTGCAGTCGGTCTTACCTTGTTTGTTATTACACTTCTGCTGAATATTGTTGCTGCAGCAGTATCTAAACGATTTAGGGAGGTTTACTAACATGGCCGGCATGGCATTGCAACCGGGCGGACAGCCTTCTAAAGCACATCAGCAGGTACGCGGAAGAAAGAAAAGAGATCAATGGACCAAGATCCTGTTTCTCGGAGCCACCTCGATCGGAATATTAGCACTGATGGTCTTGATTATTGATATTTTAATAGACGGACTGGCTACGCTTCGTCCCGAGCTGCTCACGAATTATCCTTCTCGCCGAGCATCCGGCTCCGGATTGAAGTCGGCACTCATCGGAACGTTCTATATGGTTTGTATCATGGCGCCGATATCCTTCCTGATTGGGGTAGGAGCCGCCATCTTCATGGAAGAGTATGCGAAGAAAAATAAGCTGACACGGCTCATTCAGCTGAATATCAGCACACTTGCTGGCGTCCCATCCATTGTTTACGGTATTCTGGGTCTTGCCATTTTTGTCAGAGGGATGAATCTGGAGCGGAGTTTGCTTTCCGGTGCGCTGACAATGACCCTGCTCGTGCTTCCAGTTATTATTGTATCGGCGCAGGAGGCCATTAAGGCAGTTCCTTCTTCCCGCAGAGATGCCTCATTGGCACTAGGAGCAACGAAGTGGCAAACCGTACAGCGGTCTGTGCTGCCATCTGCGTTTCCTGGTATTTTGACCGGTATTATTTTGGCTATTTCACGCGCAATCGGAGAGACGGCTCCGCTCGTCATGATCGGTGCGTTAACCTATGTTGCCTTTTTGCCGAACAGTTTGCTGGATCAATTTACAGTGCTTCCGATTCAGATTTATAACTGGATTTCTAAGCCGCAAACCGAGTTCCATGATCTGGCTGCGAGCGGTATCATCATTTTGCTAATTATGCTGCTGAGCCTGAACATGCTGGCGGTTGTGCTGAGAAATAGATTCCAGAAAAACCTGTAAGATAAGGAGATTCATACTATGAGTGCCATCGAGATGAAAGATTTGATTGTTTCCTACGGGCAGCAGCCCGCGGTCAAAAGCGTCACTATGGATGTTCCCAAGCAGTCAATCACGGCGTTTATCGGACCTTCGGGCTGCGGTAAATCGACGCTGTTGCGAACCATTAACCGGATGAACGATTCCATTGCGGATGTAAATATTACAGGCAGTATTCGTATTATGGGTCATGAGATTTATGATGACCAGATTAGTGTGGAAATGCTGCGCAAACGGGTCGGTATGGTGTTTCAGCAGCCCAATCCGTTCCCCAAGTCCATTTATGATAATATTGCTTACGGTCCTCGGCTGCATGGCATTACGAAGAAAGCGGAATTGGATCAGATTGTCGAGAGCAGCCTTAAATCGGCGGTGCTGTGGGATGAAGTTAAGGATCTGTTGAAAAAGCCGGCGCTTCAGCTTTCAGGTGGACAGCAGCAACGGCTATGCATTGCCCGTGCTCTGGCTGTCAACCCTGATATCCTGCTTATGGATGAATCCACCGCTGCTCTCGATCCGTTATCGACGCTCAAGATCGAGGAACTGGTTAAGACCCTCCGTCATACGTATACGATCGTCATGGTGACGCACAACCTGCATCAGGCTGCACGTGTTTCTGATCAGTGCGGATTTTTTCTCAACGGAGAATTGGTGGAGTATGATCAGACGGAGAAGCTGTTCCGAAATCCGGAAGACGAAAGAACCGAAAGATACATCGAGGGTCGCTTCGGTTAATCTTATTGTTGCTTTTCATCCCGTTCATCTTGTAGTATATAATCATACGCTTATAAGTCTTATGGAGCTAGCGGTTCTAGCTCCCTGCAAAAGAGGGGGATGAGACATGGACTCCATCGAACAAATGGCTGACCGAATCAAGCTGCTCGGAGACAAAACACGTCTGACAATGCTTATTCTCCTGAAGGAGAAGGAGTGGTGTGTGTGCGATTTGGTGGATTTACTGGACGTCTCCCAGCCCGGCATCAGCCAGCATCTCCGCAAGCTGAAGTCTCAGGGCATTGTCAGTGAGGCACGTCGCGGCCAATGGGTACACTATTCCCTCAATGTGGAAGATAAGCCGTATCTGAAAGCTGTGCTCGATCAAATGCCGGATTATGAAGCGGTTATGTCATCTCTCGGCAAGAAAGAACCCAGCTCTCAATGCTAATAGAACCATGCAAGACAGCAGGACCATCCGGAAACTGGAGGCGCTGAAGGCTAAGAATGGTGCTCAGTGTATGCTTCCTTCGTCCAGGGTTCTGAACGCCCTACGTATAAGTATATTATGATATGGTAATTTAGAAGACCGCATACGTGAGGGTAAACAGGTACAAATTATTGTTGGAGGTACGGGGATTACAAACTAGGGGGAAAGCATTGTGTTATCTGTTGTTCTGGCAAGTCTCATCTTTATCATTACGCTAGTCCTTATTATCTGGCAGCCTAAAAATCTGTCGATCGGCTGGTCCGCCTGTGGAGGTGCGGTGCTGGCGCTTTTGGTCGGTGTGGTTGATTTTCAGGATGTTTGGGCCGTCACTCAAATTGTCTGGAATGCGACATTGGCTTTTATCGCGATCATTATCATTTCCTTGATCCTGGACAAAATCGGATTCTTTGAATGGGCAGCGCTCCATATGGCGAGAGCGGCCGACGGCAGAGGCATCCGGATGTTCGTATATGTAACATTGCTTGGCGCGGTCGTAGCCGCCTTTTTCGCCAATGATGGTGCTGCTCTGATCCTGACCCCGATTGTCCTGGCGATGGTGCGGGCATTGAACCTGGACGAAAAGAATGTATTTCCATTTATTATCGCGAGTGGATTTATCGCCGATACCACCTCCTTGCCGCTGGTAGTCAGCAACCTGGTCAACATTGTGTCTGCTGACTTTTTCGGGATAACGTTCATCGAATATGCCAGCCGGATGTTCGTGCCGAATCTGTTTGCGCTTGGAGCCAGTATTCTCGTGCTATATTTGTTCTTCCGCAAAAGTATTCCGCGTACCTTTGATGGCACACAGCTGAAATCACCAGCGTCCGCTATACAGGACCCGGCAATGTTCCGGTTATCCTGGATCGTATTGAGCGTGCTCCTGGCCGGATATTTTGTATGTGAATTTATAGGGATTCCGGTATCCATTGTAGCGGGCTTTATCGCGATCTTCTTCCTGCTGATGGCTTCAAAAAGTCCGGTTGTACAAACCAAAGAAGTGATCAAAGGAGCACCATGGGCGATTGTGTTTTTCTCCATCGGTATGTATGTGGTCGTCTACGGCCTGCGCAATGTCGGTTTGACGGATGTGCTGGCGCAGCAGATTCAAGGCATTGCAGATCAGGGATTGCTCGCGGCAACGTTCGGCATGGGCTTCATTGCAGCGATTCTATCTTCCATTATGAATAACATGCCTACTGTTATGATTGACGCACTGGCGATCGAGGCCACGAACACCACCGCGGCAATCAAGGAAGCCTTGATTTATGCTAACGTTATTGGCTCGGATTTGGGTCCGAAGATCACGCCGATTGGCTCGCTCGCAACGCTGCTCTGGCTGCATGTGCTCTCCAGTAAAGGAGTCAAAATCAGTTGGGGCACGTACTTCAAGACGGGGATTATATTGACCATTCCGACCTTGTGCATTACTCTTTTGGGATTATATATATGGCTAGCTATACTTTAATGAAATAAGACATGTGAAGGAGAGAGTAAAATGGACAAGAAAACACTTTATTTTTTATGCACAGGTAATTCCTGCAGAAGTCAGATGGCAGAAGGGTGGGCGAAAAAGCATCTCGGAGAGGAATGGAATGTGTACAGCGCAGGAATTGAGGCTCATGGCCTGAATCCCAACGCAGTCAAAGCCATGGCTGAAGTCGGAATCGACATTTCGAATCAAACCTCAGATATTATTGATATGGATCTCCTTAACCGTGCCGACTTCGTTGTTACCTTATGTGGGGATGCTGCGGATAAGTGCCCCATGACGCCTCCGCATGTCCGCCGCGAGCACTGGGGCTTTGATGATCCTGCCAAGGCACTGGGGAATGAAGAAGAGAAATGGGCGGTATTCCAGCGTGTGCGCGATCAGATCGGCAGCCGGATTCAGCAGTTTGCAACAACGGGTCAATAAAAACAGACTTGAGAAGCGGGGAGCTATTCCCTGCTTTTTTTTTTCGGTCAAAAAACGCTCGTAATTATAGATGTTGAAACAGAGAAACGATAATGATTACTAGCAATCCATAGTACAATGGATAGTAAAGAAACAAGACCTTCAGTTATAGGAGTCACCACCTTTGCAATGCTTTGTTAGGTTTATAAAGGATACAGAGTTGTACCCATGGTAACATATTAGGAGAGAGGATGAAAAAAAGTGATGCATGGCCAAGGCATTATATTTGATATGGACAATACCTTATTGCAATCTCGGATTGATTTTGAGTCCATGAAGTCTCACACCTACCAATTCTGTGTGGAGCAGGGGCTGTTATCCCCGGAATGCCTGTTAACAGAGCATACAACCTCTACACTGATTGAGGAAGCCAAAGCATCCGGCTTGATGACGGAAGAGCGGTTAGCGGCGCTATGGGGCATTGCGGAGCGTTATGAGACCGAGGGAATGCTGCAGGCTGAATTGGAGCCGGGGGCGAAGGAGCTCCTGCAGTCCTTGAAAGGGAAATATCACCTGGCCGTCGTTACAAATAATGCAACACAGGCGGCGATTAAGGCTTTGAAAAATTATGAGATCCAGGTAGAATTTGAATATGTTGTGGGAAGGGAATATATGGAGGCCTTAAAGCCTGCACCCGGTGGATTTCAGTATGTGCTGAACCAATATCATCACCTGAAGCCTTCCGACTGGCTCTCGGTTGGAGACAGCTGGATTGATGGAAAAGCTTCACAGGCAGCTGGTATTCCTTTTGTGGCCTACCGCAGCGATCCTGTTCAGCTAAAATCCAAGGGCGTGCTCCCGCTTGGCGTGATTTCCCATCTTGCCGAGCTTCCGCAATGGCTGTAAAGAAGATGAAGGAGGGCTCATCATGTCCACGGTAAAAAGTAGAGGGATTCTCGTGAACCAGATTGGATATGCCGCGCATCATGTAAAAGGCTTGTTGCTTACCGGCCTGGAGCCGACGTTTCACATTTATAACGAAATGACGGAGGAGCTTGTCTATTCAGGTGAAGCAGAAGGACCGATGCAGGACGATGACAGTGGGAGTGTAGTGTTTCAAGGAGATTTCACGGAGCTGCAGACGCCTGGCCGATATTATGCCGTCGCATCGGGAATGGAGCGTTCCGCTTCTTTTATTATTGAGGAGAAGCCGTATGAAGAGCTCCAGCAGGGATTATTAAAAGCGTTCTATTATTTTCGCTGTGGCACGGAGCTGGAAGAGGAATTCGCCGGACCTTGGGGACATGCAGCATGCCACACCGAGCCGGGGGTGATCTATGATCAAGCGTCGCAGAAGCTGGATGGGAATGGAGGATGGCATGATGCCGGAGATTATGGCAAATACGTCGTTCCCGGGGCTAAGGCGGTCGCGGATCTGCTGCTTGCCTTTGAGCTGTATCCGGCAGCCTTTACAGCTGCTCTGCCTCTTCCGGAAAGTGATGGAATCATGCCGGATGTGCTTCATGAATGCAAAGTAGAGCTGGAGTGGCTGTTCAAGATGCAGAATCAAGAAAGTGGCGGCTCCTATCATAAACTGACCACTCGCAGCTTTCCCGATCTGCATGTGATGCCGGAAGAGGATGAAGGAGAGCTGGTATTCTCACCGATCAGCGCCACAGCTACAGCGTGTCACACTGCTGTTATGGCTCTGGCTGCCCGGCTATATCAGCCTTATGATGCTACCTTTGCTATAGAATGTCTTCGCTCCAGCTTGAACGGCTATCGGTGGCTGGACAACCATCCGCAAGCTCCGGGGTTCACCAATCCCGAAGGGATTACAACCGGTGAGTACGGCGACGATCAGGATGTCGATGAACGTTTCTGGGCCGCAGCCGAGCTTTATCGAACAACAGGTGATGAAATGTATCATAAGCAGCTGCGGAAGCTGGCGGAAGAGGAATTCTCTAAGACGGAGCTGGGCTGGGCGGATATGGGTGGATACGGCACCTTCAGCTATTTACTGAACGGGGAAGGCGGAAGCGATCCTCAAGTATACGCTCTTCTGAAACAGCAGGTGCTAGCCGAGGCAGATAGGCTGCTTAAGGTGGCGAGCCATAACGGCTATCAGATTGCTATGGAGGAACAGGATTATATATGGGGCAGCAATATGGTGTTGCTGAATAGAGCAATGTTCGTGCTGCTTGCCTGCGAGCTTGAGCCTGATTTGCGCTATATTGAACTGGCCGATTCCCACTTGCACTATCTGCTGGGTCGTAATGTGCTGGATGTCTGCTATGTCACCGGATTTGGTGATCGGCCGATTCTTTATCCGCATCATCGTCCTTCTGCTGCAGATGCAGTAATAGAGCCGGTTCCGGGGCTCGTATCCGGTGGCCCGAACAGACATTTGAATGACGAATGCTTAAAAGAGCAAGTTTCCGGTCAGCCTGCCGCAGCTTGCTTTATCGATCATGAGGCCAGCTACGCGGGTAATGAGGTTACGATTTATTGGAATTCGCCGGCTGTTTTTGTAACAGCAGGCATGAATCGCTGACATCAGGAATTTGTGATGATAATGTAACATTTGTCACCATAATCAACAATGGACGTTTTTACGGTCGCTTTGTCGGACATTGAACTCGATATCGGATGACTTCGGAACAGAAAGAGTATAAGGCCCCATGTTTAACCGGGACCTCCTTAGTGAGAAACAGCAAAATTTTTAAAAGTTTTTTAAAAATCGCTCGTGCTGGAAGCTTGTTTGCCAAACGTTTCTCCATTAACGTTATATGAGCCACCGATCCATTGAAGTACATAGTTGCCGCCGCGCATGCCTTGCGGGTATCCTTCATCAAAATTCCTCCAATCCAGAGAACCGCCTGCAGGAATAGTTGTGGTGAAATATACCAAATTACTATCTAGGTGCGTTAAATTGACAGTCACTGAATTACTACTGTAGTTCTTCATAAACAGTACACGAGTGCCCCCTAAGTACTGGGAAATTTTATCTACATTGTGGGTTGCTGTTTCCCAATATTTATAACAATTTAAAAATATAAAAGTTACATTTATTTTTGAAAACACGATTCTTCCAATCCTATAAATTGTTCTTACACCCGAAGGAGTCGAATCCATCGTCCAAACGGTGGGCTACGTAGATAAGGCGCGAAATTCACGCTCTATCATTTGTTTGAGTATTGGTGCGTTACAGCCAGAGAAGAATGGTCAGGGCACCGTTTCGGTGCGGATCATGCCGCTTGTAGCGGCTTGTCTCAAGTTCACATCACACGGTGACGATGCTTGGAGCGACACTGAGGCGTTCCAAGCTGGCAGGTGATATTGAAGCTAATCATACCCATGCCGCTGGCATCAGGAGTCTTATATCCTGGTGCCGCGGCATTTTAATTTTGTTAGGAACGCAGAAGGTCTTCCCGGATCGGTGTAAACGCATCCAATAGTGCAGAATCCTCTTCCAAAGCTGTAACGCCATGCTTGGCATGACTTGGAATGGCAATGGATTGTCCCGCAGACAAGCGATGAACTTGTCCATCTATGACAAAGTCAAAGCTGCCCTTAAGGCAGTAGCTCATCTGCTCATGGGGATGGCTATGCTCATAGCCTTGAGCACCTTCCTTAAAATGAACCTCCATCATCATCAAGCTTCCTTCGGCGTTTAAAATGCAACGTTTCACGCCAGGCTCCGCATCTTCCCAAATCCCGATTTTGCTCATCATAATCCCTCCAGTTCCATTATTTTCTGGCAACGCTAAAAATAGCTTACCTGTTCCCAAAAGGGAATTCAATGGGTAGATTGATTATATTCATCATACATATAATTATTACAGGTAATGAAAAATTCACAATAATAAAGGAACAATCGGTCGCAAGGCCAACATTACGCAAACCTTACCATTTGCAAACCTTATACAAATAAAGTATAATGTTTGTAAATTTACCGTTGGGTTAATTATATTATATCTTATGTTGGGTTTTATTTATATGGAGGGATGATCTTGACTTCAAAACGAAAAGCGATCGTGATCGGCGCAGGTCCTGGTGGACTCGCATCTGCTATGCTTCTGGCCGGAGAGGGCTATGATGTGGCCGTGTATGAGAAGCAGCCGTACATCGGCGGCAGAACATCCCGACTGGAGTTTGAAGGCTATGCATTTGATCGGGGAGCGACCTTCCTGATGATGCCGCAGCTGCTGGAGGAGCTGTTCGAATCTGTCGGACGCTCATTACACCAATATGTTGATTTAGTGGAGCTCGATCCTTTATATCAGCTCCGGTTTGGGGAGACCCGGATGGACGCTACCCGTAATAGAGAAGTCATGAAAGAGCGGATTGAGGAGCTGTTCCCAGGTAACGGCGAAGGCTATGTGCGTTTCATGAAAGAAGAGAAGCTCAAGTTTGATGCCATTGCACCGCTGTTGAAGCGTCCGATATCCAGAATTACGGATTACATACGGACAGATGTTGTAAAAGCATTACCCAAACTGAACGCTTTCGACACGGTGTACGGACGGCTGTCGAAATATTATAACGATGAACGTCTAAAATACGCGTTTACGTTTCAAGCGAAGTATCTCGGAATGTCTCCATGGGAGTGCCCGGGCACCTTTTCCATATTGTCTTATCTGGAGCACGAGTATGGTCTGTTTCACCCGATCGGGGGCGTCAATGCCGTCTGTGAAGCCATGGCTGCCGTTGTTCAGGAATATGGCGGTACGGTCAATACTTCGACAGGCGTGAAGAAAGTATTGTCTCAGCATGGCCGAGCCAACGGTGTATTGCTGGAGAATGGAGAGAAGATCGAAGCCGATCATGTGGTCATCAATGCCGATTTCGCGACCGCGGCAAGCAAACTGTTTGAAGATGGACAACTGAAGAAATACACACCGGAGTACATTTCGTCGAGAAAATACTCCTGTTCGACCTTTATGCTGTACTTGGGCATTGACGGTGCTGTTGATCTCCCCCATCATACGGTCGTGTTCTCCGAGGATTATCCGAAGAATGTTGATGAAATTACCCGCCAGGGCGTACTGTCCGCAGATCCATCCATTTATGTGCATAATCCGAGCGCTCTTGATCCCACACTGGCCCCGGCCGGACAATCTGCACTGTATGTGCTGATGCCCGTTCCTAATCTGGCAGGAGTCAGCAATTGGGAAGATATTCAACAGGAAATTCGCAGCTCTGTCCTATCCAGGCTGGAGCAGGAGCCGGAGCTTGCCGGGCTGTCCTCCCGCATCCGGGCCGAGAAGATGATTACGCCTTTGGATTGGCAGGAGCAATATCATGTGTATCGGGGAGCCACGTTTAACCTGGCTCATTCCCTGGATCAAATGATGCACCGCCGTCCCCACAACCGATTTGAAGAGCTGGAGCACTGCTGGCTTGTTGGCGGCGGCACGCATCCAGGCAGTGGTCTGCCAACCATTTGGGAATCGGCGCGGATTAGTGTCAAGCTATTGATGGAGCAGGATGTTAGGGAAGGCGTCAAGATGGCACCAAGATATTCAGCACAGGAGGTGCCGGTATGGAAGTAGGCATTATTGGATCAGGCATCGGCGGTTTAACGGCAGCGCTGCTGCTGTCCCAACGCGGCGTAGAGGTTACCGTGTATGAGAAGGCAGAGCGACTGGGCGGAAGGCTCGCTTACCAGAGAGATGAGGATGGACATTTCCAGATTGATCAAGGACCGACGATTGTACTGCTGCCCAACATGCTGCTGGACATTTTAGAAGAGGGTGGTATGGATCCAGCGGAGCTGCCATTGATGGAATGTGATCCGCTGTATGCGATTCATTATGCGGACGGCACCGTGTTCAAGAAATACCGGCAGCTGGATCTTCAGCTCCAGGAGCTGGACCGGGTGTTCCCGGGGGAGAAGAACGGGTTTCTGAGATATATGTCTGATATGGAGCAGGCGTTTGAGCAAGGTGTTCATTCGTTCCTGAAGCAACCCTTCTTCCGCAAGGGACAGTTCTACACCTGGAGTAATATGAAGCTGCTGATGAAGATGAAGGCTTACAAAAGTGTACGCCGGCTGGCGGCGGATTATTTTCGGGATGAACGTCTGCAGGACGCCTTCTCGCTTCAGACGCTGTACATTGGAGGAGCGCCCTTCAGCGCCCCTGCGCTGTATACGCTCATTCCCTACGCAGAGCATGCATTCGGTGTTTGGTACCTAAAAGGAGGCTACGCAGGCCTTGTGGACCGGCTGCAGTCCATATTGGAGAGCCGTGGTGTCAGCTTCGTAACCGGGTGTAAAGCGGAACAGCTGCTGATCGAGGGCGGGAGCTGCACCGGCTTTGTTTCGGCAGAGGGAGCGGTATATAGGCATGAGTCCGTCGTCTTTAACGGAGATTTCCCGCATCTTGTGAATCTGCTGCCGGCGGGACAAAGCTCGAAATCTGTCACCCATTCTGTTGAAATATCTGATAAAATACGCAATAAGGAATACGAGCCGTCATCCGGCTGCTTTTTGATTTATCTTGGCTTAAATAAACGCTATGAGCATGCCAATATCCACCAGTTCTTTCTGCCATCCTCTTTAAACCAGGGTCTCAAGCAATTGTTTACGGAGCAGAAGGTTCCTGACGAGCCTTCCTTCTACACGTTTTATCCGACTGCCTTGGATGCTAGTGCCGCACCGAAGGACCAGAGTGTGATGTATATTCTGGTGCCAGTGCCGCCAGCGGGAGAGGTGAACTGGAACGAGCTTAAATATAAGCTCGCAGACAAAATACTGGCTGAAGCGGAGGAACGTGGCTTTGATGGATTGCGGGAATCGGTGCTTTGGATGGATATTCGCACTCCGGATGACGCTGTGAACGACGGCTTGTACCGGGGAGGAAGCTTCGGAATCGCACCGAGCCTGAAGCAGTCTGCTGTCTTCCGGCCGCAGATTGTACCCTTTCCGGAGCTGAGCGGCTTATACAGTGTTGGAGCTTCAATACACCCTGGGGGCGGCATTCCCATCGTAATGCAGGGGGCTAAACTCCTTGCCGATCATCTGACAAAGGAGAGAATCGAATGCATGCCACAAACTGTTTAGTCCAATGTGAAGAAATGATTCGTGAAGGCTCCTCTACCTTTTACAAAGCTTTTGGATACTTGCCTTCACCACGAAAAGAAGCGGTTTATGTCATTTATGCGTTTTGCCGTATGATTGACGATTCGGTCGATGAGCCTGAACGCTCGTTATACAGCATTGATGAGCTGGAGCATCATCTGGATGAGCTGGCCACGGCTGAGGGGCATTTTATCTGGCCGGCGCTTCGCTGGCTGTTTCAGCAGTTTCCGAATTTACAGAAGGCTCCCTTTTACAAGCAGATGGAAGGGCAGCGCCGGGATCTTGTTCAAACGGAATACAACACGATGGAAGAGCTGGAGCATTATTGTTATCTTGTAGCGGGTACCGTCGGTGAAATGCTGCTGCCTGTGCTGCATGAGTCACCCGATGAGAAGGTCGTGGAATCGGGAGTATATCTCGGCAAAGCCATGCAGATTGTGAACATCGTGCGGGATATCGGAGAGGACAAAAGACGTGGACGCCGCTATGTTCCGCTGGATTGGATGCAGGAGTGCAGATACAGTGAGGAATGTTTTCAGGCTGAGGACGTTAATGAAGGACTTAAGCAGCTGATTCTCAAGCTGGAGCAGAAGGCGAAGGAATGGTTCGCGCTTGGCCTGCGGGATTTGGATACGTATCCGACATCCAGCGCATTCAGCGTGGAGCTGGCAGCGCTTTTCTACGGCAGTATTCTCGACGCTGTAAAAAGCAATGAGTATCAGGTATTCAGAAAGCGCGCCTATGTCAGCGGCGTTCAGAAGGCGTCCATGCTGCTTTCCATAATGCGAAGATATAATATGAACAACCATAAAGCCGAAAGCAGTGCAGTCTCATGAAAATGGGTTATTTGTTCTGGGGCTGGTACACCATTGGACTGATCCTCATGCTGACCTATGATGTACCAGATCTCCTTCATTTCTCCAACGGACTTTTTCTTGTTTTCTTCGCCATGTACGCGTTGACACTAGAACGTCAGGAGCTTCGCTCCAAAAATTTGCAAAGACATGCTTCGCTCTCGATCTGGGCTCGAGCTGGCATCGTAGCGGTGTCCACTTATATTCTGGAATGGTTTGGAACCGAAACAGGATATCCATTTGGAACCTATGAGTACACGGACACGCTGAGCATTTTTGGAGAGGCTGTCCCGATTGCGATCGGCTTTGCCTGGATTGGAGTCATGGTCATGTCGGTGCTGATGTCTACAGGCAAGACCCTGCTGACCCGGGCGCTGCAAACCGGCTTCTGGGCCATGCTGCTAGATTTGGTACTGGATCCTGCTGCCTTCGCGAATGAGTTCTGGCTGTGGAGCGGAACTGGCTTTTATGCCGGAATTCCACTGCAGAATTTCATCAGCTGGTTCGGGGCTGCATTCCTGCTGTCCTTTTTATTTCCACTCTATCATGAGGGCCGTGACAGCCGTCCGTCCCGTTCTACCGTTTTCTTATATCAAGGGATGCTGGCGATGTTCGGTCTCTTGTCTCTGAAGGAGGGCCTGGTCGTTCCAGCTCTGATCTCTGTCTTGGGGATCGCAGCCGCGGAGGGGGTGCACCGGTATGCTTCAAGCCCAAAAAAGCAAATGGTTTAATACTCTTTTTCATGCTTATAATAAGCACTATTTGCTTCCCCGGCATTTTGATCAAATTTTGCTTCGGGGAGAGCTGGATCCACCGGATCTCCGCCGGCCTGTCCTTTATGCCATGAATCACAGCTCCTGGTGGGACGGATTGCTGATGTACCATGCGGTCAAGGAGCGCTCAGCTGGTGATCATTTCATCATGATGGATGAGCGGCAGCTCAACAAATTCCGTTTTTTTCAGAAGCTGGGCGCATTCTCGATACATAAGCAATCGATGAAAGGGATTCTGAGATCCCTTCACTATGCCTCTGAGCTGATGGAGCAGGGGAAGAGCGTCTGGATCTTTCCACAGGGCGACATTTATCACAATGATGTCCGGCCGCTGCATTTTCAGCCTGGCATCGGTTACTTGCTCTCACGCTCACCCTCTCCCATTGTGATTCCGGTAACGATGGTGTTCTCGATGACCTATGTACAGAAGCCGGTGGCAACGATGTGGGCAGGCACCCCGATTGAAGAGGATTGGTCTTCTACAAGGCGCAGAGAGTCCTCAGCTTGGCTGGCGGCGCGGCTGGAGCAACAGCTGGACCGTCATAAGGCTTTGGTGGTCGAGGATCAATGTGGTCCCCAAAGCGGCTTTAACCCGATTCTAAAAAAAAGCTCCTCCACGGATGCTTTGTTCGAGGACTTCCAGAGGAGGACACAGTGGTGGAAACGTTTCTTCAAATCCTCTTAATTATACTGATGCTGCAATTTTTGTACGTTTTGTGGAACGGCTGGGGCTGGTTCACTTCCTGCTTAAGCAGCGTCAGCCGCCGGGATGCCAGTGCTGCGCCCGCTGCTCTCATCTCTGTTCTGATTCCTGCCCGTAATGAGGAACGCAACATAGATGATGCCTTGCGATCTGTACTGGCAAGCGATTATCCCCATCTGGAAGTGCTCGTGCTGGATGACCGCTCGGAGGATGGTACAGCAGACGCTGTTCGAAGAATAAGCGGCATGGATTCGCGCGTTAAACTTCTTGAGGGCAAAGAAATGCCAGACGGCTGGAGTGGAAAAGTTCATGCCTGCCATCAGCTATCGGAAGCAGCGGCAGGGGAATGGTGGCTGTTTATGGATGCCGATGCCCGTCTGAAGCCAGGTGCCCTGACATGGGCTATGCAGGTCGCAGAGCGACAGGGAAGAGGAATGATTACAGGATTTCCGTTTCAGGTCGTTGGAACCTGGATGGAAAAACTGATTGTACCGCTGATGACCTTTACAATTTTATGCCATTTGCCCATCCGCTGGATCAAGCGAACCTCGCATCCGCTGCTTGCTGCTGCACATGGCGCCTTTATCTTGGTGGAGCGGGACAGCTATCAGCGGGTCGGCGGTCATCTCGGAATCCGAAATGAGCTGGTCGACGATATGGCCCTCGTCCGCAGCTTCAAGCGAGGCAAGGAGCCGGTTCAGCTTGCGGATATTCATCGACATGTGACCATGAGAATGTATCATACCAGTGCCGAGGTCTGGAGCGGCTACCGCAAAAATATTTTTGAAGGATTGGGCAGAAGCATTCCCTTACTGACAGCCATGAGCTTGTTCTATTTTATTCTGTATGTATTTCCTGTCTTGATGCTGGCTTACAGTCTCATTCTTGCAGGTACAGACTTGGGATCATCAGAGCTTATGATATGGTCCGCCTGCTGCGTACTGACTGGGATTACAGTCAAAATGGCAGCGGATGTGAATCAAGGCCAGCCGGCCTGGCTGTCTATTTTCCAGCCGATCAGTATGCTGCTGGTTATACTTCTGGCACTGGACTCATGCCGAACCGCTTACACCAGCCGGGGCTACCAATGGAAGGGACGTTATTATTCATGAAAAGAACAGCCATTATTGTAGGCGCTGGACTAGGCGGACTCTCCTGCGCAATCAAGCTTGCGTCTTCCGGCTACCAGGTTACGGTTCTGGAGCAGCAGGACCAGGTTGGCGGAAAGCTGCAGCGTGTGCAGGAGAACGGATATTATTTTGACCGTGGTCCCAGTACAATAACGATGCCACAAGCCTTTGAACGGGTGTTTGCGGACAGCGGACGAAAGATGGAGGACTACCTTCAGCTCATTCCGCTGGATCCGCACACCCGTAATTTTTTTGCAGACGGATTGACTGTAGATATGACCTTAGACATTGCGAGCCTGGAGCAGCAGATCGCCAAGTACAGCCCGGAAGACGCTTCCCGGCTGAGAGGATTTCTGTCTGAATCTGCGGCTCTTTATCATCAGGCGGATCGGCATTTTCTAAATACGCTTATGCTGGATACCTCATCGAAGCTGTCGCCTTCCCTGGTCTCAGCCTTCCTTAGAATCCGGCCGCTCACCTCGCTGCAAAAGCTTCTTGCCCGTTACTTCCGTCATCCCAATACGTTAATGATGTTCGGAAGATATGCGACCTATGTCGGGGCATCTCCATATCGGGCGCCAGCGATCTTTGGCATGATGGCCCATCTGGAAGGCATGGGGGTTTATGGAGTCAAGGGCGGAACCTACAGCATTCCACAGGCCTTTCGCAAGGTTGCCGAAGAGCTCGGCGTTGATATCGAGACGGGCGTCAGGGTTCAGCAGCTGATCATCGAGGGTAAACGTGTTACAGGAGTGGAAACGGAAGAGAAGACATACAGGGCGGATGTTGTTGTGATGAATGGAGACGTGCTCAGTGCGTGCCGGGATTTAATTCCAGAACTAAAGCGTCCAGGAATGCGGAATGCGCGGATTGCTTCCTATGAGCCCTCCATTTCCGGTCTTACGGCGCTCATTGGCGTGAGGCGCAAATATGATCATCTGCTGCATCATAATGTGTTTTTTCCAGAGCGGTATGCAGCAGAGTTTGAGCATATTTTTGACCAGAGGAAGCCGCCTCAAGAGCCTACAGCATATATTTGCTATTCTGGCTATACGGAGGCCGGGATGGCCCCGGAAGGAGGCAGTAACCTGTTTCTGCTGCTGAATGCTCCGTACACCTCTCCCGAATGGAGCTGGGAGCAGGATGGCAAGGCATATCAGGCCTCCATACTAACGCGGCTGGACTCGCTGGGCTTGGACGGCATCCAGGAGGCGGAGGTGCTGCGCTGGTATACGCCGGAGGACCTGGAGCGAGATACCAGTGCATTCCGGGGCGCTATTTATGGCATTTCGTCTAATTCAGCGAGACAGACCTTTGCTCGTCCATCCAATCGGCTGAAGGAACTGGATCGTCTCTGGTTTGTAGGAGGAACGACCAACCCGGGTGGAGGGACGCCTCTGGTTACCCTATCGGGGCAGCTTGTCGCACAGGAGATCATCAATCAAGGCTGACTACATGGTTGAAGGAGGAGACATAGATGCAGGGAAGACCACAGGCTAAGGATTATCCGGAATATTATGAGAAATATATTGGGCTCATTCAAGAGCCGCAAATTGTTGAGGTGCTGGCAGCACAGCAGGCTGAAGCTGCAGAGCTGTTCGGTGCACTCAATGAGGATCAGGCTAATGGCTGTTATGAGGAAGGAAAGTGGACCGTTAAAGAGGTGTTTGGTCATATTTTTGATCATGAACGCCTGTTAAGCTATTGGCTGTACCGGTTTGCACGAGGGGATGCCATGCCTTTGACGAGCTCCGATCGGGAAAGCTTCGTGAAGCTGGCAGATTACAAGCATAGAGAGCTTGACTCCATGATCGACGAATATAAAGCTGTTCGTCAGTCCACGATTCAGCTCCTTAAGGGGCTTCCTGAAGAGGCTTGGGAACGCCATGGCTTCGCAGGTGAGGTGCTACTCTCTGTGCGGGCGATGGCATACATTATTGCAGGTCATGAAAAATATCATTTAAAGATCATCCGGGAGCGGTATCTATCCTAGTTCATACCGTGAACTACAGCGATTTATAGAACATCACAAATGAGACTGCAACGGTAAATATACCTCCCAAGCTCATTCACACCTCTCTGACATTGCAGATATTATAAAAGGCGCTCACCGACAATGTCTAGTGAGCGCCTTAGCTATGCTGTAGTTTATTGCGATACTACGGCAATAATTTCGTCTTCCAGCTCCAGGCGTACCTGTTCCCGGTAGGCCCGGATGCTGTACTCGGAGTTGAGGTAGCGCAGAATAGCCTCCATAAGGTTGGCTTCGATCAGATACTGACTGCGATCATGCACCCATACCTCAGCAGTATAGCCGGTGTCTTCGTCCCAGTTGAGTTCTACAGTAACGTCTGTAGGCTTTACGCCTTTACGTTCAGCCTGATGAAGACAAACGGCATTGATAATCTCGTCCATGCTTAAGACCATAATTAGTACCTTCTGTTACGATCGTCTACGTCAGTGTCTACGTTGCGGCGGCGATTCTTAACAGCTCTCACTACAGCCATCACAATCATAATCAAAGCCCATACGGCAATCAGGTTAATCAGAAGTCCCATGATTTCACCCATGAAGCCCATACCAGCGAACATCCCGCCGAAGAGCAGACCTGCCAGGCCACCGATCATAAGACCTTTCATAAGGCTGCCGCCGCTGAAGAAGCCGCGGTTCTGTGTAGCTGCCCCTGTTGTGTTATTCGTGTTGTTCGTCGTGGATTTCTGTACATTATCATCCGCTTTCTTCGGCGTGGACTGGAAGCTTTTCTTACCTGAGCTGAATCCGCCGCCTCTTCTTGCATCTACAGAATCCGGAGCAATGGTTACCAGAAACATGGTAAGCACGACTAAGATCGCGAGTAGTTTTTTCATCGTGTTCTTTCGAACCTCCCAAAAATAAAATTAGTATTCATACTTTAGTATACGGACTAGCTCATGATTCGTTTCAAAAATATTTACTCACGTCCGGCAGCAGCGTAGCTGTGCTCAGTCAGCAGCTTCAGGACCCAATCACACCACTTCAGCTCGGCATCGACCGTCATTAAGGCTTTGGTAGCCAAAATATAACTGCCGAACTCTTTGGAGCCGGGGTGGCACTGTCCTTCCGGAATGCCTGCCAAGAGCTCTTCATAATACCGCTTCTTCTCCGTATAAAGCTCCCGGCGTTCCTGGTAAATCTCAACGGATACGCCAATCTCGCTTAACCAGAGTGAAAAGGTTCGAAGAGACAGCTCATCCTTGGTGACAGAGGGAGCGATCGGCTGATGCATCCATTCCCGGAGTTTGCTTATACCGTCTTCCGTGATGGCATAAATCTTCTTGTCAGGCTTGTCGCTCTGCTGAACCCAGTAGGAGCTAAGCAGGCCTTTCTCTTCCATTCGGGCAAGCAGCGGATAAATCTGACTATGCTTTGCCTGCCAGAAGGGCTGAATTCGAAGCATCAGCTCGTAGCCGGAGGATTCCTTCCGGGCGAGTAAACCAAGCAGGCCGTATGACAACGTATTCATGTTCATGACCCCTTTTGGAACTGTATCAGTGAGCCGAAAGCCAGGTGCTCCCGTCTTCCGGGTCCGTTCATTAAAAGTGTACACCATGACTGTATGGTTTGACAAATAAGTCACAGAAAATACAAAAAAACATGAGCCGCAGTGCGGCTCATGCCAGAGGATGAAAGATACTGATCAGGGTGCGCTGTAGCCTTCAACGACCAGATCAAGAGCGCCTGTTGCCGGATGGATCACCATTCCATGAACTGGGGTGTTTCGTGGCAGCAGCGGATGATTCTTGATCAGACTGACTGTATTCTCAACCGCAGAGGTTACGTTATCGAAGCCGCGCAGCCATTCATCCAGCTTGATTCCGGAATGATCCAGGGTGGAGAGCACTTCATCGGATACGCCGCGCTCTTTCATGGAGCTGACCATTCGTTCGGAATTGAGGGAGGCCATACCGCACTCATGATGTCCAACGACGATAACTTCCTCAACGTTAAGCTCATAAAGTCCTACTAGAATGGAGCGCATCGCGCTGCCAAACGGGTTGGAGACAATGGCGCCTGCCGTCTTGATGATCTTGATGTCGCCATTCTTGAAATTCATAGCTTTGGGAAGCAGTTCAACCAAACGAGTGTCCATACAGGTTACGATCAAGGTTTTCTTGTCGGGAAGCTTGCTCGTTTCGTAAGCTTCATACTGCTTGTCCTGAACAAATTTGCGGTTGTGCTCCATAATACTGCTAAGCTGAGTCGTCATGATACAATTCCTCCTTGATAATAGATAATGTGCTGGGCATGTAACCTACGCCTTCAGGCGGCGGTCCACAAGCTTGACGTTCGTGCTGTAGGTCTGGCCCGTGCTTGACAATCGGAAATGAAGTCCGCTCGAATTCAGGTCCAGCATCAGCGCTTCCTCGAAAAACACCTCATGATTGCGGCTCATGTAAATAGGGTAAGAAGCTTTCGTGTCCAACGCGACGTCATTCTCGCCCGGTTGTTCGATAATTTCCAGCCCCGGAACGGCACTCATCACGCAGCCGCAGCCTTCAGAGTCGTGGATCAGCCTGATGACGCCGGGGGAATTGTGAAGCTTTCCTTTAAGTTTCTGTTCTGCTGCCTCGGTCAGTTGGATCATCATGGCTGTAACACACTCCTTTTGCTATGTAAACACAGATGTGCCTTCTCAAAAGTTGATTATAAACCTGAAGAAAAGTATCATCAAGTAGAAGGTGTAAATCATATTTAAAAGCAGGTGAAGGATAGATGGAAAAACAATGGAGTGAGGAATGGTCACGCTTTGAAGCGTTATTCCGCCAAATTTCCAGTTATAATGAAGCGGTCGGGCTGCTCGCTTGGGATCTGCGCACCGGAGCTCCCAAGAAAGGAGTTGCTTCCCGGTCAGAAACCTTGGGCATGCTCTCTACGGAAGCTTTCAAGCTGTTGACCTCCGCTGAGATGGGAGAGCTGATCCAAGCGCTGTCCGCTCCAAGCGTTCAAGAGCAGCTAAATGAGCTGCAGCGCCGAATGGTTCAGGAAGCGGGCAAGGAGTATGACCGCAACAAGTCTTTGCCAGCAGAACGCTTCAAGGAGTATACAGTACTGGCGGCTCAATCGGAATCGATGTGGGAGGACGCCAAGAAGAATGACGATTTTGTTGGCTTTGAGCCTTACTTGAGCCGCATTGTGGAGTTCAAAAAGGAGTTCATCGGTTATTGGGGTGCGAAGCAGACTCCCTATGATACCCTGCTGGATATGTATGAACCGGATATGACAGTAGCGGAGCTGGATGAGGTGTTTCAGCGTCTGACCGCAAGGCTTGTTCCGCTGGCTCAAACCATCAGAGAACGTGGCAAGCAGCCAGAAACGGCGTTTATGCATCAATTGTTCGATGTAGGTCAGCAGGAAAAGTTCGGCCTGTTTATTCTGGAGCAGATGGGCTACGATTTTGAAGCCGGCCGTCTGGACGAGAGTGTTCACCCGTTTGCCATCGGGCTGAACAACGGTGATGTCCGGATTACAACTCACTATTTACAGGATGAAGTGACGAGCGCGGTATTCAGCTCGCTGCACGAAGGCGGTCACGCTCTCTATGAGCAAAATATTGAAGCTGCGCTGCACGGCACTCCGTTATCCGGCGGCACCTCAATGGGTATTCATGAATCCCAATCCCGGCTGTGGGAGAATATGATTGGCCGCAGCCGCGCTTTCTGGAAGCGGTATTTCCGCGATCTACAGCAGCATTTTCCGCAGCAATTTGGAGATGTCGAGGCAGAAGCCTTCTACCGTGCAGTCAATCGCGTGGAGAATTCGTTCATTCGCATTGAAGCCGACGAGCTGACCTACAATCTTCATATCATTATCCGGTATGAAATCGAGAAGATGCTGTTTAATGAAGGCCTCTCCGTAAAGGAGCTCCCGGAAATCTGGAATGCGAAGTACAAAGAATACCTTGGAATCATGCCGCCTGATGACCGGATGGGTGTTCTGCAGGATGTTCACTGGTCCGGTGGAGATTTCGGATATTTTGCCTCCTACTCGCTTGGAAATATGTATGCAGCACAATTTATGCACACGATGCGTAAGGAAATGCCGGACTTGGATCAGCTTATTGAGGAAGGGAATCTGACGCCCATCAAGGAGTGGCTGACGGACAAGATCCTCCGCTACGGCAAAAGCGAGAAGCCTTCCGAGATTATTGTCCGTGTAACTGGTGAACCGCTGAATCCGGATTATTTGGCCGATTATTTGGAAGCGAAGTATACGGACGTTTATCAGCTTTAATAGAATAGAATTTGATATGGGCTTTACGCCTGACAGCCGAAAGGTGATCAGACGTAAAGCCCTTTTTTTCATGGGCGTCCTAAGACTGTGTTGGTATGGGCCCTCAAGGCCTTTAACCATCCTCACGGCTGCTGCATAAATTAGGGAAAGAAAAGAATCATTCACAGGTGGAGGGGTAGCGATGATAAGAAAAGGCTGGTTCATGACCCTGTCCATCCTGATGGTATGTACCCTAGTACTGTCCGGATGCAGCGGAAAGAGTGAAACGATGAAGGTCAAGATCGGCGAGGTCACGCGTTCGGTGTTCTATGCACCGCAGTATGTCGCGATGGAGAAAGGCTTTTTTGAAGATCAGGGACTGGAGGTAGAGCTGCAAACGACCTTTGGCGGGGACAAAACGATGACTGCACTGTTATCAGGGGGCATTGATGTCGCGCTGGTAGGCTCTGAGACCTCGATCTATGTGTATCAGCAAGGTGCGGAGGATCCGGTCATTAACTTCGGGCAGCTGACACAAACAGACGGGACCTTTTTGATGGCAAGAGAGTCCCCGGGAGCCTTTGAGTGGGATCAATTAAAAGGGAAGGTGTTCCTGGGCCAGCGCAAGGGCGGTATGCCGCAGATGGCGGGGGAGTTTGCATTGCGGGGCAAAGGCATTGATCCCAGGCAGGATCTGGAGCTGATTCAGAATATCGACTTCGCCAATATCGCATCTGCTTACGCTTCGGGAACCGGAGAATATGTGCAGCTGTTTGAGCCGCAGGCATCCATCTTCGAACAGGAGGGCAAAGGAAAGGTCGTCGCCTCCTTCGGGGTAGAGAGCGGCCATCTGCCTTATACCGTGTTTATGACAAAAGAAAGCTATATGAATGAGAATGCTGATACGGTCCAGCGGTTTACAAATGCTTTGTACCAAGCTCAGCAGTGGGTAAACACGCATTCACCGGAAGAGGTGGCGGAGGTCATCATGCCGTTTTTCAAGGATACAGATCCCGGAATTGTCATTTCTTCAGTCAAGCGCTACATGGAGCAGGGCACGTACGCTACGGACCCCATTGTAGATGATCAGGAGTGGAATAATTTGCTGGATGTCATGGAGCAGGCGGGCGAGCTCAAAGAGCGGGTGGCTGCAGAGGAAATCGTCAATAATCGTTTTGCAGAGCAGGCAAAGCGGAGCGGAGAATGAACCAAGACGGCCGCCTGCCGTGGAAGGAGGAATCAGGAATGAAGCCGGCTGTGGAGCTGAAGCAAATTACACATGCTTATGTTAGTGACCGGGAAGCTTCCTTGGCTATTGAGGACATTAATCTCACCGTTTATCCTGGTGAATTTGTCAGTCTCATCGGGCCTAGCGGCTGCGGCAAAACGACCCTTCTGTCGATCATTGCCGGGCTGCTGCAGCCTTCAAAGGGCACAGTAACCGTGAACGGCCATGCGGTAGAGGACACCTCCCCCGAGGTAGGCTATATGCTGCAGCAGGATTATCTGTTCCCTTGGCTTAGCATTCAGAAGAACGCGCTGCTCGGACTGGAGCTGACAGGCGGACTGAATGAGGCTTCGGCTGTGCTGACCGAAGAGCTGCTGAAGGAGATGGACTTGGCGGGCTACGGTAGCTTTTATCCCCAGCAGCTGTCCGGCGGGATGCGTCAGCGTGTGGCCCTGGTCCGCACGCTGGCTGCCGATCCATCCTTGCTGCTTCTGGATGAGCCATTCTCTGCGCTGGATTACCAGACAAAGCTGAAGCTAGAAAACCTCATCGTCAAAACGCTGAAGGAGCGCCGCAAAACGGCTGTGCTGGTCACGCATGACTTGTCGGAGGCCATTGCTATGAGTGATCGGGTGGTGCTGTTAAATCGAAACCCGGGCCAGATTCACTATGTGTTTGACGTCCCTGAGCCTGTGCGCAGCACGGAGCCGTTTCTGGCCCGGAAGGAGCCGGGCTTTAACGAGCTGTTTCATAGCATATGGCACGAAATGGAGAAGATCAGCGGAAAGGAGTGAATGCCGTGGGAGAACCGGGAAAAGGAGCTTTCTCGAACCAGGAGAACGGCGGGGCCTGGCTTGATGATATGCATGCCGTGCATCTGCGACGGAAACGAAAAGAGAGCCGTCTGGTGCTGGCAGTGCAGCTCTTGCTGCTAGCCGTCTTCTTTGCCCTGTGGGAGGTGGCCGGAAGGCTTAGCTGGATTGATGTGCTTCTCTTCAGCTATCCCAGCAAAATTGCGCTCTATCTTTCTCAGCAGGCAGTGACCTTGGAGTGGTGGGGACATATCGGAGTAACTGTAGGCGAGACCGCGGTAGGATTTCTGCTGGGAACGCTGGCGGGGACACTGCTGGCAGTGCTGATCTGGTGGTCCCCTTTTCTGTCGAAGGTGCTGGACCCGTATATGGTCGTGTTTAACAGCATGCCCAAGGTCGCGCTGGGACCGATCTTTATTGTCATGTTTGGGGGCGGCTTTACAGCGATTGTCATGACGACGCTCTCGATTACGGTTATTGTTACCACACTGGTGGTCTATAACAGCTTTTCTGAGGTGGACCCCAATTATGTCAAGGTCGTCCGTACATTCGGAGGAAGCAAGGCCCAGAGGTTTAGGCGGGTCATTCTGCCCGCCTCATTCCCGGCCATAATCTCCACCTTGAAGGTCAATGTAGGGATGGCCTGGGTAGGCGTGATTGTGGGAGAATTTCTCGTTGCGAAATCAGGTCTTGGCTATTTGATTATGTACGGATTTCAGGTGTTTAACTTCACCATTGTGCTCTCCAGTCTGCTCGTAATTGCAGTGGCGGCCACAGGCATGTATCAGCTGGTCGTCTATATTGAAAAGCTGCTGCTTCGCTCCCGTTGAGTCCATGTCAGGTTGTCTCCCCTCCAAAAATGGGATACGATAAATCTGTAAGTTCATCGGGAATGACAGGAGACTGGATATGATGGGATTCCGCGTGATCAAAACAGCGATTGCGGCCTTGCTGGCCATTTTAATTACAGATGCATTAGAGATTCCGGGAGCAACCTCTGCCGGTCTGCTGGCGATACTGGGTGTGGATGTAACGCGCAAGCGCAGCCTGCACTCCGTATCGTCACGTTTTTTTGCGTCACTGCTCGGTCTTGTGTTTGCATCAGTGCTGTTTCAGCTGCTGGGCTATCATTACTGGGTACTGGCATTATACATACTGATTGCGTTCCCGGCCATTTCCAAAGCGCATTTAAAGGAAGGCATTGTCACGAGCTCTGTGGTCGTATTCCGCGTATTCAGCGGGCAGGAGCTGGACATTCACATTTTTTGGACCGAGGTGCAGCTGCTTATGATCGGGCTGGGCTCGGCGATGGTCGTGAACATGATCTACATGCCCAAGGGTGAGGGGCAGCTGGGTCAAATCAGGCGGCAGGTGGACGGGCTATTCTCGCAGATTTTCACCCAGATTTCCCGCACGCTGCGGGAGCCGTCTCATCTGTGGGATGGCAAGGAAATGATTCAGGCTGGTAAAATGGTCGAGCGCGGCATTGCAGAGAGCAACCGCAATCTGGAGAACCAGATGCTGCACCCGGATCTGGCGTGGAACGTTTACTTCTATATGCGGAAGGAGCAGCTGGACCATATTGCCGCCATGATGCATCTGGTGTCCCAGATCTATGAGAAGCTGCCCACAGGCATATTCGCCGCCGAGCTGTTCGATCAGATCAGCCAGGATGTGATCGCAGAGGAATACACAGGCAAAACCGAGAAGCTGCTGACAGAGGTCCAAGCCAGATTCCGGGAAATGGAGCTGCCGAAGACCCGGGAGGAGTTCGAGGTCAGGTCGGCGATTTTGCAGCTGAGCAAAGAGCTGGAGGATTTTCTGAAAATTTCAAAGCGAAGCAAGGCGCCGACCAGTAAGGTCGCTAAACAAGCTTAGCATCACTATTTTTAGCATAAAGACAATTTATTTGGACCACTTCATTCAACATTCGCCCATGTCGTGCATACACTTGTAGGGAATGATTGTATGGAGGAGGTTCGAAGATGTCATTAAGCAGTAAACACCAATGTAGAGAAATTATCACCAAGGCGATCTGCGGCAAAGGGCGCAAATTCTCTACCGTAACACATACCGTGACTCCGCCCAATAATCCGACCAGTATTTTAGGGGCCTGGATTATACAGCATCAGTATGAGGCGGTGGCCGCCGGAGACGGAATCGAGGTTGTAGGTACTTATGATTTGAACATCTGGTATTCCTATGACAAAAATTCGCAGACCGATGTGGCCAAAGAAACGGTGTCGTATGTAGAGCGCGTGCCTCTCTCTTATCTGGATCCCAAGCACCGTTCCTCCACCGTAGAGGTATCGGCGGAAGCAACCCAGGAACCAAGCTGTGTGGAGGCCAGTGTATCTTCCAACGGGAAAAGCGTAATTCTGAGAGTGGAGAGAGAGTACTCCGTTGAGCTGGTCGCCGAAACCAAGGTGCTGGTGCTGGTGGGTCAAGCAAGTGATCTGGAGGACAAAGAGTTTGAATTTGCCGGGGGAGACAGCGGCGACAGCGATTATGAGGATCTGGAGTTTGACGATCTGGAGGATGAGCTGTAAACCAACCCTGCTGATTCCCATGTTACAAGATAGTCTATGCAGTAGGGGGCGGCTTTGCAGAGGGCAAACGCCCTCTTTTGTTGAAAGCTCCGAGTGCCGGGGCTTTTTTTGTTGGCGTGGAAAGGGTGGTGGATCATGAAGCTGGATGAGGTCGAATGGAAAGGGAGTTCCGGGAATGTGGAGCAGCCGCTCCAAATGAGTCTTGAAGACATTCATCATCGACTGGAGCGTTCCGGCATTCCAAGCCGGATTGGAGGTCCGCTGGAGGGAGATGCCTTGAGCATGCCGTCCAGGTATGCTGCCAGCTACCTGGTGACCGTTTATAGCCTGGAAGACGCAGAGGTCTGCAAGCTGATGGCTTCGAACGCCGGTTATTTGCAGACTTCAATGCAAGGTATGGAGCATTCCGGATCAAGTGATGGCCTCCACGCCCGGCTGTGCCGAGCCGCTATACGGACTCTGTACGTCTTGGGGCTGGAGCGCGGGGAGGTCACAATATCTTTGCTGCCGGGGCGACGTTACGTTGTGGAGCACATCGCCCGGCGGTCTCATTCCGATAATGGTAAGCCGAGGCAAGACAGCAGCCTGAAGCCTCAAGGCCCCGGCGCCCCCGTCTTGTTGGGCATGGACCCGGAATTTATCCTGGTGGACCGGGAGGGGAGGGTGGCTGATGCCTCTCAATTTCTGGACCGGTATGGCCGGGCGGGCTGTGATGCAGTTCGGATTGGCGAGACCGTGACCTATCCGCTGGCGGAGCTTCGTCCTGAGCCTAAAGCGGAGCCGGAAAGCCTGCTGCTGGAGATGAGAAGGGTGTTCCGCGACGCATGGAGCTTGATCACGGACCGGACGCTGGAGTGGAGAGCGGGCGCCATGCCGGCAGACGGCTATCCGCTGGGCGGGCATCTGCATTTCAGCGGTATTCCTCTCTCGCTTGAGGTGCTGCAGTGCCTGGACAACTACCTTTCGCTGCCTTTGGCCGCGCTTGAGGATCCGCGGGGACGCTCCCGCCGTCCGAGATATGGAAGCCTCGGCGATTTCCGTCACCAGAGCCATGGCGGCTTTGAATACCGGACACCCCCCAGCTTTCTCGTGTCTCCTCTGATTACGCGCGGGGTGCTCCACATGGCATATCTGATTGCCCACCATTATAGTGAGCTGAATCTTCGGCCGCTCTCCTATAACGAAGTGCACCGGGCTTATTACGAAGGTGACCGCAGCGTTCTATCTGCATGGGCTGTGCGGCTTCATCAGGATTATGGGAAGCTGAAGGCTTATGAGGCTCACCGGCAATGCATCGACCGATTGTTTCAGCAGATTTATTCCGGGAAAACCTGGAATGAATCGAGGGATATTCGCAGACTTTGGAATCTTCCGGTACTCCCGTGACCTTAACTCGATTTTTGGTATAATAGAGTTCAAGCTGAACACGGCATGGAGGTAAATATGGCAAAATACACGCCGATGATTGAACAATACTTAGGCATTAAAGAACAGGCGCGGGATGCGTTTCTTTTTTTCCGTTTAGGAGATTTTTACGAGATGTTCTTTGACGATGCCATTCTGGCATCCAAAGAGCTGGAGATTACATTAACCGGCCGCGAAGGCGGGGGCGGCGACAAGATTCCGATGTGCGGCGTTCCCTTCCACTCGGCCGAGGGCTATATCGTACGTCTGATTGAAAAAGGCTACAAGGTCGCCATCTGCGAGCAAATGGAGGACGCTTCGGTGACCAAGGGGATGGTGCGGCGGGAAATTGTCCGCGTCGTGACGCCGGGCACCATTATGGAAGGGAAGACGGTCGCCGAGAAGGCGAATAACTACATGGTCTGTATCACGTCTCAGGATGCATTAATGGCAATTGCGGCCTGTGACCTATCCACCGGGGAGCTCTATGTGACCTCCATGCCGGCTTCGGAAGAGTGGCTGCGGGACGAAATCGGAATCTATGAGCCTTCTGAAATTATTGGTGATGAGTCGCTGCTCAGCGCCGTGGCTTCAAGTGCGCTTCCTTCCGGCCGGCCCGTGCTCTATACGTCCTGGGAACGGAGACAGGATGATCTGGTCTCGGCACAGTTCGGGGACTCCACATGGGCCCGGCTGGATCAGGAACGGCAGAAATGCGTGTCGCTGCTCATCTCATACCTGAATGAGACGCAGAAACGAAGCATGGGACAGTTAACCCGGATATCCTCATATGAGCCCGGTCAATTTATGGTTCTGGATCCGTTCACGCGGAGAAACCTGGAGCTGGTTGAAACGGTTCGGGAGCGCTCCAAGAAGGGCTCGCTCCTGTGGCTGCTGGACCGGACGGAGACCTCCATGGGAGCGCGTCTGCTTCGCCGTTGGATCGATAAGCCGCTGCGCTCTCGCAGCCGTATTGAAGAACGTCTGGAGGCTGTAGAGCGGCTGTATCAGCAATATATTGTCCGGGAGGATCTGCGGGCCGCCCTGAAGGAAATTTATGACCTGGAGCGGCTGGTCGGCAGAATTGCCTTTGGCAGCGCCAATGGCAGGGATATGAACGCCCTGAAGCTGTCTTTGCAGCAGATTCCCGCATTGAAAGAGCTCTGTCAGGATTCAGGCTCGGAGACATTGCAGCGGCTCGCCCAAAGCATGGATATCTGCGGTGATTTATGCGCCCTGATCGGGGACGCCATTGCGGATGATCCTCCGGTGTCTCTGCGTGATGGCGGCATGATCAAGCCAGGCTATCATGAGCGGCTGGACGAGCTGCGCGAGGCAAGCCGGAACGGCAAGCAGTGGATCGCCGAGCTGGAAGCCAGAGAACGTGCGGCGACAGGCATCAAGTCGCTTAAGATCGGCTTCAATAAAGTGTTCGGGTACTATATCGAAGTGACCAAATCCAATCTGTCTGCGCTGCCTGAGGGGCGGTATGAACGGAAGCAGACGCTTGCGAACGCGGAGCGTTACGTGACTCCGGAGCTGAAGGAGAAGGAAGGCCTTATTCTGGAAGCCCAGGACAAGATGGTGGATCTGGAGTATGCCTTGTTTACAGAGCTGCGTGAAGCGGTCAATGCCGAGATTGCCCGTCTGCAGAAGCTCGCAGAGCAGGTCGCAGAGATGGACGTATACCAATCTCTTGCTGCAGTCAGCGCAGATCAGCGTTATGTCAAGCCGGAGCTGAGCGATGGCTATGATATGAACATTGAGGCCGGCCGGCATCCGGTCGTCGAAGCGGTTATGAAGGATTCTGCCTTTATTTCAAATGGAACCAGCCTCCAGAAGGACGGCTCGTCCATACTGCTGATTACCGGACCGAATATGGCTGGAAAAAGCACCTATATGCGCCAGGTGGCGCTGTTCTCCATCATGGCTCAAATTGGCTGCTTTGTACCTGCAGAGCGGGCTGTGCTGCCGCTGGTGGATCGTATCTTTACGCGGATTGGGGCGGCAGATGACCTGATTGGCGGTCAAAGCACATTTATGGTGGAAATGGCAGATATACAGGTCATGACAGAGAAAGCGACACCGAACAGCCTGATTATCATCGATGAGCTGGGACGAGGCACGTCAACGAGTGAGGGTATGGCGATTGCCCAGGCCGTGATTGAGTATGTACATGATGTCATACGCTGTAAAGCTTTAGTCTCCACGCATTTTCATGAGCTTGCCCATTTGGCGGACAGCCTGGACGGTCTCGTCAATTATTCAATGGCCGTGCAGGAGAGCGGGGATCAGGTTCATTTTCTGAGAAAGCTGGTTTCAGGTGCGGCAGACAGCAGTTATGGAATCTACTGTGCCAGATTGGCTGGGCTGCCCGGCAGCATCATTGACCGTGCCTACGGGCTGCTGCAGGATCTGGAGAAGGCCTCTCTGCATGCTGTAGCAGGAGAAGCGGCTGCTTCCCTGGAGACAGCATGGAAGCGGGATCAAACCAAAGAAAGCCGGGATGTATTCCAGCTCTCGATGTTCGGTGAGGAAGAAGAGGCTTCTACCCGAGCGATGGCCGCAGGCAAGCCTGAGACCGCCGTGAAGGCGTCGATCCCGGACCCTATGAAGGAGCAGATTCTGGAGGATATAAGGTCAGCCGATATTATGAACATGACCCCGCTGCAGGCCATGCAGCTCTTGAACGAGCTGAGAACGAAAGCGAAGCAATTACTATAATGTAAATCAGCAACAACGATGGAGGTAGAAACGATGGCCAAAATACACATATTGGACGAGCATATCGCAAACCAGATCGCTGCCGGTGAAGTCGTGGAGCGGCCGGCCTCCGTCGTCAAGGAGCTGGTTGAGAACGCGATGGACGCCGGGAGCACCGTGATTGAGGTGTCCGTGGAAGAAGGCGGCCTGCACAGCATTCGCGTCACCGACAACGGCTCCGGCATTGAGCCTGACGATTGCGAAACCGCCTTTTACCGCCATGCTACCAGTAAGATTTCTCAGGGTAGAGATCTGTTTCAGATTACGAGTCTCGGCTTTCGCGGAGAGGCTCTGCCGTCCATTGCAGCTGTATCCAAGGTGACATTGACGACATCGAGCAATACGGACGGACGGGGACGAAGGATTGTTATTGAAGGCGGGCAGCTGAAGGTGAACGAGGATACGGCGGCGCCGCGTGGCACAGATTTCATCGTGAAGGAATTGTTTTACAATACGCCGGCAAGGCTGAAATATATGAAAACGATCCAGACCGAGCTGGGCCATATCTCGGATTATATGTACCGCCTCGCCCTGTCTCGGGCCGATATTGCGTTTACGGTGCGTCATAACGGCAATGTACTGCTTCAGACGATGGGCGGTGGAGATACGCGCAATGTCATTGCAGCGATCTACGGGACGGGTACAGCGAAAGCGATGCTGCCCATTGAAGCGGAGGACATGGATTACCGCATTAGCGGCTTTATCAGCCGGCCGGACTGGACAAGAGCGAACCGCAATGCAATGTCCTTTATTGTGAATGGACGGTATATCCGCAGTTACGCCCTGACACAGGCTGTTCTGCGAGGGTATCATACGATGCTCCCGATCAACCGCTACCCGCTTATGGTCATGAAGCTGGACATGCATCCATCTCTGGTGGATGTCAATGTTCACCCTTCCAAGCTGGAGGTGCGGTTCAGCAAGGAGGCAGAACTGACAGCTCTGATTCAGGAGACTGTGCAAAAGGTGCTGATGCAGGAGGTGCTGATCCCGCGTCCGGCCAAGCAACATATCGGTAAAGAGGGAACGGCTTATATCCAGGAGCAGCTGTCGTTTCCAAGACAAGGCATGGGTGATCCGCAAGCTGCTGCTCCCCATCACGCAGCCAAGCCTTTTGAACCTGCTGAGGACAGGTCAGTGAAAGAGGCTCCGGCGACCCCATCGAAGCTGCCGGAGGCCACACGGCAGGAGGCGGGGCCCCATGCTCCCGAGCTTCGCGAGGCCGCCGCAGCTTCTTATGACGTACAGAAGCCGGCTTCACGAAGCAGCTCTGGCATGCCGGCTTCAAGTGGACAGAATTTCAAGCCTGGAGGGCAAAGAGAGTCGTCGTTATCGCCAGCGGCGAGACAAGTGTCCAAGGACTGGCTGCAGACTGGGGGCGGTGCGGCACCGGAAATCCCGGCTTTTCCCGAGCTGTCTTTGATCGGGCAGCATCACGGAACGTACTTGATTGCCCAAAACGACACCGGATTGTACCTTATTGATCAGCATGCTGCCCATGAGCGCATTAATTATGAGGATTACTTCGAGAAATTCGGCAGGCCGGCAGACGCTTCACAAGAGCTGCTGCTGCCGATTACCTTGGAATTTACGCCTTCTGACGCCTTGAAGCTGAAGGAACGCCTGCACTGGTTTGAGCAGGTAGGTGTCTATCTGGAGCATTTCGGCGGTCAGACGTTTCTCGTCCGTTCCCATCCCTACTGGTTTCCCAAGGGGGAGGAACGAGATCTTATCATCGAAATGGCGGAGTGGGTGCTGCAGGAGCGCAATATTGATCTCTCCAAGCTGCGGGAGGCTTCGTCGATTATGGCCTCCTGCAAGGCTTCGATTAAGGCGAACCAGAAGCTGACAGAGGTCGAGTCCGTGAAGCTGCTGGACCGTCTTGCGGCCTGCAAACAGCCGTATACGTGTCCGCATGGACGGCCGATCGTCATTTCTTTTTCAACCTATGATCTGGAAAAATTGTTCAAACGAGTGATGTAACGAAGCAGGAGGATACGATGATTATTACAACAGGTGAGGCTGAAGCGGCACATTTAGTAAGCCGGGCTCAGTATATTGCAGCAGAAACGGGATGCAGGTACGTGCCCCGCAGCGGACGTTCCTTGGCCCGTCTCGCAGCCAGTAGTGGCGATGAGGATATATTGATACTTCTGGAAGGGCATGTGCGGCTTGGGGGACCCGGGAAGGAAACGCTGGAATTCCATCCCAGCATGGGATTTGTCCGTCTCAAACGCGTCATGCGGGGGGAGACGGACCTTATGCTTCAGGCAGCGCGGATGGAGGAAGGAGATTCTGTTCTGGACTGCACCGCGGGTCTTGGAACGGATGCCCTCGTGTTTTCGTTTAAAGCAGGGCTTTCCGGGCATGTAACGGCTCTTGAAAGCTCTCATCCATTATATGTGCTGCTGAAGGAAGGCCTGAAGACCTATACCAGTCATTTGGCACGGAGTGATGAAGCGATGCGGCGCATTGAGGTCAAGCATAGCGGACATCTGGAATATTTGCAGAGCCTTCCGGACAAGAGCGTGGATATTGTGTATTTTGACCCCATGTTTCGGGATCCATTGACAGATTCGGCTTCAATTAATCCGCTGCGGCATTATGCAAATGGAAGTGCACTGGATCAACTCAGTGTTCAGGAAGCGGTACGGGTGGCCCGTAAGAGTGTTGTGATGAAGGAAAAGCGGAATAGTCCTGAATTCGAACGTCTCGGGTTTGAGGCAATGGCGCGCGGCAATTCAAAAATAACGTACGGAGTGATTTACATTGACTAGTGCTGCGAGACCCAAATTGCTGGTGCTGATCGGCCCGACAGCTGTCGGAAAAACGAAGCTGAGCATTGAGCTTGCGAAAGCCTTGAACGCCGAGATCATCTCCGGCGATTCCATGCAGGTGTACCGGGGCATGGATATCGGGACGGCCAAAATTACGGCAGAAGAGATGGAGGGCATCCCGCACCATCTCATTGATATTCACGAACCGGATTATCCCTATTCCGTAGCGGAATTTCAAGAGGAGAGTGTCAGGCTCATCCGTGAGATCAGCGCCCGGGGAAAGCTGCCGTTTATAGTGGGCGGCACGGGGCTGTATATCGAGTCGGTGTGTTACAATTACCAGTTCAGTGAGACAGGCTCTGACGAAGCATTCCGGCAGGAGAAATTTCAATTTGCCAAGCAGCATGGCGAAGCGGCCCTGCATCAGCAGCTGGTCGAGGCAGACCCTCTGAGCGCGGAGAGGCTGCATCCCAATGATGTCCGCCGCGTGGTGCGGGCTCTCGAAATTGTTCATCTGACCGGGGTTCCTATGTCCGCTTCGCTGCAGCAGCAAAAGAAAGAATCTCCCTATGAGCTCTGTTTGATCGGTTTGACAATGGACCGCCAAATGCTATATAACCGTATTGAGGAACGAATCGATATCATGCTGCGCCAAGGGCTTGTTGAAGAGGTAGCGGCATTGATGGACCGAGGCTTTGAACCCGGAATGGTGGCCATGCAAGGGCTGGGTTATAAGGAAATGGTGTCGTACTTACGCCATGAGCTGACGTGGGAGGAAGCTGTCACCCTCCTGAAGCGGGATACCCGCCGATTTGCCAAACGCCAGCTGTCCTGGTTCCGCCATATGAAGGATATCCAGTGGGTCGATGTGGGAGAAGCCGGAAATTTTATTGAAAGCTATGAAAAAATCCATGCTATAATAGCAGGAAAGCTTCACATTCATATGGAATAACATGATAACAATCTAATTGAACCATTGGGGGTACGGCTAAATGAACAAGTCCATCAACATCCAAGACACGTTCTTGAATCAGCTTCGCAAAGAGAACATTCCCGCTACCGTTTACTTAACGAACGGCTTCCAAATCCGCGGAACCATCAAGGCTTTTGACAACTTTACGATTGTGATCGACAGCGACGGCCGTCAGCAAATGGTGTATAAGCATGCGATTTCAACCTTTATGCCGCAGCGCAATGTTTCTCTGATGCAGGAGCAGCAGGGAGAGCAATAAGATTGGTTTCATGTTTAAGCTGAAACTTTTTGGTGTATATTTCGTTTAGTTGTATAAGAAGTGTGGAGGACAACCTGAGAAGGTTGTTCTTTTCTTTCCGAAGAAGACTTCACATTTCCACAGTACCAGGGAGTCAGGAGGGGGCCGCATATGGCTGGCAAGGATAATAACGGAATTTCAAGGGTAAACAAAAATAACAATGCCCGAAAAACAACGAAGCCCGCAGGCAAATCCAAGAGCAAGGGGAAAAAAGTCGGGTGGATCTTATTTTTCACCGGCGTTTTTGCCGTGTTCTGTGCGCTGGCGGGATACCTGTTTATCATGGTCAGCGGCGAGAGGCTGCTGGAGGAGAACAAAGACAAATTAACGGCATACGGCACATCAAAGGTTTATGATCGTAACGGGCAGCTTATGGGTGAGCTCTCCATTCAAAAGAGTGATCCGGTCGACATTGATCAGATCCCGGAGCTGCTGCAGCAGGCATTTATCGCCACCGAGGACAAACGCTTTTATGATCACAGCGGCGTGGATATTTGGTCGATCGGGCGCGCTGCCGTGAAGGATATTATGGCAAGAGCGATGGTTGAAGGGGGAAGCACCATTACCCAGCAGCTGGCCAAAAATATTTTCCTTACCCGGGATAAGACTTTCTTCCGAAAGGCCACAGAGGTTTCCATTGCGCTGGCGCTGGAGCGTCAGCACACGAAGGACGAAATTATGGAAATGTACCTGAACCGGATCAACTTTGGCGGCCCTTATTATGGAATTAAGGCTGCGTCGCAGCATTATTTCGGCAAGAGTGACTTGAATAAGCTGGAGCTCTGGGAAATGGCGACACTCGCTGCAATGCCCAAGGGACCTTCCAAATACAATCCGATTCGAAATCCGGAGCTCAGTATGGAACGTCGAGCAGTCGTGCTGACGCTGATGGAGCAGCAGGGCTATATCAGCGCGGCGGATGCCGAGAAAGCCAAAAAGGTTGAGTATACCTACGAGCCGCCTGCGACACAGCAGAAATATACCGCGTTCATTGACTATGTCATCGAGGAAGCCGAGGAGAAATACGGCCTGACCGAGGATGACCTGAATGTTGGCGGCTACTCTATTTATACCACGATGGATGCGTCTGCTCAGCAGGCGGTAGAAGATGAGTTCAATAATGACAGCAACTTTGAAAAAGGTGTCGGTGAAGACATTGTGCAGGGCTCTATGGTGATTATGAACCAGCATAATGGCAGCATCGTAGCCATTGGCGGGGGGCGGAATTATCAGCGCGCCAGCTTCAACCGGGCTTTTGACAGTAAGGTGCGGCAGCCAGGATCTTCACTGAAGCCGGTAGCTGTGTACGCTCCCGCACTGGAGAGTGATCCCGAACTGTCAAAAGACACTAGGATTACGAATGAAAAGCAGTGCTTCGGGGAGTATTGCCCGAACAACCTGAATGGATACTCCAAAAGTGTCAGCATGGCAGAAGCAATTCAGCGTTCTGAGAACATCCCGGCTGTTTGGATGCTGAACAAGATCGGGGTCAAGACCGGCTTTCAATTTGCTCAGAAGCTGGGCATCAGTGTGAAAGAAAGTGATCAGAATCTGTCTCTGGCTCTGGGAGCGACGGGCACCAATACCTTTGAAATGGCACGCGCCTTCACGGCCTTTGCCAATGGCGGTGAGCTGAAAGAGGCCTATGCCATTAAGCAGATTAAGAACAGCAATGGCAAAGTGGTTCATGAGAATAAGGGGATGACATCAGAGCGTGTTATGTCACCGGAGACGGCATCGGAGATCACAGATATGATGCAGCTGGTGGTGAATGAAGGGACTGGCCGAAACGCGAGAATCAGCCGCCCTGTTGCCGGCAAGACGGGCACGACGCAGAGCGGGATAACCGGGGTCAGCGGAATCCGGGATGTATGGTTTGTGGGATATACCCCGGAGCTGACTGCAGCAGTCTGGATGGGGTACGATGAACCCAGCGCTGAACGTATGCTGAAGCAGAGCAGCCCGATGGCTGCGGCACTGTGGGGCAAGATTATGGACAAGGCCGTTCAGAACTATGATCCGCAAAGCTTCCCGGTTCTGGATCAGCCCCAGGCGCCCGTTGAGCCGGAGCAGCCGGAGTTGTCCGCAGTCCGGAATGTATCCGGTTATTACAATGAAGAGGGGAATGCAGTTAACCTGACATGGAGTGCTTCCGAGGTTAGCGGAGCAGAGTACCGTGTTTACCGGAAGGAAGCGTCAGAAACAGATTATACCCGGATTATGAATGAGCTGGCTGGCACGTCTACCGATGATATCAGCGTGCTTGCAGGTCTGACCTACAGCTATTATGTCACCGCATATGATCCGGAAAGCGATCAGGAAAGTGAGCCTTCGAATACTGTTGAGGTGGTCATTACCGGTCCGGCACCACCAGAGGAAGAGCCGGAAACGGAACGTAATGATGAGAACGAGCAGGAAGAGGAAGATCGCGAGGAGAATGGGCAGGAAGAAGACAATGCGGAAGAGAATGAGGAGCCTGGCAACGGGGAAGGAAATTCTCGCAACGGGAGCGGTTCGGGTCAAGGAAATGGCTCAGAGCAGCCGAGTCCGGGTCAGAACGGTACCTCGAACAGACCAGGCGGTGAGAGTGGAGAAGGCGAAGGCGCTGGCGAAGAAGATGAAGGGGAGGACGATTCGGGAGAAACAGCACCCAGCGGTGACACCGGCAGCACGCCTGTCCCAGGCGGCACTGAAGGCCGCAGCAGTACAGGCACCGGCAGAAACGGCACGGGCACGGGTACTACAGGTGAAAGCGGAGGCAGCGGTGGGAACACATCTGTCCCTGGCACCACAACGCCTCAAAGCAGTCCATCTCCAGGCAATAATACGGCACAGCCTCAGCCTTAGCACAGTCCTGTCAGGCAGCAGGCACCTTATATTACCGCATTCAAGCATCTGCTACAGCAGCTAAGCAGGCGCGGCTGAGATTCACTCTCGGCTGCGCCTGCTTTGTTTATTTTGAGTGTATTTAACAAATGTGGTAAGCTGAATTTACGATATGGGGAGGAAAATTCCATGAAACGTAAATTCGGAGACCGGGCGAATTGGCGGCGCATTACGAGGCGGCATTTCACTTCCCGGTATGTGGAAGGAGAGCAGTTCACGGGATATCTCACCTTATACACCATCTACGGTTTGAAAGAGCCTTTGTGGAAGACGTATGGAAGGCATACATACCGTATTGCGGATCGAGGCTATTCGTGGCTGCAGTATTACCCGAAGGACAGCCATTTTATTGTCACGGCGATGTTTGATGAGAAGCGGAGAATTGTACAGTGGTACATCGATATCTGCAAGAAGCAGGGGGTTACGGACCAGGGTGTGCCGTGGTTTGATGATTTGTACCTTGACGTCGTCGTGAACAAGGATGGGGAAGTCTTTTTGCTGGACGAGGATGAACTGGAGGATGCGCTTCGGCGAAGCGACATTACCCGCGATGATTACAGGCAGGCCAAGGTAACGGCCCGCGAAGTGCTGAGAGCGATTGATGCGCATGAGTTTCCTTACTTTATGATGTCGCTGGATCATCGAGACCGGCTGTTTCATAATGGGGAGTTTCGCAGGAAACGCTAACAGGTGAGAAGGAGAGGATGAAGTAAATATGAGGGAGTCGAAGGCTGTACAGCCCTCGTCTGCTCGTCCTCGGCATCTAAGACATCACATGAAGATTTGGACGCGCTTAGGTCTGGTTGTGATCCTGTTGGGAGTGATATGGTGCGGTTACGTTTACACAAGAATTGGCCAAGCCGAATCTACACTGGATGACACTGTGGAGGTTGGAATTATTCTGGGAGCCTCGATGTGGGGAGAGAAGCCGAGTCCGGGACTGAAGGAGCGACTTGATTATGCCCGAATGCTGTATGATCAGGGGTATTTTGAGAAGTTTATCGTGACGGGTGGATTGGATGCGCCAGAATATCCTTACACAGAGGCAGAAGGCATGCGCAACGATTTAGTAAGTCAGGGGATCCCTGAGGAGAACATCCACCTGGAGAATGAAGCGACCAGCACGTACGAGAACTTGCTCTTTAGCCGCGCAATCATGGAAGAGCAGGGCTGGGAGCAGGCTGTTATTATCACTCATGATTACCATGGTGCCCGAGCTATGGAAATCGCTGAGGTTCTGGATTACAGAAACCCCAAGCTTGCAGTCACAACCTCGGACGTGCTGCCGCTGACTCAGCAAAAGGGCCGCGAAATTCTAGCGTTCAGCAAATGGAGACTAGACCGGATGCTGCTTGCTATGGGATGGAAGGAATAAGTCTTCTAATAACCGAAGTCCAAAGAGAATACATATGAAGGGATAGTGAGCCCTTTGGATTGAGGTGAGGAGCAATGAACGGGAGAACTAACGCTGCCGGCAGCCGATCGGAGTCGAGGCCTTCGAGACAAATTAATGTCGTGCTCCGAAGCAGCGAGGCCCCGCTGGTCAGCAGTGCCGTACCCGCAAGTGAGCCGGCAGCCTTGAATACGCCGGTACAAGGCCTGTTTCAGGAGATTCAGAAGGAGCTGGACCAATTGGTCGGGCTGGAGCAGATTAAAGAGCTCGTTTACGAGATTTATGCGCTGCTTCAGGTGGCAAGAATGCGATCAGTCGCCGGGCTCCATAGCGGCGGTCAGGTTTTTCATATGATTTTTAAAGGCAATCCGGGGACCGGAAAGACGACAGTAGCCCGGATCGTTGCGAAGCTGTTTCAGAAGATGGGTGTGCTGAGCAAAGGACATCTTGTCGAGGTAGAACGTGCAGATCTGGTTGGTGAATACATCGGACATACGGCCCAGAAAACGCGGGATCTGGTTAAGAAAGCGATCGGTGGGATTCTGTTCATTGATGAAGCCTACAGTCTAGCCAGAGGCGGGGAGAAGGATTTCGGTAAGGAAGCTATCGATACCCTGGTCAAAGCGATGGAAGACCATAAGAATCAGTTTGTTCTGATTCTCGCCGGTTATTGTGATGAAATTGATTTTTTTATGTGCAGTAATCCCGGGCTGCATTCCCGATTTCCGATCCAGATGAATTTCCCGGACTATAACCTGGATCAGCTGATTCAGATCACTGAGCTCATGGCAAAGGAACGGGATTATATTCTGATGCCGCAATCCATGAGCCGGCTGCGTGAGCATCTGCAAAGTGAGAAAGAGGACGGCAGTCATGCCTTCAGTAATGCGAGATACGTGCGAAATTTAATAGAGAAGGGTATCCGGAATCAGGCTGTGCGTTTGCTAAATCAATATGTTACCGGGAATCCGGGCAAGCTGGAATTGATGACGCTGCGGCCTGAGGACTTTCGTATGCAGCTTCCTTAAATGATTTTCTACAGATTTGATGCAATTACCTAACCTCTAAAAGGAGTACTATCTATGGCAAATCATTTACATGAGACGAATTCAGAGATGAAGGATCGGGCAATATTGGTCAGCCTCGTAACAGATCAGGTAAAGCGCTCCGGCCTGAATACCGAGCATTCTCTGCAGGAACTGGTTCAGCTGTCAGAGACGGCTGGCGTCGAGGTGCTGGAGGTGATTACCCAGAATCGCGAGACCCCGGACTCCCGGTGGTTTATCGGCAAAGGCAAGGTCGAGGAGCTACGCATGGCTATTGACGGCCTGGGAGCAAACACCGCTATTTTTGATCAGGAGCTGTCGGGTGCTCAGGTTCGCAATCTGGAGGAGACGCTGGACGTCAAAATAATCGACAGGACTCAACTCATTCTTGATATTTTTGCTCAGCGAGCCAAGACGCGTGAAGGGATTATCCAGGTTGAGCTGGCGCAGCACAGCTATTTACTGCCCAGGTTATCAGGTCATGGCAAAAATTTATCCCGGCTCGGCGGCGGAATCGGCACCCGGGGTCCCGGCGAGAGCAAGCTAGAAACGGATCGCAGGCATATCCGTGACCGCATCAGTGATTTGAAGCGGCAGCTGGATGAGATTACGAAGCATCGCGTCCTGCACCGCGAACGCAGAAAGAAATCCGGAGCCATTCAGGTCGCTCTGGTGGGATATACGAATGCCGGCAAATCAACCTTGCTCAACCGACTGACCGCTGCGGACGTATATATTGAGAATCAGCTGTTTGCAACGCTGGATCCGACGTCCAGAGTGCTGGAGCTGCCGAGTGGCAAGGAGGTCGTGCTGACCGATACCGTTGGATTTATTCAGAACCTTCCTCATGACCTGGTTGCGGCCTTTCGTGCGACCCTTGAGGAAGCGAATGAAGCGGAGCTTATCCTTCATGTGGTGGATGCTTCCTCGCCGATGCGGGATGAGCAGATGCAGGTCGTGTCCAAGATTTTGCAGGAGCTTGGAGCCGGTGATACGGACCAGCTTACCATTTTTAACAAGATCGATGCCTGTGAGCCGCAGCAACAGGAGATGCTGCCGGCAGGTGAGGGGAATCTAAAGATCAGCGCATTCAATGAATCGGATTTGGAGCGGGTAAAGCTTGCCATTCAGAATCATTTGTCCGGGGGAGCGGTCAAGTTCCGAATTCCGGCGGAGCGAGGCGATCTCAGCTCTCTCATTTATCGAATCGGCGATGTGGTAGAGCAATCGGTAGAGGATCATGATCTCCTCTATGAGGTGCACATCAACAGAGCCGACTATGAGAAGCATGGGTATCAGCTCAAAGAGTATCTGATTCCTTAAGGATGACATCGATCTGTTACAGCGGCTGGCTTCGTGCCGGTCGTTTGCAGGTTATATGCGCTATAGTGCAGCATGAATAGTTAGGAGAGAGAGACATGGCAAGGTTTGCAGAAGAAATTACGGCAATAAGTATCGCCGCAGAGGAGCGGATTTCTTCCCGGCACCGGGAGATCGATGAGCTTGTAGATTTTAATCAATGGAAAGTGATTGATGCATTTCAGCGTCATAAGGTTAGCGACTATCATTTCGCAGCATCTACAGGCTATGCGTATAACGATCGGGGACGTGAAGTGCTGGATGAGGTGTACGCGGATGTGTTCGGAGCAGAGGCTGCTCTGGTAAGGCCTCACTTTGCTTCAGGGACGCATACGATTTCAACAGCGCTGTTTGGGGTATTAAGACCTGGGGATGAGCTGTTATCGATCACCGGACGACCTTATGACACGCTTCACAAGGTCATCGGCAAGGAGCAGGACGGTACGGGTTCCCTGCGTGACTTCGGCATAACCTACTCAGAGGTGGCTCTGACGGAGGAAGGCGAGGTAGATTGGCCTGCCGTAGAAGCCGCCATTCAGCCCAACACCAAGGTGATCGCCATTCAGCGGTCGCGTGGCTATTCCTGGAGATCTTCTTTTACTATTTCTCATCTTAAAGATATGGTTGAACAGCTTCGGCGGATCCGAGAGGATCTTATCATCTTTGTCGATAATTGCTACGGAGAATTTACAGAGCGGCTGGAGCCAACAGAGGTCGGAGCCGATCTGATCGCGGGTTCGCTGATCAAGAATCCGGGCGGCGGGATTGCGGAAACCGGAGGCTATATCTGTGGCCGCAAGAAGCTGGTGGATCAGGCAGCCTACCGCTTAACAGCCCCAGGCATCGGGCGGGACGTCGGAGCTATGCTGGGAACCACCCGCGCCATTTATCAAGGCTTATTTCTGGCCCCGCATACCGTTGGACAGGCCTTGAAGGGCAGTATATTTGCAGCGGCCGTATTTCAAGCCATCGGATTTCAAACACGTCCTGCCTGGAACGAACCGCGGACAGATCTAATTCAGGCCGTTCAATTCTCGGGCCCGGAGCATTTGATCGCTTTTGTACAGGGTATTCAGCAGGCAGCTGCGGTGGATAGCCATGTGGTACCGGAGCCTTGGGATATGCCGGGATACGAGCATCCGGTCATTATGGCGGCGGGAACCTTTATTCAAGGAGGGAGTCTGGAGCTGTCTGCAGATGCGCCTATTCGGGAGCCTTATATCGGATATATGCAGGGAGGACTCACCTATTCTCATGTCAAATACGGCGTTTTATCGGCTCTTCAAACCCTAAAAGATCGAAATTTATTGTGAGTTTATCTCACATATGGTTGACATAAGAGATCAGGAAATATACAATGGGAGGAAGAAAAGATCACTTGGAAGGTTGATGAGTTATGGGTGATGATATCCGAAGAAATATGGCGCTGTTTCCGATTGGGATTGTCATGAAGCTCACGGATCTATCTGCAAGACAGATTCGCTACTACGAGCAGCATCACTTAATAGTACCTGCCCGTACTTCAGGCAACCAGAGACTGTTCTCCTTCAATGATGTTGAACGATTACTGGAAATTAAAGCTTTAATCGAGAAAGGCGTAAACATTGCGGGCATCAAGCAAGTGATGAATCCCGTGACGAAGGAGTCGGAGGAAGCCACGGTGCTGACCCCGGATACGGAAAGCAAGCGCCGGGAGATGTCTGAGTCCCAATTGCGGCGTCTGCTGAAGCAGGAACTGATTTCGGCTAAAAGACCGGGTCAAGTATCCTTGATCCAGGGCGAATTGTCCCGGTTTTTTAATAAATAAACCAAAGATGAAAAGGGAGAGGATATAGTGAGTTATTCGAAAGATGATATTCTTCGTATTGCCAAGGAAGAAAACGTACGTTTTATCCGCTTGCAGTTTACCGACCTTCTGGGGACGATCAAGAACGTTGAAATTCCAGTAAGTCAGTTGCCAAAGGCGTTAGACAATAAAATGATGTTTGACGGATCTTCCATCGAAGGCTATGTTCGGATTGAAGAGTCGGATATGTATCTGTATCCGGATCTTGACACTTGGGTTATTTTCCCATGGCATTCCGAAGATCGTGTTGCGCGTCTGATCTGTGATATTTATCTGCCGGACGGCACTCCGTTCCCTGGCGATCCGCGCGGCATTCTGAAGAGAAACCTGAAGGAAGCCGAAGAGATGGGCTTCACTTCGATGAATGTTGGCCCAGAGCCGGAATTCTTCCTCTTCAAGACAGACGAGAAGGGTAACCCGACTATGGAGCTGAATGACCAAGGCGGATACTTTGACCTTGCTCCTACCGATCTGGGTGAGAACTGCCGCCGTGATATCGTACTGACACTGGAAGAGATGGGCTTCGAAATTGAAGCTTCTCACCATGAAGTGGCTCCAGGACAGCACGAAATCGACTTTAAATATGCGGACGCGGTTAAAGCCGCTGACCAGATCCAGACGTTCAAGCTGGTAGTTAAGACGATTGCTCGTCAGCACGGATTGATCGCAACCTTCATGCCGAAGCCGTTGTTCGGTGTGAACGGTTCCGGGATGCACTGTAACCAATCCCTCTTTAATGGCAAAGAGAACGCATTTGTCGATGAGAGTGATGAGCTTGGGCTGAGCGCTACGGCACGTCATTTCATGGCAGGAATTATGAAGCATGCCCGTGCATTTGCAGCCATTACAAACCCTACAGTGAACTCTTACAAGCGTCTGGTTCCTGGCTACGAAGCTCCATGCTATGTAGCATGGTCTGCGAGTAACCGGAGCCCGATGATCCGTATTCCGGCATCCCGCGGACTGAGCACGCGTGTTGAGGCTCGTAATCCGGATCCGGCAGCGAATCCTTACCTGGCTCTGGCTGTAATGCTGAAGGCTGGTCTGGACGGCATTAAGCGTAAGCTTCCTTTGGCAGCGCCTATCGACCGTAACATCTATGTGATGACGGAAGAAGAGCGTATCGAAGAAGGAATCCCAAGCTTGCCTTCTAACCTGAAGGAAGCGCTGAACGAATTGATTCGCAATGAAACGATCTGCGAAGCATTGGGTGAGCACGCCCTGTCCCATTTCTACGAACTGAAAGAAATCGAGTGGGATATGTACCGCACACAGGTTCACGGTTGGGAACGCGATCAATACATGACCATGTACTAAAAGAGGAATCCCTTGCGCCGTATGGCGTGAGGGGTTTTTGTTTTGGGGGGCAAAAACAAAAAAAGATAACCCTGTACAAAGTACAGAGGTCATCTTCTCTTAATTAGATGGTGAATATTCCTAATGAATATCTCTAAAAATGCCTACTACTTTACCTAAAATCGATACATGATTCAAGCGAAGCGGCTCGTACGCCGAGTTCTCTGGCTGAAGACGGATATGATCCTTTTCCTTATAGAAGGTCTTGACTGTAGCTTCGTCCTCTTCGGTCATGGCGACGACAATATCTCCATTGTCCGCGGTCTGCTGCTGTCTCACGATCACGTAATCTCCATTGATAATTCCAGCCTCAACCATACTGTCGCCAGCGACGGAAAGCATGAAAATCTTGTCATCGCCAACAAAATGCTGAGGCAGCGGGAAGTAATCTTCGATATTCTCCGTAGCGGTGATCGGAACGCCGGCGGTAACCTTACCGACTACAGGCACTCTGGAAATCGTATGCGTGAAAAGATTGCTGCTCTCTGACTCTTCCTGGCCCAGCAGTTCAATCGCTCTAGGCTTAGTAGGGTCTCGGCGAATCAGGCCCTTCTTCTCCAGACGGTCTAAATGACCATGTACCGTAGAACTGGAGGCTAGTCCGACGGCTTCGCCAATCTCACGAACTGAAGGCGGATACCCTTTACTGCGTACTTCTGTACGGATAAATTCCAATATGGCCAATTGGCGGCTGGATATCTTCGACATTCCTTATCAACCCCATTTATGTAACGTTTGGTAAAAGTATAACATAGAACTACCGTTCGTACAAACGTTAGTTCTAAATAATTTTTCTCGGAACAATTGTTCGCAAAAACGCTTGAAACAAACAAGTGTTCTTGTTATAGTAGATTCAAACAGAACATTTGTTTGGGAGATGATCGACATGCTGAAATATAGTACTTATCGGAGTATTTATGACCACCCGGCGCAGCCGCAAGCCAGGGCACAGGGAAGGAAGTCCTTATCTCAAGCTTTGAATTACATAATGTCTTTAAACCGCAACAAGCTGTTAGGTATTCTGTTCGTGTTCTTTCTGGGCTTTAGCAGCGCATTGACTGTATTTGCAAAGGGTGAAGAGGAACCTGCAGAGGTGCGGGAGATCGTTGTGCAGTCAGGTGACACCTTATGGAGCATTGCAGCTAGTCACAAGCCGGATTCCATGGACATCCGTGACTATATTCATACCATTGCGAAGTTTAACGGACTGAATAGCCATGATATTAAATTCGGAGAGGTTCTGAGCTTACCCCTCTACTAAACTGTCATAGGGAATAGGCTTATCGTATACTCATTCTCCTTGATCTGCATTATTTAAAATGACGTATCTGTTTCTTCATAGATAATGATATAATATATCTGACTCTTTCATAATAAAGAGCTTGGTCAAGGCCGCTTTCTTGACAAGCTCTTTTTCTCATGTCACAGTTAGGAATGAACATATAAGTGGAGGTATTCAGATGGACATTGATGCATTGGTGGAGCGTATTAACGTTCTCGCGAGAAAGAATAAGACGGAGGGGTTAACGGAGCAGGAGCAGCAGGAGCGTGCTGAGCTTCGTGAAATCTATCTCAATAATATAAGAAGAAATTTCCGGCAGCAGCTTGATTCCATTGAATTTGTTGATGAAGAGCCCGGTAAAGGGAAAGGCTTAAAGCATTAAGTCTGCTTTTTAAATAAACATGAATAAAGGGGTAAGGACATGTCTCGTTCATGGGAAAGAAAAGTAAGCAAGAACCTGGCCCAGGTCAATAAACAGCGTAAGAAGCAGGGCCAGACCTCTATTGGCGGTAACGGTACAGCGGCAGATGGACACATTTTTAAGGGTCGTAAATATGTACTGCCGATTGTGCTTCTGGCCCTGGCAGGTCTGTACGCTTTGTTGGGCAGAGCTACAGCGAGCGCGGCTGGAGCAAGCGACGTTCTGAACTGGGTAGGAGTTAGTCTGTATGTGCTGCTAGCGATCATGATTTTTTTGAGAAAGCCGTTCTTGAAGGTTGGCCGAAATACGCTGTCAACGTTCAAATTCAATCGCGAACGGAAGCTATCACCTTCCGAAATTAGCAAGATTCGGCTTTTGAACGGCTCTGTCGTTATTGAAACGTCAGCAAAGGGCGGCAATTGGGTGTTTTCCCGTCTGATTAACCGATATGACACGGATGCTATGGGGAAAAGGCTGGAGGAATTCGCCAGCATGCACCAAATTGCGGTGGAGCGCGAGTAACCGACAAATTACAGAAGATTGAAGGGGAGAGGGACATGTCTAATGCTGCTGTGTTGTTTGATTTGGATGATACCCTGCTATGGGATGAGCGAAGTGTAGAAGAGGCCTTTACAGCTACCTGCAAAGCGGCTGCCGACGCTGTCTCCATTAATGCCGGGGAGCTGCTTGCAGCTGTTCGTGAAGAAGCTCGTAAGCTTTATGAAACCTATGATACATTTGCTTTTACTCAAATGATCGGCATTAATCCTTACGAAGGCTTGTGGGCGAACTTCACGGCAGGGGAACAGCCAGAGTTTCGCCGGCTGCAGGAGCTGGCGCCAGGCTACCGCAAATCGTCCTGGGACAAGGCACTGAACAGGCTCGGAGTGCAGGATGAGGAGCTGGCCGCTGCACTGGCGGAACAGTTCGCCGCGGAACGAAGAAAGCGCCCTTACGTGTACGCAGAAACGTTTGAAGTGTTGAAGTCGCTGCAAGGTAAGGTCAAGCTGCTGCTGCTGACGAACGGCAGTCCGGATTTGCAGCAAGAGAAGCTGGATGGAGTGCCTGATCTGGCTCCGTACTTTGATCACATTGTGATCTCAGGCAGCTTCGGTAAGGGTAAACCTGATCCTTCCATTTTCCTGCATGCGCTCAGCATGCTGGAGGTCGATCCACAGCGGGCTGTAATGGTAGGGGATAAGCTGACAACTGACATTAAGGGCGGTAATGCGGCCGGACTGACAACCGTCTGGATTAATCGAACCGACCGTCCTAAAGATCCTGCAATCCTTCCGAATTACGAAATTCAGGATCTGAAGGAGCTGCATCCCATCTTAAATAAGCTGCAGCTTACATAAACAATCCTTATATGCTGCGCTATTGAAGTCCCGAATATGATTCGGGGCTTTTTAGCGTTCCCTTTTTACTTCGTACCTCTAAAGCTGTGTTTCACATTCTCTCATTCAGGTAATTATACAGGTAGACCATGATGACCATGAGATCTAAACCTAGAGAGGAGAATTCACGATGAAGACAGCAGTGTTTGGAGCAAACGGACAAATTGGAAGAATCTTCACAGACCTCTGGATTCGAGAGCAGCATGGTGAGGTAAGAGCTTTGATACGAAGCAGTGATCAGGCAGGGTATTTTGAAGAACTCGGTGCAGATCCTGTGCTGCTTAATCTGAAGGATGATGTCAACACACTGGCGAAGGCGCTTGAAGGCTGTGAAGCAGTTGTTTTTGCTGCAGGCTCTGGAGGGGATACCGGGGCAGATATGACGCTGCTAATCGACCTCGACGGGGCGGTGAAAGCTTCCGAGGCAGCCTTGAAAGCAGGCATTGACCGGTTTGTGCTAGTGAGTGCTATGGGTGCAGGTGAACGGGAGCGCTGGAGCGACAGCATCAAGCCATATTATGTGGCCAAGCACTATGCCGATCAGGCCGTTGAATCCAGCGGACTTTCTTATACGATATTGCGTCCGGGTGCGCTGACCAATGACGAGGGCAGCGGAAACATTGAAGCGGGGCCGAGTCTTGAGCCTGGAAGCATTCCAAGAGCAGATGTTGCTGCTGCCATTGTGACTGCATTATTAGAGCCTAACACACAGGGCAAATCGTTTGAGCTGATTGAGGGCAGTACACCAATATCAGAAGCTTTATCAAAGCTCTGATTGAATACAGCAAATGAAGAATGCCTGGAGACACTATCCTCAATTGAAGGTGGTCTCCAGGTCTTTTTATAACTCCGGCGGGTTGAATCGTCACATAATTGTAAGTCTCCTGCAATGCACCGAAGGAGAGGAATCATGTATAATGACCTTACGGATGTAGAACCGATACTAAAGCAGGTGAATTGAATGAAGAGCACTGGCACGAAGCTGTCTTTGAAGAGAAATGCTGCTCTATGGTCCGCGCTCCTGCTCGCCGCGATTGCACTCGCTGGCTGCAGTGGGGAGTCCGTCAAAGGGAGTGGCGGGGAATGGGTGCTAGAGGATCCGATCCTCGTTGAATTATCTTTGAGCAAAGAGGTGGCCGCTGCCGGTGAGGCTGTGTCCATGATCGCGAAGGTCACTCAATCGGGCGAACCGGTGGATGATGCGGATACCGTAGAATTCGAAATTACGCAGGAGGGCGGAGGCATGCAGGTAAAGGTCCCGGCACAGCACTCCGGCAACGGAAATTATGAACTTCAGAAGAGGTTTACGGATACGGGTACATACCGAATTATCTCTCACGTTACCGCGAGGGGAATGCATTCGATGCCTGTCAAGGAACTACAGGTTACCCCATAGCGCACATGCTGGTCACCGCCATACTATGAATATTGTACAATGCAAAAGCAGCAAGACCTCTGAGGCCTTGCTGCTTTTGCTGGTTCCTGATCGTTTTTAGAGGCCTGGGTTAGGCACGGGTGTCGCGATCCAGCCATTGGCTTCAATGAACAAACGGACGGCTACAATTTGCTTGTTATCCATTAATGTAAAGAAGTGCGGCGTATTCTCAGGTACGGAAATAACGTCCCCCGGCTCCAATTCCACATTAAAATAACCTACATCCTCTGCACCTTTAATAATGAAAATGCCTTTACCGCCAACAATAGCGCGGATTTCATCTTCAGTATGAGTGTGAACCTCTTCAAATTTTTGCAGAAGCTCTTCCAGGTTAGGGGTAGATTCAGACAGGGTGATGACGTCCCAGATTTTATAGCCGCGGCGGGCAGCCAGATCCCGAATTTCTTCATCAAAAATATCAAGAATTCGTTTCTTGTCATCATCAGAGAGTGAAAACTGCTCCTGCAGCTCCTTTGGAAGCTTATCCATATTCCAATGCTCGTATACGACCTCTTGCGAGTTTAGGAATTGACGAACATTTTCCTCGCCGGAGATTCTTTCGTTCGTGTTGCGAATTACAATTTCAGCCATGATTATATCCCTCTTTCTCCACTTGGAATAATAAGTATTATAAGGATTTACAAGCAGCTTGTCATCCCTTAACCTGTATTTTATATGATTGCGCCGCATAATTCACGTTATAATCATTCTTTCCTAATGAATTTAATTCTGTTACACTAAGATTTAACGTTTTACGGGGAGGGGTAGCTTTGAGTAAGCCAAGTTTACAAGATATGCTAAAAGAACGAATATTAATCCTCGATGGTGCAATGGGCACCATGATTCAGCAGGAGGACCTCTCTCCAGAGGATTTTGGTGGAGAAGAACTGGATGGCTGTAACGAAATGCTGGTGCTTGAGCGGCCGGACGTGATTCAATATATACATGAAAAATACCTCGAGGCGGGTGCAGATCTAATCGAGACCAATACCTTTGGCGCGACATCCGTGGTATTGGCCGAATACGATATCCCGCATTTAGCCAAAGAAATCAATTTGGAGGCTGCTCGCTTAGCGCGTGCTGCTGTAGATAAATATTCGACACCAGAGCGCCCGCGCTACGTGATCGGGGCCCTAGGACCCACGACGAAGACGCTGTCGGTGACCGGAGGCGTGACGTTTGCTGAGCTGATTGAGAGCTACGAAGAGCAGGTTGTTGCTCTCATTGAGGGCGGGGTTGACGCGCTGCTGCTGGAAACATCGCAGGATACGCTGAATGTTAAGGCGGGTACGATTGGCATTCGTCAGGCTTTTGAGTCATGTGGCGTCCAGCTGCCAATTATGATATCAGGTACGATTGAGCCAATGGGAACCACACTCGCCGGTCAGAATATTGAGGCCTTCTGCATTTCATTAGAGCATATACAGCCGATTTCTATCGGGCTCAACTGTGCTACGGGTCCGGAGTTTATGAGAGACCACATTCGTTCGTTGTCAGATATGTCGAGTGCGGCGATTAGCTGCTATCCAAACGCAGGACTTCCAGATGAGAATGGTCACTATCATGAGTCTCCGGAATCCTTGGCGCAAAAAATGGGTGCTTTTGCCGAAAAAGGCTGGCTGAACATTGCCGGAGGGTGCTGCGGAACGACACCGGAGCATATCCGGGCATTAAGTGAGGTAATGAGCCGTTATGCACCGCGCCCGCTTTCAGGCAGCCATCTGCCCGCGCTTTCCGGAATTGATCCCGTCTACATTGAACAGGATAACCGTCCATATATGGTCGGCGAGCGGACGAATGTGCTCGGCTCCCGGAAGTTCAAGCGCCTTATTGTAGAAGGCAAGTATGAAGAGGCCTCGGAAATAGCCAGGGCGCAGGTCAAGAACGGTGCACATATTATTGATGTCTGCGTTCAGGATCCCGATCGGGAGGAGAAGGCCGATATGATCGCGTTCCTGGAACTTGTCGTCAAAAAGGTCAAGGTGCCCTTGATGATTGACACAACCGATCCGGAAGTGATTGATCTGGCCTTGAGCTACTCCCAGGGGAAAGCGATTATTAACTCCATTAACCTTGAGGATGGCGAAGAAAAGTTTGAGCATGTAACTCCATTGATTCATAAGTACGGTGCTGCGGTGGTCGTGGGTACCATTGACGAGAGCGGTCAGGCCATAAACCGGGAGGATAAATTAAACGTTGCAAAGCGCTCCTATGAGCTCTTGGTTCATAAATACGGAATCAAGCCGGAGGATATTATTTTTGACACGCTGGTGTTCCCGGTAGGTACCGGGGATGAGCAGTATATTGGCTCGGCCAAAGAAACGATTGAAGGAATTCGTCTCATTAAAGAGGCAATGCCGGAGTGCCATACGATTCTGGGGATTAGTAATGTCTCGTTTGGCTTGCCGGAGGCGGGCAGAGAGGTGCTGAACTCGGTATTCTTATATGAATGCACGAAGGCGGGCCTGGATTATGCCATCGTCAATACCGAGAAGCTGGAGCGTTATGCTTCTATCTCCGATGAGGAGAAGCGCCTTGCGGAGGATCTGATCTACCGGACCAATGATGATACCCTTTCCGCTTTTGTAGCCGCATTCCGGAATAAGAAGGTTGAGAAGAAGGAAAAGATCTCGAACCTTTCTCTAGAAGAGCGTCTAGCATCTTACGTGGTTGAAGGCTCCAAGGAAGGCTTGATCCCGGATCTGGATGAAGCCCTCAAAAAAAGCTCACCGCTGCAAATTATTAATGGTCCCCTGATGGAAGGGATGTCCGAGGTTGGAAGACTGTTTAATAATAACGAGCTGATCGTTGCCGAGGTGCTGCAGAGTGCGGAAGTCATGAAGGCTTCTGTAGCTTATCTGGAGCCATTTATGGAGAAGAACGAATCGTCAGTTAAGGGTAAAATCATGCTCGCCACAGTCAAAGGTGATGTGCATGATATTGGAAAAAATCTGGTAGAAATCATCCTCGCGAACAATGGTTACCATATTGTTAACTTGGGTATAAAAGTACCACCGGAGCAGATCATTGAAGCGTATCGCAGAGAACAGCCCGATGCAATCGGGTTATCCGGTCTGCTGGTAAAGTCGGCCCAACAGATGGTTCTGACGGCACAGGATTTAAAAACGGCGGGCATCAGCGTTCCGATCATGGTGGGCGGAGCAGCGTTAACACGCAAATTTACCCGGACGCGGATTCGTCCCGAGTATGAAGGTATGGTGTTATATGCCAAGGATGCGATGGACGGCCTTGATCTTGCCAACAAGCTGAGTGATCCGGTTAACCGCTCCAGCCTGCAGCTGCAGCTTGAACAGGAGCGCGAGGAGGATGCACAGGTTCAAACTGTCGTTAAGGTAATGCCAGAGCCGGTGCGGATTAAGCGTTCTGAAGTTTCTACGGAAGCGCCGGTATACATGCCGCCGGATTTGGATCGTCATATTATTCGTAACTACCCGATTTCTCACATTCTTCCTTATGTAAACATGCAGATGCTGTTAGGTCATCACCTCGGCCTGCGGGGATCGGTAGAGCAGCTCTTGGCAGCACAGGATCCCAAAGCAGTTTCATTGAAGGAGACGGTAGACAGCATTTTTGACGAAGCGATTCGCAACGGGATTATTCAAGCACACGCTATGTACCGCTTCTTCCCGGCGCAGTCGGAGGGCAATGATATCCTCATCTATGATCCAGCGGACTCCAAAACGCTGCTTCATCGTTTTAGCTTCCCAAGGCAGCAGGTTGAGCCTTATCTGTGTTTGTCTGACTTCTTGAAGTCTACAGACAGCGGAATTATGGATTATGTCGGCTTTCTCGTCGTTACGTCCGGGCATGGGGTTAACAAGCTCTCTACGGAGTGGAAGGACAAAGGCGATTATTTGAGATCTCACGCGCTCCAGGCAGTTGCTCTGGAAACCGCTGAGGGACTGGCGGAGCGTGTCCATCATATGATGCGGGATTCCTGGGGCTTCCCGGATCCGGAGGATATGACCATGAAGCGTCGACTGGGTGCTCGTTATCAAGGTATTCGCGTCTCCTTTGGATATCCGGCATGTCCGGATCTGGAGGATCAGGGACCGCTGTTCCAGCTGTTGAAGCCGGAAGACATCGGGGTGGAATTGACGGAAGGCTTTATGATGGAGCCGGAAGCCTCGGTATCGGCCATGGTGTTTAGTCATCCTGAGGCTAAATATTTTAATGTGGATAAAGCTTAACATCATATGCGGTGTACAGCCGCTGGAAATCCTCCGAGTATTCGGAGGATTTCTACGGTTTACATCCCTGCATAACGTGAAGGGAGAAACGACATGGAGCTCTATTTTCTAGGGACGAACGCAGGGGTTCCTTCCTTGCAGCGTAACGTCACCTCAGTTGCCTTAAGGCTGCTGGAAGAGCGCGGGACCATCTGGTTGTTTGATTGCGGCGAAGGAACGCAGCATCAGATTCTCCGCTCTCCGCTGAAGCTGAGCAAGCTGGAATATATTTTTGTTACACATATGCATGGTGACCATATTTTTGGCTTGCCCGGCCTGCTATCGAGCCGTGGAGCGCAGGGAGCAGCCACCAAGGTGACTGTATTCGGACCTGTAGGAATACAGTCGTTTCTTCAAACAGCGCTGACGCTTAGTCAATCAAGAGTGAACTATCCGCTCGACATTGTGGAGCATGATGGAGGCGTATTACTCGAAGACGGTACCTTCAAGGTCGAGGCCGCCAGATTAGAGCATCGGGTAGACAGCTATGGCTACCGGATCACCGAGAAGGACCGTCCCGGCAGTCTCGATTTGGATCAGCTCCAGGCGCTCGGCCTAAAGCCAGGCCCGTTATACGGTCGTTTAAAGCGCGGGGAAAGCGTCGAGCTCCGCGAAGGGGAGATGCTGCATCCGTCTCAGGTGCTTCTGGCTCCCAAGAAGGGACGGATCGTAACAATTCTAGGGGACACTAGACCCTGCGAGAATGTGGTGCCGCTCGCCCAAGATGCCGATGTGTTGCTGCACGAGGCAACTTTCATGCATGAGCTTGCGGATACCGCGGCTGAATATTTTCACAGCACCTCGACGCAAGCCGCAGAGGCTGCGCTCCAAGCTAACGCGCGTCAGCTTCTGCTGACTCATTTCAGCTCCAGATACAAGGATGTAGAGCATCTACAGCCGCTGCTGGAGGAAGCCAAGGCGGTGTTCCCTAACACCAAGCTGGCGGAAGACTTTGCTTTATTTCCTGTCGCTCGCAGGGAATAAGAAAATTATTTTCCGGGAAAGCGCAGGAAATGACAAGGGAATACATTCGATGTAGACTGTTGTCAATTGTAAGTCTGTTACACCTGAAGCAGACATTATGATCGTTAACCTTATAAATATTTAATGGAATGAAGGAAGGGTGTGATCGTGATGAGCATACACACAACAGGGATCTTGATTGATTTGGACGGAACCTTGTATCACGGTAAGCGCCGCATTCCCGGAGCGGATCAATTCGTTTCCCGGCTGAGGGAGCGTCAGCTGCCATTCCTGTTTGTGACGAACAATTCTTCACGGACTCCGGAGCAGGTTGCAGACCACCTGAAGGAAATGGGGATTGATGCTGCAGCGGATGAGGTGTGTACTTCATCCCTTGCCGCAGCGAGTTATATTTCCCGTGAATTACCTGGCGCAAAAGTGGCGATTCTGGGAGAAGAGGGACTTCACACGGCTATCGAACAGGCTGGCCTGCAGGTTACAGAAGATCAGCCGGATTATTGTGTTCAAGGCATATACCGTTCCTTCAGCTATGATTCGCTGGCCCGCGCAGTCCAGTGGATTCACGGCGGTGCGGTATCCGTGCTTACTAATCCGGACCTGCTCCTGCCTTCGGACGATGGCCTGTCTCCTGGCGCCGGCTCACTGGGAGCAGCCATTGAAGCCGCTTCGGGCGTCAAGCCGATTGTCATTGGTAAGCCTTCGTCGATTCTGATGAACTATGCGGCTGACCGCCTCGGCATTTCACCAAGACAGGCTGTTGTGGTTGGTGATAATATGAGGACCGATATTGCGGCAGGCGCTCAGGCAGGCTGCAAGACCATACTCGTCATGACGGGAATTACGACACCGTATAATCTCGAGGAGCACCGTACATCTGCAGGCGTGTCGCCAGACTACATTTGCGAAACGCTATCGCAGGCTGCCGACTTATTATGCAGCGGGGAGCTATTTACATAAAGCTGGAATGGAAAGGGAAGATGCATCATGCCGGAGCTTCCGGAAATGGAGAACTATCGCAGGCTGCTGTCAGAAGTAATCTTGAATACCCCAATTACGGATGTAACCGTTCAGCGGGAGAAATCCATTAACATGGCACCTGAGCTGTTTGCCAGTACTTTAATGGGTTCACGCTTCATTTTTATTGAACGCAGAGGCAAATACCTCATCTTCCACTTAAGCGACGGCAAACGGCTGCTGCTGCATCTGATGCTTGGAGGATTGCTGTACTTGGGACATGGACATGAAGACAAACCGTCCCGAAATACACAAATTGAAATTTCATTCGGGTCTGCTACGCTATACTTTATCGGATTGAGACTCGGCTATTTGCATCTGCTCTCTGCCAAAGAAAGTGATCTTGCACTGGAAGGTCTGGGCCCGGATCTGTTTAGCCGAAAGCTCACCCGGGAGCGCTTCACAGCGATTCTCCAGAGTCGCAGGGGAACCTTGAAAAGCTTGCTCGTTAATCAGCAGGCTATAGCCGGGATCGGTAACAGCTATGCGGATGAGATTGCATTTGAAGCGGGGCTGCATCCTTCAACCAAGGTTCAGCAATTGTCTGAGTCCGAGATCTCCAGGCTTTATGATGCTGCAATGAGCGTATTAATTGACGCTCTGGAGGCTGGCGGTTATATGGAGCTGCCTCTATTTCAGGGAGATGAACGAACGGGCGGCTTTGACGAATCCTTCAGGATTTATGATCGCGAAGGACAGCCCTGCGTCAGATGTGGCAGCACAATTGTTAAGACAGAGCTGAGCGGTAGAAAAGTATTTTATTGTCCGGTTTGTCAGCCGTAAAGGGACATGAATTCCACACATACCACACCTAAAGTTGGCGGACACGTAAGCACTCAAGGCGGATATGCTGCCGCTGCTCGGCGAGCCTTGCAGATGGGCGGTGACGCCTTTCAATATTTCCCGAAGAACCCGCGCCGGCTACACGTAAAAACCCCTGATTTTCATGACTGCCTGTCATGCAGAGCCTTTTGCGAGGAGCATGGACTTGTTTCTGTTGCGCACACGCCTTATCCTGTGAATATGGCTGCTGGTCTGTCAAAGGGAAAAGAGCATTACCGGCTGACTGTGGATTGTCTGATCAATGACTTGATCATTGCGGAAGCTTGCGGCTCCCTCGGAATCGTGGTGCATTTTGGTCACGGCAGCAGTCAGGATCAGCTTACTGCCTACCAGAATATGATTCGCTGCATGAATGAGGTGCTGCGTGAGTGGAACGGACAAGCCAAGCTGCTGATTGAGAACCAGGCGGGTGACCATGGCGATATGGGTATCACGCTTGAAGAATGCGTGAAGGTGAGAGAGCTGTCTTCGTCTCCGGACCAAATCGGCTTCTGTCTGGATACCTGTCATTGGTTTGCCTCGGGACAGTGGCAGGGGGAGAATACGGCTCAGCTTTTAAAGCGGGGCTCAGAGCTCGGGTATTGGGAGTCATTGGCTCTCGTTCACCTGAATGACTCCAAATACGGAGCCGGCTCCCGGAAGGATCGTCATGAGCGTGTGGGGCGCGGCAGGATTGGAAAAGAGTGTCTGCAAAGCTTGCTGCAGAGCAGGGAGCTGGCTGATAAAGTGTTCATTTTGGAAACGGAAAGAGGCGAGGACGGAACTCACCGGCATGATATTGCCAAAGTGAGATCCTGGCTGAACTAAGGAGGGAATGACCATAATTCATGTATATTTGGATGATTGGCGTGCCTGTCCCCCAGGCTTTGCTCTCGCTAGAAACGGGGAAGAATGCCTAATGCTGCTGCGAGAGTGCAAGGTGGGTATTCTATCTCTCGATTATGAGCTGGGGCCGGATGTGATGAACGGCGGGGATGTGGCCGCGGCCATTGTACGGGAGCAGCTGTATCCGGAAGAAATTTTTTTGCACACTTCAAGTCCATCCGGACGCACGCGAATGTACGAGATGCTCTATCAGCACAAGCCTCCGGGCGTGAAGGTTCATCATGGTCCCATGCCGGCGGATTATCTTAAGACTGCAGGGTATTCAGAAGCATGATTGCTATTTCAGAACGGGAGTTCAAGGAGCGTCTGGCCTGGCAGCAGCAGCTGCGGAAGCAGGGACGGAATGGGGTACAGCCGGTTATTGTCTTTTTACACACTCCGTTGTGTGGAACCTGCAAGGCTGCACGTAAAATGCTGGAGGTTGCAGAGGCGATGCTTCCGGACGGAGTGCTGCTGGAGAGCGATGTGAATTTTCTGCCTGACCTGGTCCAGCAGCTACAAGTGCGAAGTGTGCCGGCCCTATTGGCCGTCACTGATCATGACGCAGAGCCTTACAAGATATTGTACCGGATGGGCTCGGTTCAGGATATTTTGAGTTTTGTCAGAGGAGTGATGAGATGATCTCATTGCAGTATATTCACTACAAAAGGGAAGACCGCCTGATCCTTAACGATATTTCCCTCGACATGAAGCCCGGGGAGCACTGGGTCATACTTGGCCGAAACGGCTGTGGAAAGACGACGCTGCTTGAAATGATTACAGGCTATTTTTTTCCCAGTTCTGGGCAGGTTGAGGTGCTCGGGAATCTGTATGGCCGGTGTGATGTCAGAGAGGTTCGCAAGAGCATTGGTTATATCAGTCAGTCCTTGATGGAAAAGCTGTCTCTGCGTGATCAGGTATGGGAGGTTGTAGCCACGGGAGCGTATGCATTTCTTCGCTTTTATCAGCAGATTCCGGAGCAGGTGGAGAAACAGGCCCGTGAATTGCTTGATGATATGAATTTTGGTCATCTGGCTAATCATCCGCTCGGCACGTTGTCCCAAGGTGAACGTAAGAAGGTGATGCTGGCTCGTTCTCTGATGGCTGATCCTCAGCTGCTCATTATGGATGAGCCGTGTGCAGGGCTGGATCTGTATGAGCGTGAAAAAATGCTGCTTGAAATTGACCGGCTTCGTAAACGGAACGTAATGGTTGTCTATGTCACTCATCATATTGAAGAAATTGTTCCTCTGTTCACCCATGTTGCGTTAATGAAGGATGGACAGCTAGCAGGAGCTGGACGCAAAGAAGAGGTATTAAATAAAGAACTTATAAAAGCTGCTTATGATATTGATGCCGAGCTGGAATGGGACGGCGGGCGTCCGTGGATTAAAGTGAAATCTGGAGGGTAACCCCATTGCGAGACATTGAGCATGAAATTAGGAATGAACAAGCCGGTCACATGAAGCAGGTGAAGCTGGTATGTACAGCCAACCATGGCTTTGCACCTTATGCCCAGGAGGAGCTTCGCCGCTTGTTCGGCAAGCTGAAAAGCACTGTGCTAATTCCGGGAGAAGTATTCATCGTTACCCTGGAAGCCGAAAGTATCGAGCAGGTGATCCGCAAAATTAAAGAAGCGTCGCTGATTTTTTTGCGGCATCTATTTCCTGTCCATCTTGAAATGAAGGCTGAAGACGCTGAAGCTGCTGCCAGAGAACTGGAGCGTTATGCACTTGGCCGGGAGGAGCTGGGCGAGAGCCTTGTAGCTCTTCAAATACGAAAAACAGCAGATAGCAGCTGGAAGGAGCACCCTTCTGCTCTTAGAGACAGGCTGCAGCAGTCGATGACTCCCCTTGCTTCAGCGTTTGCAGTTCAGCATTCGGAGTGGATTCTGTCCGTATTTGCGGCAGCTGATCATTGGTATGCAGGCGTCGCTAGACCCGAAGATCAATTGTCGGATTGGAACGGTGGAGCGATTCGGTTCCAGCGGGAGGAGGGTCAAATCTCTAGAGCGAAATTCAAACTGCTAGAAGCAGAGCATCAATTCTCGATTCCGTTTGACTCCTTCCACAATGCTCTGGATATCGGGGCAGCCCCCGGCGGCTGGACCTCGTTCCTGCTGGAGCGCGGGCTGCGAGTTACGGCAGTGGACCCTGCTCAAATGCATGACTCTTTAAAGGGACATCCACAGCTCCGAATTCTGAACAAGAACGCTTCAGATGTGAAATTTAAAGAGCATGAGTTCGATCTGCTTGTGTGTGATATGAGCTGGAGTCCCAAGCAAATGGCTAGGCTCGTGACGGACCTGCTCTATAGTCTGACTCCCGGCGGAACAGCTATTGTGACGGTGAAGCTGCTGACCAAGAAGCCAATGGCGCTGGTTACAGAAATGCTGAATTGGTTCGAGGATGCTCATATGCAGGTCCAGGGAGCCAAACAGCTGTTTCACAATCGCGATGAGATTACGCTGTATATGATTAAATACTAAATAAAAAAAACTCTTTACAAAGTTCGGCCTGGCAAGCTATAATGATTCCAAAATTAACCAATAGATCGGGAAAGCATCCTGCTCTGTTCACTGCGTTACTGCAGAGAACAGTCGGGGTGCTTTTTTTTGTAATGTCGTAATCATGTCAGGAAATTAGGAAGGGCGAGAAGAATGCTGAAACAGCCAAGTAAGCTGAGGCCAGGCTCTGTGCTGGGTGAACGATACCGAATACTGACCCGGATTGGTGAAGGCGGTATGGGCTATGTGTATCTAGCGGATGATGCCAAGCTGCCAGGGAAGCAATGGGCGGTGAAGGAAAGCCTGCATGCAGAAGGGCAGGCAGGACATGTGCAGGCTGAGGCCGATGTGTTAATTGGACTTAATCACCCCATGCTGCCTGGGATCATAGATTTTTTCAAACCAGATCCAGATGGATATGCCTACTTAATTATGGATTATATCCATGGACAAACGCTGGAGCAGTTTATTAGGGGTGAGGGTGGTCAAGTCAGCAACAGCTTTATCTTTGCAGCTGCAAATCAACTGCTGGAGGTGCTGGGTTACCTGCACCAGCAGACGCCGGCTATCATCTACCGCGACCTGAAGCCATCGAATATTATGCTGACTCCGGACCATCTAATCAGACTTGTCGATTTCGGGATTGCCAGAAGCTACAAAGGCCTTCAAGGCGAGGATACCGTCAAGCTCGGAACGATCGGCTTTGCGGCTCCCGAGCAATATGGCGGAGGAGAAAGTGATGAGAGATCGGATTTGTACGGTCTGGGCGCTCTGCTGCTTTACATGCTTACTAATGGGCGGGCGAGTGAATGGAGACCTGGAATCAAGTCTTTTATCCGGGAAGGTGCACCCCCAGAGATGGTCTCCATGGTTCGCCGGCTATTAGAGCAACAGCCGCAGGATCGCTATCAGTCTGCTGCAGAGGTGCTTCGAGTTCTGAGGGAAAGCCAGCACTCCGGGGGAGGCGGCTCCTCTTCCGGCCGTTTCTCTTCTTTCTCCGGGAGCCTGGTGACTGCTGTACTGGGTGCTGCTCCCGGAATCGGAGTGACACACTGCTGCATTATGATGGCACATTATTTGGCGAAGAGCTTCAAGCGGGTAGCGATTGTAGAAATGGGACTCAAATCAACAGCGTTTAAGCAAATTCAAGAAATTGCAGTGGATGCATCAAGGCAGCACGAACGCAAGTTTGTCATTCAAGGTATCGATTACTGGAGGCAGGCGGCAAGAAGTGACATCATTTCACTTCTTGCAGGGAGCTATGATGCCGTTGTGCTCGATCTAGGAGCTTACCGTGACAGCGATAGGCTGGAGGAATTTTTCCGGGCGCAGATTCCGGTTGTAGTCTGTCCCTCAGCAGAATGGCGCTGGAAGGATGTGCAGGCTGTAACTCAAGCGTTGACTCGCTACAGCCAGCCCGGAAGGGTCTATGCGCTTCCTTGTTCAGATGAAGGTGAAGCAGAGAGAATGAGCAGAAAGCTGGGAGGAAGCCAGGTCATACCTCTGCCATTGTTGAAGGATCCTTTTCAATATACAGACACTACCCGTCAGGCTATGGATCAAATCTATGCTGCGGTTATTCCTGCAGGCACCAGAAGGCCGTGGTTTTCATTTGCAAAACGATGGATGCATTAGAAGGAGGTAGATTCAGCACATGCCAATATTAACTGCCCGAAACCGAAGGCTGCTGCTAGCGGGGCTGACTGGCGCCGTGGTTACTGCTTTTTTCGCCGCGGGAGGCTTATATTTTGCGCAAGATCATTTCCAAAGCCAGTATCGTGAGGAGAAGCAGCAATATTTGGATCAAATTGAGGAACTGCAGCTTTTGGCTTCGGCCGGCGGTCAAGGCATGAAGACCTTGTGGGTGCCGGATCAGGATGTTCCTGCAGGAGAGCTGCTAAGTATGAAGAAGATGAAGCAGGTTCAGGTTCCAGCTGAAATGCTGCCTGAAAATGTGCCGGCGTCCCTGGAGGAGCTTCAGGGAAAAGGAGCCAAGATCGAGCTTCGGAAAGGAACACCCATCACGCTGTCTATGCTGTTTGATCAGGAAATGACACCCGATGATCTCCGGCACCGGGAGCTGAAATCGGTGTGGCTGCCCAGCAACCTCAAGCTGCAGGATCAGATAGACATTCGTATTCAATTTCCGACGGGACAGGATTTTATCGTTCTTGCCAAGAAAAAAGTGGATCGCTTGGCGGCGCCTGCTTTTTGGACGACGTTGAATGAAGAAGAGATCTTACTGCTATCCAGTGCGATGGTGGATGCCTATCTGAATGGTGCCTCGCTGTACGCTCTGACCTACGTTGAGCCTGGAATTCAGGATCGGGCCATTCCCAATTACCCGCCTAACGTAAAAGTGAATTCTCTCATTAGAAGTGACCCTAACATTATTAGGGCAGCGGAGAGAGCCTTAGAAATCTCTATAAGGCAGGCTCTGGAGAAGGATCTGGCACCGCTGAATACAGGTGACAGCCCAAACAGCTACGACAACAGTTTTGGCAGCAGCTCTAGTATCAGACATGGCAGCGGTAGCAGCGGGACACAGGATTTTGCTACCTGGATTCCGGCGGGTGGACCATCGCAGCCTGATTTAGGAACGGGTACCCTGCCGAGTAATGAGTTCGTGCAGGAGCGTGCAGATCAGGAAACTGAGTCTAGTCGTATACTGGGAGCACCTCATGCAGGGCAAGCCTCCGGTTCTACGGAGAAGGAAGCTGATCTGATATTTTCAGCTCCATAAATGGAGCTAAGGAGGACTTATTGTTGTGAAAACATGGATATTTGCAGGTGTGAGTGAAAAAAACGATTTTCTGCTCTATATGGCTAAAGTGCTTAGCTGCAGCGGTTATCGGGTGCTCCTGGTAGACGGGACTTTACAGCACAATTATGCCCATCACATTGGGGCGGCAGGGCAAGATCAAGGCATTTATGAATTTAGCGGCTTTGATGTTGCGTGTTACTTCCGGCACGGGGAGGATCTGATGACTTGGATGAACCACTCCGAGGAAGAAGCATATGATTATTGGCTATGGGATGTTGAATGTTTAGATTATATTCTAGATCATCGTTGGAAGGAGGCAGACGCATGCGTATGGTGCAGCAGCTTCAGTCTTACCAATCTGTTGAGCGATCAACGGTGGCTGAACGAGCTCTCAAGAAGCAGCGCATGGAGCAGCGAAATCGCCTTTCACCAGCTGTATTTAAACGTTATCGAAGATAGAACTGCCGACTCTTATATTACTAGCATTATGAGCCAGGTGTCAGTGCACTGGCTGGCTGATCCAATCCGCATTCCCTGGGATGAGACCGCAGCAGCACTAAAAATTGATAACGAGCACACCTCCCGGCTGCGAATCAAGCCGCTAAGCCGCAGATACAAGCGGGCATTAGCTCAATTTATTCAAAGATTGAGCGATATGGAGGATCACCATATTCATAAAGCATTCAAGCAGGCCGGAAGGAGAAGAGCATGAGCTTGATTACCATTTGGAGTCCGTTGCCAAGTGGCAGCGGGAGTACGCTCCTGGCTGCTTGCCTGCCGGCGATGCTCTGTACAGCCTATTCATCCAGCTGCTTGCTGCTGCATGGTGGTGCTTTAGGTGACAGGGTTGAAGCAGGCTTGCTGCCATCTAATAAGCTAGAGGGCTTTAGGACTGAAGAAGAGGACTCAGGTATGAGGGCACTTCAGCGAATGTACCTAAGCGGCCGACTGGATTCACGGAACATTAAGGATTACACCGCCTCATTAATACCGGGCAAGCTGGATCTGATCAGGGGCGATCAGGATGGGGAATCGGGCTCTTACGGAGCAATTCAATTATTGCAATACAGCGGCATCCTTACAGCGGCGCTGAGTGGTTATGATGTTGTCATAGCCGATGCTGGTAATGGCTTGCCGAATGCTTTAGACATGGAGCTTATATCAAGATCTGATTTGTTAATTATTGGGTTGAACCAAAACCTTCTTGCGCTCGATCAGTGCTTTAGAGATCAGCTTCCGGCAATGGTTGAGCATGTCAAACAGTATTGTTTCGTTACAGGTAAATACGATGCTTCAAGTCACGCCTCATTGCTCAATATGAAGCGCAGGTATGGAGTGAAATCGTGGGCTGGCACCATACCCTACTGTACGGAAATACAGGATGCCTGGAATTCTAGAAACCTGCTAGCAGCGATGCTTCGGAGTGGTGGTGTGATGCGGAGAAGCCGTACACCATTCGGAGAAGCTGTTACAGTCATAGCTGCACATGTCGCTAAACAGCTGGGTCTGCCGGGTGCCGCCGCAGAAGGGAAGGGTGCTTGATGCATGGGGAGTGGTTACGAAACGCTCTGGCGATGGCGGCGGTCATTGTGCTGCTCTTGATTTACATGTTCATTCGTGTTTCTTCCAAAACATTCAAGAGCCGTACACCTGAACAGGGGGCCGCCACATATACGCTGGATTCATTGACGGATGGAGTGAAAGAGCAGCTTCATCAGCTGACCCATGGACAGCTGGCAGACCTAGGACTCCACGATGTAGAGTACCGTAAAAGGCTGAATAAGCAAAATGAGCTCAAAAGGGCGCTGAAAGGCTGCGTAACCGGTGATATTTCTGACAAGCAGTATGTTAAATCTTTTATCCGTGAGCTGTTAAGAACCAAACTGCGCCTGGACGAGCAGGCTATGAACTTGATCATTCCATTCGATCATCACGAACAGCTAACTTCAGCAGATAAATTCGATATTATCCTTTTTCTATTCAAGCAAGAGCATCAGGATGACGCACTTTCCAGATTGCTGGAGAAATATGAATTAGCAGTCCCGAGAGTGCTGGAGGGTTATGGGGAGGACCCTGTCTACGCAGTCAATGCTGCAGATATTGATTTGATTTACGAGCATGAAATACGAATGCTGACGGCAGGTGAGAAGCTGGATCTCATTGTACAGCGGTTATATCAGCATTACAAAGGCTTTTCGGTCATTGATGAGCTTCGAGAGCAACGTATTGATGGAATCAGTGGAGGCGTAAGCGGTGTAGTCGGCAGACTGCTGCAGAGTCCGATTCAGGATTCTTATTGTTTGGATGAGATCCCGATGTCCACGGAGCGGGAGAGTATCTGGCTGTTCTACAAAGGTGTATCTATCCATTTAAGCTTTCTGTCTTTTGACCAGCCTAATGAGCTGCGCCGGGTATGTCAGAACATTTATAAATTCAACCATCCCGGTCAGCTAACCGAGGCAGTAGGCTACAAAGTCAATGAAATGAAGGACGGCTCCAGAGTCGTTGTCGTTCGTCCACCTTTCTCAGAGGGCTGGGCTTTCTTCGTACGGAAGTTTGATGTCCAGAAGGCTACGCTTGCGCAATTGATTCAGGGTGATAATGCGGAGATGGCGGTAAAGCTGCTAGCGTTTCTAATGAAGGGAAGCCGAATCACAGCGGTCACCGGATCGCAGGGCTCTGGTAAAACAACATTGCTCATGGCTATGATTCAGCATATTTACGCGACCTATCCCATTCGGGTGCAGGAGATGTCCTTTGAGCTGCAACTGCGAAAGCTGTACAGCCGGCGAAATATCTTGAGCTTCCGGGAGACAGCTCATATCTCAGGACAGCAGGGCCTGGACTTGCAGAAAAAGACAGATGGCACGGTCAACATTCTCGGGGAGGTTGCCAGCGATGAGGTTGCAGCATGGATGATTCAGATGTCACAGGTAGCGAGTTTGTTTACCGTGTTCACTCATCATGCCAAGACATTCCCTGATTTAATCTTATCGCTGCGCAATTCCCTGCTAAAGTGCGGCATATTCCAGCAGGAGCAGCTGGCGGAGGAGCAGGTGGTTCAGGTGGTTCACTTTGACGTTCATCTGAAGCGCACCCACGATGGCCGTCGGTTTATTGAACGGGTGACAGAATGTCTTCCCGGTGAGCCGGACACCCACGGCATAGTAAAAGCAGGGTCATCCCGTAATGTGCTGGAGTATCGCGATGGAGCCTATTATGCGGTGAATCCGCTGTCGCGGCGCTCTATTCAGGATATGGAGCAGCAAATGCAGCCACAGGATCTTGAGGCGTTCAGGGCTTTTGTGCTGGATGCATGGGGGGAATCCGCTTGAGCCAGCAGCTGCTAATCGGCATTTTGGTATGCTCTCTTGTCATCTGCGTTATTCTGACGATAGCTTCTGTCCGTATTCAGCGCCGCTATGAGGCGCTATATGGCATGAACAGCAAGACGTTGGGCCCGGGCGGCTCTCTGAAGGATGTTAGGCTCAAGCTGAAGCAATGGCTGCAATCCTTGTATCTTGCTGCGATCGACATCCCTGGGATCTCTAACTATGTAAGAAGGATCCGAAGAAAGATCAAGCTGCTTCATCCGTATGACGAGGTTGCTTTAAGATACGAGACGATGAAGCTTATTCTACTTGTCATTACGGCGTCTGCTCTCTCCGGAGCCTTACTGTTCATGCATAATCCCGGTCCGGTCTTTATCATAACTTCAGTGCTGGCTGCGGTCATTATCCATCATTTAATGATTGATTTATTTCTCCACCGCCTGGAGCTGAAGCTGATGCATCAAACGGTAGAGCTGTTCTCCTCAGTCAGGCATCATTACCAGCAGCACGGTATGGTGGAAGAAGCGATCTACGAAGCAGCAAGTACTTCAGGTCATGAAATTTCTATCCATGGACACCGCATACATCAGGCATTAATTTCCCGGGATGCAGAGGAAGAACTCAATCATATATACAATACCTCACCGAATCGGTATATTCAGGCTTTCGCGGGTATTTCGCATTTAGTGCTTGAGCTTGGAGATCACGAGGATAAGAGCCATTCCGTATTTTTGAAGGGATTAAGCAGCCTGACTAAAGAGCTGCATCTAGATATTTTAAAAAGACAACGCCTTGATTACCTGCTGAAAGGCCTGCATGCTATTGCGCTGGTTCCGGTATTTTTCACCTCTCCCATTGAGCAATGGGCTCGAGCCAGCTTTCCGGCTATGGATGTCTTTTATATGAGCAAGCTCGGTATTCTGACCAAGCTATCCGTATACGTTGTTATTTTAGCTGCCTATATTCTGCTTCAAAAATTGTACTTGAATGATGAAGAAGAGGTTAAAGTCGGGTTTCGAAAAAAAAAATGGGGTGCCAGCCTGCTCCGAAATGTGATCATTTACCGAATAGTGATCGCCTTGCTCCCTTCTCCCGGAACACCTAAATATGAACAGCGAACTGGGCTCTTAAAAGACAGCAGCCGCCGTATTCATTTGGAAGTGTTCTATTTACGGCGGCTTCTCTTAGCTCTGGGAATAACCTTTAGTATGCTGGTCATATTTATATCTCTTCATCTATTTGCAAAACATCAGCTTCTCCATGGTCAGTCTGTAGAGGCAGGTTGGTTCGGACGGGGAAATCCGGAGGTCACTCTTTCCGGGAACACCATCAGAGTCAGTGATTCAGAAATTATGGCCGCCATGCTAGGTAACGACAAAGTGGAGGCAGGCCAGCTCATTGACTGGATTTCTAAAGCGACAGAAGGACGATGGAGCAAAGACCAGCTGCGAGAGACCGCAATGAGAGTACAGGATAAGCTGAATCGGTATCAGCATGAATATTTGAAATGGTGGGAGGTTCTTCTTGCTGCCGCCGCAGGCTATGCCGGTGCTTATTTTCCGCTAGGGCTGCTCTACTTTCATCGCAAAGTTCGAAGAATGGAGATGAAGCACGAGGTATATCAGCTATACACCGTCATATCAGTGCTCAGGGATATGAAGCGCATTTCGGTCGAGGAATTGCTGGAGTGGCTCAGCCGGTTCAGCGTGATTTTCAAAATTCCAATCCAAAAGGCCGTGCTGCATTACGAGCATGGTGCCGAGCTTGCGCTGCATGAGCTGAGGGACGAAGTATGGTTTGCTGATTTTCGCCGGCTGGTGGACAAGCTTCTGCTCGCCGAAGAAAAGGTGTCGATCTCTGAAGCCTTTGATGACCTGGACGGGGAAATGAGCTTTATGTTTGAGCAGCGCCGACAGGAGTATGAGGTCATGATCGAAACCAAGGCAGCGTGGGGCCGGATGATCGGCTTTGCACCGATGTATGCATTAGTGTTTCTTTATCTGGTTATCCCTTTGATCGGGATGAGCTTTGCCCAGATGAATGATTATTACGAACAAATTCAAAACATTTAAATTTTGAGAGGACGATACCTATGAATAATGCTTCATCGGCTTTAAAAGTAGCGGCTGGTATTTTTTTAACGATTGCCTTGATCACGATTGTTGTCATTTTGTTTATTTCAGCCCAGGAAGCCACGAAGACAGCGCAGAACAATTTCTCGGATATCCAGACTGAGCTCTCTCAGGCTGCATTTACCGTATATGACGGGACCACGATCAGCGGGTCACAGGTGACAAATGCGCTGCGTAAATATAAAGATAAGGATCAGTTTGGCATTATGATTATGACAGGAAAGAACCCGGGCGGACAGTGGTACGGTAATGTGCTTCGAAACGATGGCTCTGTCGATTCACCGGATATTAGACAAGGTGTCATTACGGAAACCTGGAATGAACGAAGTGCTGAGTATGTGAACCCGAGCGGGAAATTTAAAGCGACGATTGTCAAGGATCATTCCAATGTGATCCGGGGCATTATTTTTGCTCAATAAGTGATGACTAACCAGACCCTTGGTATGCTGGAGGTGGCTGCTTACGCCGCTATGTTTATAGCTGCCTGCAGCCTGGCCTTCAGTCTTCAGCAGGAAATTGGTATAACGCAAAAGTCTTATTATGAAGCCAGGTTTATGCAAAAGAACAATCTTACCGCATATGAGATCAATGACGCTGGAGCACCACGATCAGCCTTATTGAAGTTAACCAGTGCACAGGTATATTATATGCTGACGCATGCCGAAGAAGCTTACCTGATTGAGCTCGAAGGACATAGCTTTGTCTCTGGCAGACAAGCAGCCTCCCCAGTGATTCTCCAGAATCTAGCTGATAATGCCATGTATGAGGCTGAGTATGAGTACGACGCTGAGGGCAGGGTTAAGCTGATCAAATTGAGTAAGGAATGAGGAGAAAGCCATGGTAAATTCATTAACCAAATGGTTCGCCGCTTTGCTGGCGGTGCTTCTCCTGTATATTGTGCCCGCATGGGAGGGGGCGCGGAGACAGGAGGATTTGTCGCGGCTGATGATTATGCAGACCACTGTAAAGTTTGTGGACCATGTCAGGACGAAGGGGTATGTAACACCGGGAATGTACAATGATTTTCTGGAGGAGCTGTCGAATTCAGGAGGCGCTATGCAAGTGGAGCTGGAGCATGAGCACAAGAGGTATCACCCGGAATATGGTGACCCGGCAGACCCCGGAACCTTTCTCCAGTCTTTTGCCGTGGTGTATGATGGTTATTATAACGAGGAAATACTTGGCGTCCTGTTTCCGAATCAGGCAATGGATCTGGACGCTCCTGAACGCACCTACAAATTGACAGCCGGGGATCGTTTCTCGATTCAGGTATACAGAAGCAGCAGCAGTCCCTATGGCCTTCTTTCCAACTTCATAAATGGAGCATCCTCTGACGCTGAACCCGGATACCATTATGGCGGGGTGGTGCTGAATGAAGATTACTGACTTTGCAATTTTATTCACTGCTGTGTTTGCCCCTTTTTTTCTTGGCCTGAGTCTCCAGGGACACGAGCTGGAAGAGACAGCTTATCTAGAAATGAAATACAATGCTGCCTTGAAAGCTGCTGTTCAAGATGCTGGATACATGCTCCATGACAATGCGGAGCCACAGTATGAGGCTGGCTACGAGTCACTTAAAACTCTGAAGATTAATAAAGAGAAAGCCTTAGATACATTTAGTCAAACCTTGTACAGAAATTTCGGCATTCATGAGGATGTATTGGCTCAGGGTGCGCTTTGGACGTATATTCCTGCCGTTGCAATTATAGATGAAGACGGGTTTTACGTTTACTCTACAGAGTTAATTCCATCTGCTGCAGGCGAGACCCTGCTTAAACAGTTTTGGTCTAGCAAAATTCCTTTTGCGTATACGGATGATCAAGGCAATTATATTCAATTTACGCTTGATCGTCAGGTGAAGGCATATCAGGCCGGCAGCGGCATTTTATACGAAGGCATGCAGGATGAGCTGGTTGGTCAGAGCAGCATCCCATTGCTGAATGATTCTGTTCAATTCGAAGCTGTTCGCCGTACTACGATTGTTCACACTCTGCAAAGCTCTCTAGCTTCCTTAATCGCCAGACATAATGAGGCAGCGAGATCCTATGGGATCACGTATCAGTTTACACTTCCGCTTCTTTCCGAGGAGGATTGGCTGAATACGATCGACGATATTGGTGTGATGGCTTTTATTCAAGGAATGCCGCTCGGGAGCGGCTATTTCAACAATTATGCATTTGGAGGCGGAAGACTGATCAAGAAGCCTGTATATTTCGGTACGAGTGATCCGGTTTATGGTCAAAGGCTGTTTTACAGGGACAGCTGTGTTGTCCCCTATTCACCTCAAGAGGTATTCTTCTCTCGAAAAGCGGCTGCAAAGGCAGGCTACAAGGAAGTGGATTGTACCTCTTCTATCATTCCTTGACAAAAATACAGTTTCAGCTTAGCTTCTCTCTGTGATACAATAAATTCTTGATTGCGAGCCGATACATTGCCCGCTATTCAAGGGCTTATTCCATATAGACAGGAGTTACCTAAAGATATGAGCTTATTGACTGTTGAAGACGTATCCCATAATTTCGGAGATCGTGTACTATTTAAGAATGTTTCTTTCCGACTGCTGGCCGGTGAACATGTCGGGCTGGTAGGTGCCAACGGCGTCGGTAAATCGACGTTGATGAACATTTTAACAGGCCAGTTGCTGAAGGACAGCGGTAAAGTAGAATGGACGCCAAAGCTGCGCTACGGCTACCTGGATCAGCATACCAAGCTGACGCCGGGCAAGACCATCCGCGACGTCTTAAAGGACGCATTTCTGCCGCTGCTGGAGCTGGAGCAAGAGATGATGAAGATCACTGACCGCATGGGTGAGGCATCTCCGGAAGAGCTGGAGCTGTTGCTGGAGCAGATGGGTGAAATACAGGAGCAGCTGGAGATTGGCGACTTCTACTTGCTTGATGTAAAGGTCGAGGAAATGGCAAATGGCCTCGGGCTGTCCGTAATTGGACTTGATCGCGATGTGGCAAGCCTGAGCGGCGGACAGCGTACGAAGGTACTGCTGGCCAAGCTGCTGCTTGAGAAGCCGAATGTGCTGCTGCTGGACGAGCCGACGAACTATCTGGATGTAGAGCACATCGAATGGCTGACTCAATATTTGAAGGATTATCCGTACGCGTTCATTCTTATTTCTCATGATACTGAATTTATGAATCAGGTTGTCAATGTGATTTATCATTTGGAATTTGCGAAGCTGACAAGATACACTGCGAATTACGAGAAATTCCTGGAAATGGCGGATATCAACAAGAATCAGCACATTGACGCTTATGAGAAGCAGCAGGAGTTCATTAAGAAGCAAGAAGATTTTATTCAGCGAAATAAGGCTAGATACTCAACCTCAGGCCGTGCGAAGAGCCGGGAGAAGCAGCTGAATCGTTTGGAGCGCATTGATCGTCCGGAGGAAGCGGCCAAGCCGGTGTTCCAGTTTAAAGAATCCCGGGCAAGCGGCAAGACCGTCTTTGAAGGCATTGATTTTGAGATTGGCTACGATCGTCCGCTGCTCCCGAAGATGTCGATTACGATTGAGCGCGGCGAGAAAATTGCAATTGTTGGCTGCAACGGTGTCGGTAAGTCAACTCTGCTTAAGACGATTCTGGGTAAGATTAAGCCCTTCAGCGGCAAGACCTATCAAGGTGATTTTCTTGAGCCGGCTTATTTCGAGCAGGAGGTTCGGGCCGGAAATCTGACGCCAATAGATGAGGTCTGGAACGAGTTTTCACATCTGAATCAGCATGAGGTTCGTGCCCATCTAGCCCGCTGCGGTTTAAAGAATGAGCACATTACACGTCCGATGAAGGCGCTCAGCGGCGGTGAACAAGCGAAGGTAAGATTGTGTAAGCTGCTGATGCGGGAGAGTAACTGGATTTTGTTTGACGAGCCGACCAATCATTTGGATGTCGCGGCCAAAGAAGAGCTGAGAAGAGCGCTCAAGGAATATAAAGGCACCGTATTGCTCGTCTCTCACGAGCCGGAGTTCTATGAGGATTGGGTCACCAAGACCTGGAATGTTGAGGATTGGTCTCATCGTTCTTAGAATAATCAAGCTGTAGATATGCTGAGCCACTCTTCGGAGTGGTTTTTTCTTTATAACCAATCAGTTCAGAGTGGATGATATCCTGTGGAAGCTTAAAGCATAAGCACCCTTGCTCCTTGGCAAACTATGAATTGAGAGTTCAAGATGAAATGAGAAGGCGGTGCGCACTGTGACGGGAGAGGTGCTATGGATTGTGTCTCACGCGGAGCGCAGGCTATGCATTGAAGAATGGCTTCAAGAAGCTGGATATAAAGTCATTGTTGCACAGCAGCTGTCCACAGCGTTCATCCAGGCTGCACAAGCATCTGTTGATTTAATCATTCTCGACAGCTTGCAGGAGCAGGCGAATCTGATCGCGGTGATCCACGAGCTTCATGCCTTGAGGGAAGGAGTCCCGATCGTGATTTATGGACCTGGCAGTACGGTTGAGGCTGCGGATGCGTTAGAAGCTGGAGCTAATGACTATATCTTTGAATATGCAGATCAAAGAGAGCTTATAGCGCGAGTAAGGAACATGATCACGTTGTTTCGAAGTAAAGCCTCATCTGCTGCTGCCAATGATAATGGACTTATAAAGATTGGCGATTTATGCATTAATGCTCAAACGCGCCATGTCAAGCGAGCGGGAAAAACCATTGAATTGACAAGAAAAGAATATGACCTTCTGCTATATTTGGCTATCCGGAAGGACGAGGTTTGTTTACGAGAGGATATCTTAGGACAGGTATGGAATTTTGATTTTCATACAGGAACAAATGTGGTTGATGTGTACATTCTTCATTTGCGCGAGAAAATGGACAAGGGTCATAAGTGGAAGCTAATACGCACGGTGCGCGGAGCGGGATACCTTCTTCAGAGCCCCGTCACTTCATAGCGCCAATGACCACATGGGTTGGAATATGAAAAAGCCGCCTCCCAGCAGCTTATTGCAAGAGAGACGGCCTTTAAGGCGATGAATCCAATTCGATTTACAGCACGCGGCGTGCTTTCACATATGTCTTGCTCCAATGCCCTGAAGTTAGGGAAGAAACCATAACGCCAGGCTTGCCGTACGTGTGAAGGAATTTGCCGCTGCCAATATAAACGCCAACATGCGTCACATTTTTGCCTGTAGAGCGGCTGCCACTGGAGAAGAAGACCAGATCACCTGTTCGCAGGTTGGATTTGGATACGTAGGTACCCACCTTGGATTGAGCCGAAGAAGTACGCGGCAGGTAAACGCCGTATTTTTTGAAAATATGCTTCATCAGAGACGAGCAGTCGAACACTTTAGTCGTGCTTGTGGAAGCGCCAAATTGGTAAGGAGTACCCATAAATTGTTTGCCGTAATTAACGACCTTCTTGGCCGTAGAATAACTGGAGCTTACAGCCGCTTCAGCTTGTCCGACAGGACCTGCTGCCAGCAGAGTACCAAAGCCCACCGATGCGCTAAGGCTGACAATAATCGCTTTTTTGACCCAAGTATGTTTGTTCATGTTGTAATTACCTCCAAAGGGTTTATTGTTTTGCCGATGAACCGAGTATAACAGATATGAAACTATACATATTTTTCCTTTCTCTGTAAAAAGCTTGCTGTGACTGTATTGAAAGCGATTTATTAAAAGTTGATTAAAAGTTACAAATCTTTAAAAATAATGATTGTATAAGAAATAAAAAGAGCCACAACCCCTTATCAAATAAGGGATTGCGGCTCGAAGACTATGAATTTATTAAGTTACAAAAAAGTAATAACTATGCGTCTTTACTCTGAATAATCAGCAGCAGACCACTCTCAATACTGACATGTCCCACCTTATCTAAGAAACGGTTGCTAATTCCGAGGGATTGTCCGAGCTTAACGGTCGCATTGTGAAGAGGATACTGAAACCCTTCTAAATGAATGCCAGTGACCTCATGAGTAATTGGTAAAATAGATACATAGGTATAGCCTCGATCCACGAGCGAGCAGGAGGAGCCGGTTAATGTAATGAAATTATGCAGATCCAGGATGGAGCAGTCGATGTGATGCTGGACCCCGCGAACGAGCATCTGAATATTGGCAAGCGTATGATCCATTCGGGTTCCCGTGCCTCCGATAATCAGAATCTGTTTAGGGCTGCGGTCAATAGCCAGGTTGAAGGCCATCTCGGTATCCGTTAAATCCTTGGAGATCGGATCGCAGCTCCACACCTCACCGCTGTTCTTCTGGATCACCATCATTTCCTCTCGCGTTACAGAGTCAAAATCACCGAGAGCGATATGAGGTGTCAAGCCGTGCTCAATTAAATAGAGAGCGCCGCGGTCAGCGCCTATCAGAAAATCATCGTCTTCAATGTGCTCCAGTAAAGCAGGAGACATTTGGCCGCCGGTGACGATTACAATTCGGTCCGAGCTCATGGTATACCCTCCAATGTACGATTAATGTATCGGAAGCTGTCGTATTATACAGTATAAAGAAGTTTTTCATCTTGCACAATTGAATCGGCGGCGGATAAAATGGAAGAGCGATGTGAGGATGATGAGAGAAAGCGGGATGAAGGATTTTGGACATGCACGTTTTTGAGTGGTTCAGCATTATCGGTACGGTAGCTTTTGCGATGTCCGGCGCATTTGTAGCGATGGAAGAGGATTATGACATTTTGGGGATTGTAGTGCTGGGCCTTGTAACTGCCTTTGGCGGCGGTGTGGTCCGAAATGTATTAATCGGGGTTCCTGTCACGACCTTATGGAGCCAAGGTGATCTTATTCTGCTGGCCATCATTTCAGTTTTTGTTGCTTTTGTGCTGCCGATGGCTTGGATCAAGCATTGGAAGCGGACCGAGGCTCTTTTTGATGCTATTGGATTATCAGCCTTTGCGGTACAAGGCGGCATTTATGCCACGCAAATGAATCATCCGCTTAGTGCGGTCGTCGTTGCCGCGGCTTTGACCGGAATTGGCGGCGGAATTATCCGCGACCTGCTTGCAGGACGCAAGCCGCTCGTGCTTCGAGATGAGATTTATGCCGTTTGGGCGATGGCCGCGGGAGCAGCCATCGGCCTCGGACTGACCCAGTCCACATGGCAGCTGCTGCTATTATTTCTGCTCGTTATTGTGTTTCGTATGCTTTCTGTTCATTACAAATGGCGCTTGCCAAGAAGGCTGCTTCAGGCAGAATCGGCACCGACCGGTAAGGATACAGCCGCTTAGCTTTGGAATAAAGCTTGAGAGAGTAATCAGTAATAATGAAAGAAAGGATGAGGACCATGATCACAGTGCTATTCGTATGTCTCGGGAACATTTGCCGCTCGCCCATGGCGGAGGCCGTGTTCCGTCACAAGGTTAATCAAAGAGGACTGAGTGAGCAAATTGAAGTAGATTCAGCTGGAACAGGAGATTGGCATATCGGCAAAATACCTCATGAGGGCACGCGCAAGCTGCTGGACAGCTGGAGAATCAGCTATGAGGGCATGAGTGCAAGGCAGGTGCAGCATGAGGACTTGTCCGACTTTGATTATGTTATTGCAATGGATAACACAAACGCCGAGAATCTTAGCGCTCTGCCTGGAGGTTCGGAGGCGGACATTCTCAAATTTATGGACCTGCTTCCGGAAGAAAAGCTTAGAGAAGTGCCAGACCCGTACTTTACAGGAAACTTTGAAGAGGTTTATCGTCTGATCGATTCAGGCTGTGATGTATTGCTGGACAGAATTGTGAATGAAAAGTTATAATCATGTTCGTGTAAAGGGATGCGGCAGCATTCCTCCAGCTGTTCTTTTTGAAAGCGGAATCATAAGTAAGATGAGAGAGCATCAGCTACTAAAAAAAGATGAACAAGGCACATTGAGAAAGAATGCGCACGCTGTTCATCTTTTTTGCAAGGATTTGTATAGTGGAGCCTTTATTGAAGGAAGTATTTCAAAGCCGCCGGCAACTCCTGCTGCCAAAAGCCCCAAATATGACGGCCGTCCTTCTCTTCATAATGGACTGTAGCACCCCGTTCCTCTAATAAATCCCGCGTGTTCCGATTGAGCTCAACAAAATTGTATACGCCCGTATCCGTGGTGTAGCTGTCCTCCTGCAGTCCGACAATCATAAAGATATTTAGCCAGGATAGATCGGTTTCGAGTGCCGTATGATGCTGCGTCTGCTCGTAGTAGGCGCCGGACAAGCTGATAATTTGTTGAAAGAGCTTGGGATAGGAAAGCGCGAGATGCAGTGACACGCTGCCTCCGAGTGAGTCTCCGGCAAGCACACGCTGAGAGGGCTCGGGCCGCACAGGATATTTCCCTTCTATATAGGGAACAATTTCTTCGGCGAAGCACGACAAATAATGGTCAAACCGGTTGCCAAATGGCGCATACTCCTCGGTCCGGACTTTCGTATTCACTTCCACGCCGACAATGATGAATGGCTCAATTCCTTCTTCAAGTATAAGCTGGTTAGCCCAGGTTGCGATTCGCCCGAAATTGAAAAATTCCTCGCCATCCTGGCAGTAGACAGCACGGTAGCTGAGCTTGGGATCATAGCCTGGAGGCAGATAAATCCGCAGGGCTCTGGATTCCTTTAAATGAGCGCTCTGAATTTCTTCTTTGACAATGGTACGCTTCAATAAAGAACGGTCTGTCATATTTCGTCACCTTTCGAGGGTAAGTTTTTGAAAAGATGTCCACAATAAGTTAAGATTAACCTGCAGCCAGGAAAAAAGAAATGGAAACCACGTTACCTGTTAAACTGTTATACTAATTATCTTAACCTGTTACATATACAAAGTGAATTAAATTCACTTTTGTTCAGTAATTCTTTGACGAACATAGTGAAACAGGTGTATAATAATTCTATAACAGCGGAACTTGATATTCAAATATTTATTGAGGTGAAAAAAATGACCAAGGTTCCTTACGAAGTATATTCCGAGGAAGTTGAAGCGCTATCCGTACTTTCTCCGGAAGGCGAGATTGTAAACCAGGATCTGATGCCTGAGCTTACCGATGAGCAGTTGAAGGAAATTATGTACCGCATGGTATTTACCCGCACCTGGGATGACCGCGCCGTTAACCTCGGCCGCCAAGGACGTCTCGGGTTTTACGCGCCTGTATCCGGTCAAGAAGCTACGATGGTCGGCAGTGTGTACGCTCTGGATAAAGAAGATTTTGTATGCCCGGGCTATCGTGATATGCCGCAGATCGTCTGGCATGGACTCCCGCTTTACCAAGCATTTCTGTACTCCCGTGGACATCAGCATGGCGGCCAGATTCCAGATGGCGTAAACGTTCTGATGCCGCAGATCATTATCGGCGCACAGATTCTGCATGCTATGGGGATTGCCATGGGCTATAAGCTGAAGAAGCAGAAGCAGGTTGTTATTACTTATACCGGTGATGGCGGCTCCTCTGAAGGCGACTTCTACGAGGGCTTGAACTTTGCAGGCGTATATAAGCTTCCAACCATTTTCTTCGTTCAAAACAACGGCTATGCTATCACAACTCCGTTCTCTAAACAGACGGCTGCATTGTCCATCGCGCACAAGGCTGTAGCTGCCGGCATCAAGGGTGTTAAGGTAGACGGTATGGACGTGCTGGCTGTCATTAAAGCTGTTCGTGACGCTGCTGAGCGCGGCCGCAACGGTGAAGGTGCGACGCTGATCGAGGCTGTCACTTACCGTTTTCGTCCTCACTCCATGTCTGACGATGCTTCGAAGTATCGGAGCAAGGAAGAAGAAGCAGAGTGGAACGCGAAGGATCCGATCGTTCGTATGGCTAAATTCCTGGAGAAGAAGGGACTTTGGTCAGAAGAAGATACGGCTCGTGTGAAGGAAGAAGCGAAGGCAACGGTGAATGAACAGATCAAGAAGGCGGAGAAGACCGAGAAAATGACGGTTTCGGGCCTGATCGACAGCATGTTCGAGCAAACACCGAAGCACCTGGAAGAGCAAAAGGCTGATTTCCAATAAGATTATGCAGCTCTCGGCTGCGCTATAAATACGGTACTGTCAACCTGATGTGACTTGTAATGTCTAAGGAGGAAATGAAGCAATGGCACAAATGAACATGAAAGAAGCGATTCGCGACGCTATGCGCGTCGAATTGAACCGTGACCCTAACGTTGTCATCTTCGGTGAGGACGTGGGTAATGTAGGCGGTGTTTTCCGGGTAACGGAAGGCCTGCAGAAGGAGTTCGGTGACGAGCGCGTATTTGATACACCGCTGGCTGAATCCGCAATTGGCGGTATGGCTGTCGGTCTCGGTATTCAGGGCTTCCGCCCGATCGCTGAGATTCAGTTCGTCGGATTTATTTTTGAAGCATTGGATCAGATCCTGGTTCAAGCTGCCCGGATGCGTTACCGTTCCGGCGGCAAATATACGTCCCCAATCGTATTCCGTACTCCTTTTGGCGGCGGTGTTAAAGCAGCTGAGCTTCACACCGATGCGCTGGAGGGTTTGATTACACAATCCCCGGGTATTAAAGTCGTAGTTCCTTCCAATCCTTATGATGCCAAGGGACTGATGATTGCGGCGATCCGTGATAACGACCCGGTATTTTTCATGGAGCATTTGAACCTGTATCATGCATTCCGTGCTGAAGTGCCGGAGGGTGAATATACCGTTGAGATCGGCAAGGCTAATATTGTGCGTGAGGGCTCTGATGTGACTATTATCGCTTATGGCATGATGGTTCATACCGCGACGAAGGCTGCAGATGAGCTGGAGAAGCAGGGCATTAAAGCTGAGATTATCGACCTGCGCACCGTATCTCCGATCGACATTGATACGATCGTAAACTCTGTGAAGAAAACGAACCGTGCGATTGTTGTGCAGGAAGCTCAAAAGTCTGCCGGCGTAGCTGCTGAGGTTATCGCTCAGATCAATGAAAGAGCCATTCTGCATCTGGAAGCTCCTGTCCTTCGGGTAGCTGCTCCGGATACGGTATATCCTTTTGCCCAGGTTGAGGATGCCTGGCTGCCGACGCCTGCCCGTATTGCAGCGGCGGTCAAGAAAGTTATGGAATTTTAATCGCAGAATTATCTAGGGAGGTTATACAGTTGGCAAAATTCGAATATCGTTTCCCCGAGCTGGGCGAAGGTCTGCATGAAGGTGAAATCATCAAAATGCACATCAAGCCGGGTGACAAAGTAACAGACGACGACATCATCATGGAAGTGCAGAACGACAAGGCCGTCGTTGAAGTTCCTTGTCCCGTAAATGGTACGGTTCAGGAGGTATTTGCCAAGGACGGTCAGGTATGCCGTGTAGGTGAAGTGGTTGCCATCATTGATGCGGAGGGTGAAATTCCTGAACAGGAAGTCCAGGAAAATGAACAATCCGCTCAAGAGGTTGACGCTTCCCAAGGCGGAGTGGATACCGATTCCTCCCCAGCAGCGGATGCGCCTGCCGATTCGAAGCAAGGTGGAGCGGAGTCATCTGCACCTGCAGCACCGAACAAAGACGTGCTTGCTACCCCAAGCGTACGTAAATTTGCACGGGAACAGGGCGTAGACCTGTCGCAGGTATCCGGTTCCGGCAACAACGGCAAGATTACCCGCGAGGATGTAGAGGCGTTCAAGAACGGCGGAGGTCAAGCTCCTGCCCAGAAGGCCGAGGCTGCTCCAGTAGAAGAAGCGGCTGATGCGGCAGTACCTGCAGCGGCGGCTCCTTCCGATGCACGTGCTGAAGAAGAGCGAGTTCCGTTCAAAGGGATTCGCAAGGCGATTTCAAACGCAATGGTGAAGTCAGCCTATACTGCACCTCACGTAACCATCATGGATGAAGTGGACGTAACCGAGCTGGTTGCATTCCGCACCCGGATGAAGCCGATTGCCGAGAAGAAGGGTACGAAGGTAACCTACCTGCCATTCATCGTGAAGGCATTGGTAGCGGCAAGCCGTCAGTTTCCGGCCCTGAATGCCATGATCGACGAAGAGTCCAATGAAATTGTGTACAAGAAGTACTACAACATCGGAATTGCAACAGATACAGACAGCGGTTTGATCGTTCCTGTAATTAAGGACGCGGATCGTAAGAGCATCTGGATGATCGCGGACAGCATCCGTGATCTGGCAAGCCGTGGTCGTGAAGGCAAGCTGAGCCCTAATGAAATGAGAGGCTCGACTATCTCCATCACGAACATTGGATCTGCTGGCGGTATGTTCTTTACTCCGATTATCAATTTCCCTGAGGTTGCTATTCTGGGTACAGGCCGGATTTCCGAGAAGCCGGTTGTGAAGAACGGAGAAATTGTAGCTGCACCTGTCATGGCTCTTTCCCTGAGCTTTGACCATCGTATTATTGATGGAGCAACTGCCCAAAACTTTATGAATTACATTAAACAACTGCTCGCTAACCCTGAGCTGCTTGTGATGGAGGTGTAACACATGGTAGTAGGAGACGCTTCTCTGGATATTGATACATTAGTTATTGGTGCTGGTCCCGGCGGCTATGTGGCGGCAATTCGTGCCGCCCAGCTGGGCCAAAAGGTTCTGATTGTGGACAAGGCTGAGGTTGGCGGCGTGTGCTTGAACAGAGGATGTATTCCTTCAAAAGCACTGATCTCTGCGGCACACAGCTTTGAATCTGCGAAGCATGCAGATGCTTTCGGTGTTCAGGTTGGTGACGTGACGGTTGACTTTGCCAAGACTCAAGAGTTCAAGAGCGGTGTGGTCAAAAAGCTGACCGGCGGAGTTGGCGCGCTGCTTAAGGGCAACAAGGTTGAAATTTTCAACGGCGAGTGCATGTTCATTAATGAAAACGAAGCTCGTGTATTCAATGAGCATGAATCTCCACGTTATCGTTTCAAAAACTGTATCATTGCTACCGGCTCCCGTCCGATTGAGCTGAAAGCATTCCCGTTCGGTGGACGCATTATGTCTTCCACGGAAGCTCTGGAGCTGCAAGAGCTGCCGAAGAGCCTCGTTGTAATCGGCGGCGGCTACATCGGCGCTGAGCTGGGTCAAATGTTCTCCAAATTCGGCACGAAGGTTACGATCCTGGAAGGTCTGGACTCGATCCTGAACGGATTTGATCCTGATATGACGAAGCTGGTTGCTAAGAACATGCAAAAAACCGGCGTTGAAATTATTACGAATGCTAAAGCTGAAAGTGCAGAGCAGACGGATAAAGACGTCACTGTGAAGTACACTGTCAACGGTGAGAACAAAGAAATCACTGCAGATTATCTGCTTGTAACCGTTGGACGCCGTCCGAACACCGACGGTGAGCTCGGTCTGGATCTGATCGATATTGAAATGACAGACCGCGGTCTGATCAAGGTGGATCACCAGGGACGTACCAACCATCCGCATATCTTTGCGATTGGTGATATCGTGCCAGGTCCTGCATTGGCGCACAAAGCTTCTTATGAAGGTAAAGTAGCTGCTGAAGCGATTTCCGGTCTTCCATCCGTAGTAGACTACAAATGTGTACCAGCGGTTGCGTTTACAGATCCGGAATGCTCCAGCGTAGGCTTGACAGAAGCACAGGCTAAAGAGCAAGGCTACAAGCCGAAGTCCGGGAAGTTCCCGTTTGCGGGGAACGGCCGTGCCCTGTCCCTGAACAGCCCTGAAGGCTTCGTGAAGATTGTTGCTGATGAAGATACCGGTTTGGTGCTGGGCGCTCATATTGCCGGGATCGAAGCTTCCAATCTGATTGCTGAGCTTGGTCTTGCTATCGAAATGGGAGCTACCCTGGAAGATATCGCCCTGACCATTCATGCACATCCTACGCTTGGCGAAATCGTTGCGGAAGGCGCTGAGCTGGTGCTCGGTCATCCAATTCACGCCATGGCACCGCGCAAATAAAGAATTCATATCACTTTCATGATAAAATGGCCGGCGGACTCCATTAGGACTCTGCCGGTTTTTTTCTTTTTCACCTGGTTAGCTTGTGGTCAAAGTTCCACTTGATTTCACTTGATAGGAATACATGGATCACATAAACTAAATGAGAGAAGCTAAATTAAAAGAGATATAAGGTGGGAATCCGGTTGAAAAGTTACCTGGAATTATTACAGGATATTCTAGATCATGGAGTGGAAAAAGAGGACCGCACCGGTACGGGAACCTTGTCCGTATTTGGTCGCCAGCTTCGCTTTAATCTCGCTGAAGGCTTTCCACTGGTAACAACAAAGCGTATCCATCTAAAATCTGTCGTCCACGAGCTGCTATGGTTTCTGAGCGGAGACACGAATATCCGTTATCTGAAGGAAAATAAGGTGCGGATCTGGGACGAATGGGCAGACGAGCAAGGCGAGCTTGGGCCAGTATACGGCTCACAGTGGCGTCATTGGGAAGCGCCGGACGGTCGACAGATTGATCAGATTGCGAATGTGATTGAATCCATCCGACAGAACCCAGACTCTCGCCGGCATATTGTAAGTGCATGGAATGTCGCGGAGATTGAGCAAATGAAGCTGCCGCCATGCCATTTCGTCTTTCAATTCTATGTCGCCGGCGGGAAGCTATCCTGCATGCTGACGATGAGATCCGTGGATACGTTTCTGGGACTGCCTTTTAACATTGCGAGCTATGCATTATTGACGCACATGGTCGCTCAGCAATGCGATTTAGAGCCTGGAGAATTCATCTGGTCCGGCGGTGATGTTCATATCTACTCCAACCACTTGGAACAGGTAAAAACCCAGCTGGAAAGAGAGCCATATGCTCCGCCGCAGCTCGTGATCAAGCGCAAGCCAGACAGTATTTTTCAGTACGAATTTGAGGATTTTGAATTCCAGAATTACGAGCATCATCCGACAATCAAGGCAACGGTCGCCATTTAACGATATCTCTACCGTAGCAGGTCTGAGCGTAATTTAAGGCAAAGGAGCGTCTTTAAAGGATGAGCATTTCAATGATTTGGGCTATGGGCCGAAACGGAGTGATCGGCAGGGACAATGACATCCCTTGGCGTTTGCCGCGGGATCTGGCCTACTTTAAGAAAATGACACTGCAAAAAACGATTCTCATGGGCAGAAAAACGTGGGAGTCGTTCGGTGGCCGGCCGCTGCCTCAGCGTCGCCATTTAGTAGTGACCGGAGATCATAATTATTCGGTTCCTTTTGAAGAGGTGCACATCCTTCATGATTTGGAGGAGGCGATGCCTTACTCTCAGGATCAGGAGCTAATGGTTATTGGCGGATCTCAAATCTACAAGCAGATGCTGCCGAAAGCGGACCGATTGTATGTAACATTTATTGAAGAAGATTTTGAGGGAGACACGTATTTCCCCGAGGTTGATTGGAGTCAGTGGACGCTTGTGAGCAATGAGGCCGGAATTATGGATGAGAACAATCCGTACAGCTATCGATTTGCAATTTATGAGCGGGCTGAGAGCTAGAAACGATTTCCTGTGGTGACTCTTCGTGCTGAGATGGTTGTAGGAAAACACAAATGATTATGCATATAATCCATTTAACAGCAGAAAGAACTAATGCTACGATATTTTTACACTGTGAACCGGTAAAGATGCTGACAAGCCAGCGGACAAGCGGTGATAAAAGTTTTTCTTAACAGGCATAGAAAAAATAAATCGCGATTTTCACGGTTTATTCCTTCTTTCACAGATAGATAGCTCACATTTTATGATATGATTAAAAATACAATCACACGAATGACTCAGCATGACTAGAACGGATGGGGGAAAGCAGGATGTCAACACCAACTGGATTTATGGAATATAACCGTCAGCTGCCGGCAGATCGGGAACCGGCGGAGCGGATTAAAGACTGGGAAGAATTTCACAAACATATGGAAGAAGAAGAGCTTCAAACCCAGGGAGCTCGCTGTATGGATTGCGGAACGCCATATTGTCATACGGGCATCGACATGGTTGGAGGTACGGCAGGCTGTCCTGTGCACAACCTGATTCCAGAGTGGAATAATCTTGTTTATCGCGGCTTGTGGAGAGATGCGCTGGAGCGTCTTCATAAGACGAACAATTTTCCGGAGTTTACGGGACGAATCTGTCCGGCGCCTTGTGAAGGCTCATGTACAGTAGGCTTGATTGGTCAGCCTGTGACAATTAAGACCATTGAACAGGCCATTATTGATAAAGGCTTTGAAGAGGGCTGGGTAGTTCCAGAGCCGCCGGAGAAGCGGACAGGGTGCCGTGTTGCCGTAGTAGGCTCCGGTCCTGCCGGTCTGGCGGCGGCGGCGCAGCTGAATAAGGCTGGACATACCGTTACAGTTTACGAGCGTTCTGACCGTGTTGGAGGACTGCTTATGTACGGTATTCCATCTATGAAGCTGGATAAAGCAGTTGTTCAGCGCCGGGTGGATCTCCTCGCTGCAGAGGGTGTAGAGTTCATTGTGAACACGGAGATTGGGAAGGACATTCCTGCCCAGCAGCTGGTGGATGATTACGATGCGGTTGTCCTGTGCGGCGGAGCCACAAAGCCCCGTCAGTTCAACATTGAAGGCAGTGACTTGAAGGGCGTTCACTATGCGATGGATTACCTCAACGGTACAATCAAGAGCTATCTCGATTCCAACCTGGAGGATGGCAATTATATCTCCGCTAAGGATCAGGATGTGATCGTGATTGGCGGCGGCGATACAGGCTCTGACTGTGTGGCTACTGCTCTGCGTCACGGCTGCAGAAGCATTACGCAGTTCGGTACACACAAGAAAGCGCCATTAGAGCGTGATACCATGAACAATCCGTGGCCGCAATTCCCGAACGTGTACACGCTGGATTATGCACACGAAGAAGCCAAGGCTATGTTTGGACAGGATCCGCGTGAATTTTCCATTATGACGACGAAATTTGTCGGGGATGAAGAAGGCAATCTGAAAGAGCTCCATACGATTCAGATTGAACGGATTGTAGATGAAACAGGACGTAAGGTATACCAGCCGGTACCGGGCACAGAGCGGATCTTTCCGGCTCAGAAGGCGTTTATTGCCATCGGTTTTGACGGACCGGAATCTACGATTCTGGATCAGCTCGGTCTGGAAGCCGACCGCCGCTCTAATGTAAAAGCGAAATACGGCAAATATACAACGAACGTTGACAAGGTTTTTGCAGCAGGTGATATGCGCCGGGGACAGAGCTTGGTTGTATGGGCAATTAATGAGGGCCGTGAGGCTGCCCGTGAAGTGGATAAGTTTTTGATGGGCAGCACGGTGCTGGTTTAATCACTCTGTCATCTATGCTATAATTAAATATCATGTTGAGAAGGACTTCGCCTGGGCGGAGTCCTTTTTTAGAGTCCAGCGGGAGTCTGCAAGTGGTAGATTCAGCTGAAGAGTCGGCGGATAGGAGGGTCTTGCTATTGAAGACACTGGTCATTGCGGAGAAGCCGGATATGGGCAGAAATATCGCTGCGGTCATGGAGCCGCGAGCAAAGAATAACCGGACATATATCGAAGGAGAGCAGTATATCATTACCTGGGCGATCGGCCACTTGGTTGGACTGGCAGAGCCGGATGCCTATGATCCCAAATACAAACGCTGGAATATCAAGGATCTGCCGATTATTCCGGAGTCCTTCAAGATTGTTCCAAACCCCAAAACCAAGGATCAGCTTAAGGTCATCGGTGAACTGGCGAAGAAGTGCAACCAGATTATTAACGCCTGTGATGCAGGGCGGGAAGGGCAGTACATTTTTGCACTCATTCAGCAGCAGTTGAAGCTTAAGCAGCCGGTTAAACGCCTGTGGATCTCGGATCTGACACCAGAGAGTATTGCGAATGGCTTCAAAGGGCTAAAGGACGGGGCGGAATTTGATAATTTAACGAAGGCGGCACGGGCACGGAGCGAGGCAGATTGGCTGATCGGGATGAATGCATCCCGGGCGTTCACAACGAAGCATCAGACCCTGCTGTCTGTAGGCAGAGTACAGACTCCGGTGCTGGCGTTAATCTATGACCGGCAGAAGGAAATTGAAGCCTTTGAATCTCAAACCTTTTATGAAGTAAAGGCGGCTTTTTCTCAAGGCACGCTGCAGTACACCGGGGTCTGGCAAGGAGACCGTTTGACCTCCAAAGAGCTTGCGGAGGACATTGCCGCCCGCGTACAAGGCCGAACAGGCCGTATTGCTTCTTATGAGGTCAAGGACACGCGGGACTATCCCTTCAAGCTCTACGACCTGACACTGCTTCAGCGGGAGGCAAATGCGAAGCTGGGCTTCTCAGCTAAAAAAACACTGGATATTGCTCAGGCATTGTACGAGCGGCACAAGATTATCTCTTATCCTCGTACGAACTCCAACTATGTGACGGAGCAGAACATCGAGCCGATGCACAAGGCATTAAATATGCTGAAAGCTACAGCTTATCAAGCCATGGCGGAGAATGCGGATCCATCCCGGGTGCACAAGAACAATAAATCTGTATGCAATCCGCAGCGGGTCGAGGATCACCATGCCATCCTTCCGACCCTGAAGAAGCCAGGAACGTTAAGCAAGGAAGAGCAGCAGCTGTATGACCTGATCATCATCCGCTTCTTATCACAATTTTACCCTCCGGCAGAATATAAACAGCATACGGTCATTACGCAAGTGGAGCGCGATGCTTTTAAGACCAGCATCAAGGAGCTTGTCTCCTTAGGGTGGAAGGTACTGATTCAGCAGGATTCAGAGCGAAAGCCAGCGCGTTCATCAAAGAAAGCTAAGGACGATGAGGAAGAAGAAACACAGGAATGGAGCGGCAAATCATTCGGTCTAGAAGAAGACGAGCCGGTGCAATGTGTGCAGAGCGAAGCAAAAGAAAAGGCGACACAGCCTCCAAAAAGCTTTACGGAAGGAACCCTATTGAAGGCCATGGAGAGCGCCGGCAAAAGCATGGAAAATGAAGAGCTGCGCGATATTATGAAGGATAGCGGCCTCGGCACGCCGGCAACACGAGCAGCTACGATCGAACGGCTGAAGAAGGTTGGCTACATTACGATGCAGGGGAAAAAGATTACCGTGACGCAAAAGGGCAGATCCGCTATTGAGCTGATCCGTCACGCCGGCGTTGAACTGCTGGCTTCCCCGGAAATGACCGGACAATGGGAGCGCCGATTAAATCAGATCTCTAAAGGCGAGGCTTCCTCCGAGCAATTTATGAGCAATGTGCAGCGCTTTGCGGTTTCCATCATTCAGAAGGTGTCCACGCAGCAGGCAGCGCCGCCTTCCATGTTCGGAGATGAGCACAGCGCAAGCTCACCGCGTACCGGGAAGCGAAGTGAAGGGCCTACAGGGACGCGGACCAAGGCAGCTTCAGGCACAGCGGGATCCTCTAAAGCTGCGAAGACGGGGCGAACATCATCAGCAGCCTCCGCCGTGGACACGAGAGTGAAGACGACGTTAGGCAGTTGTCCTGTTGAGGGCTGCGGCGGACACATTATTGAGGGACGCAAAGGCTATGGCTGCTCCAGCTTTAAATCCGGCTGTACATTTGTCATCTGGAAGGAGTTTGCCGGCAAAACGATCTCACAGGCAATGCTGAAATCACTCCTGAGCCAGGGGCGAACACAGCTCTTGTCATTTAGGGATGAGCGGGGTCATCCCTTCAAAGCGAGAATTGTGCAGCAGCGTCCCGACAGCGGACAGCTTCGGGTGGAGCGGGAGCAAGGATCATGAAGCAGCACGTTTATCAAATGTCAAACAGGCAGAAGGCGCTCTCTATTAGAGTGCCTTCTGCCTGTTTGTAGTGAGGAAATTAAAGGGAGGTCTGTGTGAGATGGCTCGTAATAATTTCTGGCACCTCTGTCAGGGCCTCCACGGTGTATAAAATATTGTGGGGCTGCTTCTTTAACTCCACCATATTGTACTGCCATTCCGTTTCCTGCTTCAAATAAATGGTGTTAATGCCTGCCGTCAAAGCCGGCATAACATCCGTACGCAGGGAGTTGCCGACCATCCAGGTACGGGTGCGCTCGAAGCTTCGCATCTGGAGAATTTCCTCCAGGGCATGAATATTTTTGTGCTGACGAATGTAGATCCGGTCGTCAAAATACTGGAAAAGCTTCATCTGCTGAATCTTGCGCTGCTGAATCTTTGTCTCTCCTCCTGTGTACAAGTAGAGGTGATGACCGGATTCCTGCAAGGCGTTCAGCGTTTCGACCATCCCGGGATAGGCCTCAACCTCCTGATCGTAGACGCTCAGTCCCAGCTGATACAGCTCCTGCTCCTCTGAGGTGACCGGCGTTCTGCGGTGCCGCTTGCTGAAGAAGCGATAAGTGGCAATCAGCGATTCCGGAAAGTTGCTGCTGGCAAAGCCCAGCTTGTTAATCCCCTCGACATCAATTTCGATCTGCTTGGAACGCACTTCCTCTGTGGTCACGCCGTAATCCCGAAACCAGTCTGTGATCTGCTCGAAGTAGGCGGCCAGAATCAAATCAAAATACTTATTGCAATGAATTAACGTATCATCCATGTCAAAAATAATATGCTGGTTCATGCTGTTCATGCTCTCACTCCTCACAACATCTCTCTCTAGTATACCGCTATTAGGTTAACCGCATGTAAGATTCCAGAAACATTTGCAGCTCCGCGGCTCCATCAGGTCTTAAGCTAAAACGGCCATTCTCATCGGTAGTATCAACATGAGAACGCAGCAGTCCTGCTGCTCTCAGAATAACCAGATGATGAAGCAGCCTTTCGTCAGATAAGGCCAGGTGCTTTCCGATTTCGCCGACGGTCTTGGGCTCATGCGCCACAAATCGCAGCAGGCGGAGACGTTCCGGATGGGCGAGGGCGTCGGTCATGCGAAGCAGCACCATCGGCGGGTCGTCCTCATTGTCCTCTGGCACATCGACCGGATACTGAATCAGCAGCAGGTTTTCATAAAAGCAGTATGTATTAATGGGACGAAAATGAACACCCGGAAACAAAATGACGCTCGTGACAGGCAAATTGTCAAGAATTACGCCGCCGGTTGCATATTCAACCAGGCTCTCCGGCTCCATCTTGTTTAGCAAAATATTTTTTTCTTGAGCGTCCTCTTCCAGCAGAAGGCGGTATTCATGTTCGGCCTCTTGAAAATAATGATGGTACCATAGGCGCATCAGGGCAGGATAAGTATCAATCACGCGCTCCAGCTCATCCCGAGACAGAACGGGCATATAGGTTATCAGGCGAGAATACAGCTCATCCACAGGGGTGCTGTCCAGCCAATCCAGGAACGCCGCGGGCTGATCGTCCATATGAGGGTCGCGTAGCATAATCAGGGCGTACAGAACATCGAAATCTAGAAACGGCCAGTCACGGGCTTCATTCAGCTTAGACTTGACCTCTTCAGGAAGACGCTGATCCAGATCCTGCATAAATGAAGGGCCGATGTCGAGATTGTCCGTCCACTTCTTGGTTACATAGATCATAAAGCTGCTGAGGCATTCATAGACCACCGATACATCAACGCTTACTTTGTACTTCATAAACTAAAGTACCCTCCTGATAAATGACATTATTTTATTATGGCTTGTAAGGAATAGGCTTGTCTACTATAATGTTTCTTTGGCTTTTTTTATTTTAAAGCTAAGAACACAAATGTACAGCATACGCTGGAAGGGGAATATCCTGAAATGTCAATGACCCGCACGGTCAGTCAGAATTCAACACACTATATCATTCTCATCGCTGTCATTATTGCGGCGGGAATTAGCCAGGGACTGCTGCTGCCAGTACTGGCTATATTTTTGGAACGCATGGGTGTCTCCTCCGGGATGAACGGCCTGAACGCGGCTGCTCTGTATGTCGGCTCCTTCGGCATGACCCTAGTAGCTGAACGGATTCTCGGAAGACTAGGCTTCAAAAAACTGATTATCGGCGGGCTTTTGCTCGTGATGGCAGCACTTATGGCATTTCCGTTGTTTCCAAGCCTGGGTCTGTGGTTCGTCCTGCGCATTCTGGTCGGTATTGGCGACAGTGCCCTTCACTACGCCTCTCAGCTATGGGTGCTGATGATGTCCACGGACCGCAACCGCGGCAGAAGCATTTCCATATACGGAATGTCTTATGGCATCGGCTTCAGCATCGGTCCGCTGGGAATTAATCTCTTGAATTACGGCACAGCGGTACCCTTCTTCGCACTGGCTGCCTTGTATGCTGCCCTGCTTGTGGTGGTTCTGCTTAGATTGCCGGATGCACGTCCGGAGAAGCACTCAGGCAGCGCCGCCGAAACCAGAGGAAGATACCGTTTAAGCTACCGGCTTGCCTGGTTTGCACTTATTCCCGCCTTTTTGTACGGATATATGGAGGCGGGCCTGCATAGTAACTTCCCGGTTTACGGGCTTCGTAGCGGCTTTACGCTGGAGCAGATTTCCTCCCTGCTTCCTTTTATCGGCATTGGTGGACTGATCCTGCAGCTTCCGCTAGGCATCTGGAGTGACCGATTCGGCAGAAAAAGAGTGCTTACGCTTTCCGGCTTCATTGGCGGAATCAGCTTTCTGCTCATTCCGTTCGCGGGAACGAACTTTTGGATGGTTCTGATTCTTCTTACCCTTGCCGGGGGCATGGTAGGATCATTCTTCTCGCTTGGTCTCGCCTATGCAGCGGATATCTTGCCAAGGGCCATACTTCCGGCAGCGAATGTAGTCGCTTCCTTCCATTTTAACATGGGAAGCATCCTCGGGCCGAATATAGGAGGAGCGGTCATGCAGACCGGCTGGATCGGCGGCATGTTTGTTCTGCTGGGGCTGTTTTATCTGATCTTTTCCAGCCTTAGCCCCTGGTTTAAAGGAAGCCCGCTCAAGCTATAGGGAACATGTGTTCTCATGGCAATTAAGGGTAGTTTCTTCTAAACTAGAGGTATGGAATGTAACGCGACGGGAGAGAGACAAATGATAAAAGTGGATCGCCTGATCAAGAAAATTGTCACCGAGCCCAAGCCGGTGCTGAAGGATATAAGCTTTCAAATGGAGCCAGGAGAAATGATCGGCCTGATCGGCGGCAGCGGCAGCGGGAAGAGTCTGCTGCTCAGCTGTCTGGCACTGCGCCAAAAATGGGACGGCGGACGCTTTCTCATTGACGGAGAGGATGTGCTTAAGGCTGGCGGCCGGCGCAGAATCCGCCGGGAGTGGGCTTATCTGGAGCAAAATCCGGAGCTGAACCGCAACCGTACAGCCCTAAAAAATGTTCTGGTAGGACAGTCCAGCCAAACGCCGCTGTGGCGCATGATCACCGGTATGGTCCGCTCGGATGATTATATGGGAGCGATGGATACGATTGAGCATTTAGGTTTGCTGGACAAGGCCAAACGCAAGACAGGAGAGCTGAGTGGTGGCGAGAAGCAAAGAATTGCGATTGCACGGGCGCTCGTCCATGGTGCAAAGGTCATTCTCGCAGATGAGCCGGTTATGGGCCTTGATCCCAAGTCAGCCGAGCATGTCCTGCAAACGCTGCGCTCCCTGTGCGAAGAGGAGCGCCTTACCGTCATCGCAGTGATCCCGCTGGAGCTTGCTGAGAAATATTGTACTCGCATTCTGGGTCTTGCCGGCGGGGAGATTGCCGTAGATGTGACCGGAAGACGTCTTACACACGGTGAAAAAAGCAGACTGTAATTTAGGTGTATTCTCAGGAACAGGTACGTTATAGAAAGGTGATGCATGGAACATTGAAATGGATAAAGCAGACGACAGCCGGTCTGATGGCGCTTCTGCTCAGCGGATGCAGCTTTATCAGCGACCCGGTATCGCTCATGACGACACCGGATCTGCCTGCTGATAAGGCGACGCTGATGGGGGCTGTCAGCTCGGCTCTGAGTGCCAAAGGCTCTGAGAAGGGGGATATTATTCGTCCCCGCCGCGATCCGGATCCCAGCTCGATTCGAATCGAGGATTTGAATGGTGACGGTGTCATGGAGGCCGTGGTGTTCTACAAGACTCCGAATCAAGAGGTGCAGATTCACGGCATGATTATGCAGGAGCAGGGCAGCTCATGGGTGAAAAAGCTGGATTTTGACGGGGAAGGCACTGTTCTTGAATCCTTCGAGCTCATTGATATTACGAATGACGGCAAGCTGGATATTGTCGCAGGGTTCTCCAGAGGACAGGAGGAGCTGCAAAACGGTCTGGCTGTATACAGCTTCACAGGAGACTCACTTCGCAAAATTTTAACGATTCCATTCACGCAGGTGGAGATTACGGACCTTAACGGTGACCGGGTGGATGAGCTTACCGTCGTCTCGCTGCAGCGATATGAGCTGTCCTTTATTGCAACGTATCAGTATGACAGCAGTGAAGATGATTTCAAGGAGCTCTCGAAGCTGGACCTAGGCCAAAACATTGAGAGTTATTACAATATTGTCTCAGGAAACGTGTCGAAGGACAAAGAAGGAGTCATTCTGGATACGACGATTGTGTCCAATTCCTCTACCTCCAAGATGATTGTGATGGAGAATGGCGAGCTGATTGATGTGCTGAAGGAGGATGCAGCGTATAAAGAGCTGCCTGTGCTCAGCCAGGATGTAAATGGCGATGGAATTCTGGAAATCGGACTGCTGGAGGAGCCCGCAGGCTGGAAGGATGCCCGATATGAGGAAATTCCGTTTCTCAGCTCTTACTATCAATGGGATGGTGAGACAAGGCTGGCCAGCAAGAAAGAGGGCTTGTCCTTCGTATCACAGCGGTATGAGGATATGGAGCGCCGATTTTTTCTGAATTTTCCTGTCGAATGGCATAACCTGATTACGATTGATCCTGCGTCGGATAAAGATGAGTATCTGCGGTTTGTGATGACGAATACCGGCAAGACCGTAGCGGAAGTGAAGTTTTTCCCGGCTGCAGAGTGGGAGCAGGAGAAGCAGGAATGGAAGCTGCTGGTCAAGGACGACGATCAGATTATTGGCTATAAAGGGGACATGAAGCTGATTAAAAATGAGAAAAAGGCCAGCAGCGAGGTTGCGCCTATCGAGAGAAAGGGGAATTAACCATTGAGCAAAGTTCTCATATTGGAAGATGAAGAATCCATCCGCAGCTTTATTGTGATCAATTTGAAGCGTAACGGTCTGGAGGTTCTGGAAGCGGGAGACGGAAATGAAGCGCTGCATCTGCTGCAGACTGTACCGGATATTGATATTGCGCTTCTGGATGTGATGGTGCCTGGCATTGACGGGTTTGAGGTATGCCGCAGAATCCGCGAGACGAATGAGCGAATCGGGATTATTTTCCTCACAGCCAAGGTGCAGGAGCAGGATAAGGTATACGCGCTTTCGGTCGGCGCCGACGATCATGTCAGCAAGCCGTTCAGTCCGACCGAGCTGATCGCGAGGCTGCAGTCACTCCTTCGCCGTGTCAATGTACAGCGTGCCGGAAGCGCCAAGGTTAGCTTTCAGTCGGGGCCGTTTACGCTGGACCTCATATCCAAGCTGTTTAAGAAGAACGGCAAGACGCTGGAGCTGACGCCGACTGAATTCTCTCTGGTGCAGTTTTTTCTGGAGAAGGAGAATACGCCGCTGAGCCGGGACGTGCTGCTGGATCATGTATGGGGCAAGGAATATATGGGCGATCCCAAAATTGTGGACGTGAACATCCGCAGATTACGCCAGAAAATTGAAGACAATCCTTCCGAGCCGGAATTCCTGCAAACGGTATGGGGACATGGCTACAAGTGGAAGGGTAAGGGCCAATGATCAAAAAAGGGATCCGGCGGGAGATCGTTGTTCACTACTTTCTGGTAGTGTTTATGGCGCTCCTGCTGGTCGAGGTTATATTTCTTTTGGCGGTAAGGACTTATTACTATGACAGTGTCTACAGCCATATCGCCTCCCATATCGTGCTAGCGGATGAATATTATCAAACCTATGCGCTGCGTGATAAAAATACATCGATCATCAATCAGGTCATTTCCTACTTCGAGCTATATGGGACAGAGCTGCAGGTGCTGAATCTCGATGGAAGAATACTGTCCAGCTCTAATGATTTTGATACGGATAATGTGATTCAGACCAGTGATGTGACCCAGGCGCTGGCCGGTGAAACGAGCCGGTGGGTAGGGAAACAGCCCGGAACGAATCAGATTGTCATGTCCGTCTCCAAAACCTTGAAAAACGCAGGTGAGAATCAATACATACTTCGCTATGTAACCTCCCTGGAGAAGATCAACGACAAGCTGCTGAATCTCACGATGCTGTCCATTCTGATCGGAACTGCCGTGCTGGCTACCGTGCTGGCCTTCAGTATTGGCTTGGCGAACTCGATTGTTAAGCCCATTAACAATATTCGTGCTGTGTCTGCCCAGATGGCAAAGGGGCGCTTCAACGTACGGGTAAAGGGCGATTACAAATATGAGCTGGGTGAGCTGGCTTCAACGCTGAATTATATGGCACAAGAAATTGTACGCAGTAACCAGGTTAAGGATGACTTCATATCCTCCATCTCCCATGAGCTTCGGACACCGCTCACGAGCATTAAAGGCTGGAGTGAAACACTCAATTCTGGCGGGTACGATCCCGAAGAGACGCGCATCGGAATGCAGATCATTACGAAGGAAACCGATCGGCTTATCGGCCTCGTTGAAGAAATTCTGGACTTCTCCAAGCTGCAGCAAAACGAGATGAAGCTCGTAACCAGCTCAGTCAATCTGAAAGAGCTGCTGCAGGAAATCATGCTGAATATGTGGGCCAAGGCGGAGAAAAAAGGCATCAAGCTGAATCTGGCCGCGGATTGGAAGCCAGTCATTCAGGGAGATGCCAACCGGTTGAAGCAAGTATTCCTCAACCTGGTGGACAATGCCGTCAAATTCTCGCATGAGCACGGCACTGTCGATCTCACCTTTGAGATGGAAGAGGGCTTTGTGGCCGTTGTCGTGCGCGACTATGGCATTGGTATTAGCGAGGAGCATATCCAAAGAGTTAAGGATCGGTTTTTCCAGGTGAACCCTGTCAATGGTGGAACCGGGCTGGGTCTGGCAATTACGCAGCAGCTCGTGGAACTGCACCGCGGGACGCTGCAGATGGCCAGTGAGCTGGGTCAAGGCACTACCGTGACCGTGCGGCTGCCGCTGCTTGAGCCGCAGCCGCAGGACATGTCCGTAAATGATCAGCAGACAGAGATCGAAGCAACGGCTTCTCCGTCACAGCAGGATTATACGTAATTAGGTTTACGCAGAGACAGGAGGAGCCTGTAATGTTCAATAATTCAATAGCATATATAGAAACCTCATCCGGTGTATTCACGCTGGCCCCGGCGGAAGCAGGGGAAGAGGGCATGATGCTTCAGATTCTGGTCTCTACCGCGGAGGAGATGGTTCGGCAAGCGCGTCATCAATGGACGCCGGCCTTATTTGATCTCAAGCTGATGGAGCAGTACCTGAGTGAAAGATCCGTGTTTCTGCTCAAACATGAGGGGGAGCCTGCTGGCATGTTTACGATCCAGGAGAGCGACCCCTCCTATTGGCAGGATCGGAACGACACCCGTTATCATTATTTACACCGTCTCGCTGTTCTTCCCAGGTATCGGGGCTTCGAACTGGGGCGTCAGATGATCGCCTTCGCCGAGAGGCACTCCAGAGAGCAGGGGAAGGCAGGCTTACGCCTGGATTGTGTAACACACCTCCAGGGGTTAAATGATTATTACCTAAGACTAGGCTATCAATTTGTTGCTATGCAAAATATGGGTGGCCGCACGGTTAATTTATATCAGAAGCAGTGGTAGTCATCATTTTCTAAGCTGAAGAGGGCATCAAAAAAGCGATCCGAGTCATCGGATCGCTTTTTGTATAAGGATAATTAAGAAGAGGAGACGTTGGCGCGCAGACGGCCTTTCTCATAGACCTCCAGCAGACGCGCAGGCTGAGTACGAACCGTCGGCTTCGGTGTCACGGTTTCGTGAGGGGCAACGACAACAACATTGCCTAGTGTTCCTTTTACGCTGGCACCGTCTTTAATCACAGCACCTTCGCCAATGATGGCATGCTCGATGTGAACATTTTTCCCGATTTTTGCATTCGGCATAATAATGCTGTCCTTGACAATGGAATTCTTCCCAATCTCAGCGCCGCAGAAAATGACGGACCGCTTCGCTTTACCTTCGAATTGACAGGATTCATGAAGCAGGCTGTCGCTGCTGTAGTCATATTGCCGGCCAATGTGAGCAGAAAGCTTCGTACGCCATGGGCGGGTGAACATAGGCCATTCAGGCTTCTCCAGAACGAGCTCTGTTTGATCTAGAACGTCCATATGAGCTTCCCACAAGCTCTCCACCGTACCCACATCTCTCCAGTAGCCTTTGAACCGGAACGCGTACAGTGGATTCTGCTCGGCAAGCATCTTTGGAATAACATCCTTGCCAAAGTCATGGCTAGAATTGTTATCCTGTGCGTCCTCTTCAAGGTGACGCTTCAGGTAATCCCACTGGAACAAGTAAATGCCCATTGAGGCCAGATTGCTTTCCGGCTTTTCGGGCTTTTCAGCAAATTCAGTAATTTTCAAATTCTCATCTACACTCATCACGCCAAAACGGCTGGCCTGCTCCCAAGGCACCTCCATCACAGAGATGGTTGCAGAGGCTCCTTGCTCAATATGGCTCTCCAGCATTTCGCGGTAATTCATATGATAAATGTGATCGCCGGAGAGAACGAGCACATGCTCCGGATTCTGACCGTCAATGTAAGTCATGTTTTTATAAATCGCATCTGCCGTTCCCAGGTATTGACCCTGTGAAATCTCGTCTGAGGATAATAGCGCAACTCCACCTGCTTCACTGCGCGTCATTCCCCAAGGGGACCCGTCGCCAATATGCTCGTGCAGCGAGCTGCTCTCATATTGCGTCAATACGCCTACGGTATCGATTCCCGAGTTCACACAGTTGCTGAGAGGAAAATCGATAATACGGTAATGGCCCCCAAACGGAACGGCTGGTTTGGCAAGCTTTGACGTCAGTGGAGCGAGTCGTTTACCTTCTCCTCCGGCCAACAGCATAGCGATGCATTCTTTTCTCTTCATCACGTTTCCCTCCCAAAAATTTTCAACGTAGTACATTAATAAACGACTGCTCCGGGGTTTGAAACGATTATATTGAGCAATTTTTATGAAAATTACAAAATAATTTTTCAGTATCATTTTTATTTTCAACATGGTTAAAATGGGGTAATAGTGTTATATTGTTTAACCATAAGATCTATTCTAAAGCAGGTGATAATTTGATCGGTAAAACCTTTTGGGAAGGAAACGCAAGCTTGGAAGCCATGTATTTGTTTCATGAAGGCACATCGTTTCACAGCTACCGATTTATGGGCGCGCATCCGCGTATAGAAAACGGTCAGGAGGGTGTCCGGTTTACGGTATGGGCTCCGAATGCCTCTCATGTGGGGCTTGCAGGCGATTGGAACGCCTGGGACGGCTCCAAGGATTCATTACATAAGATACCCGAAACGGGCATTTGGACTCGCTTTTTCCCCGGACTTACGGTTGGTACTTTATACAAATATGAAATCACGGGGCCTCATCAAGAGATGTTTCTAAAAGCAGATCCTTATGCGTTTGCCTCCGAGCTCCGCCCGGCTACAGCCTCAGCGGTGACAGATCTTACCGGCTACAAGTGGAACGATGCAGCCTACCGCCGCAAGAAATCTGCTGGCTATCGCAAGCCGGTCAATATTTACGAAATGCACTTTGGAACCTGGCGCCAGCATGAGGACGGAAGCTTCCTGACATACCGTGAAATGGCAGATCACCTCATTCCTTACTTGCTGGACATGAACTACACGCATGTAGAATTTATGCCCTTGGCGGAGCACCCTTATGATTTATCCTGGGGCTATCAGGGTACCGGGTTTTACTCCTTGACGAGTCGTTACGGCTCCCCGCACGATTTCATGTATCTGGTGGATCAGCTGCATCAGGCAGATATCGGGGTATTGCTGGACTGGGTACCTGCGCATTTTGCCAAGGACGCGCATGGCCTGCGTCAGTTTGATGGGGGTCCGCTGTATGAGTATGAAGATCCCTCAAAAGCCGAAAAGCCGGGATGGGGCACACTCTCCTTCGATTATTCCAAGCCAGAAGTGGTTTCATTCCTCATTTCTAACGCTATTTTCTGGATGGAAATGTATCATATTGACGGTCTTCGAGTGGATGCCGTCACAAGCATGATTCGTCTCGATTTTGAGAAGGAAGAGTGGCAATATCATCCCAATGAGCAGGGCACACTGGAGAACCTGGAAGCCATCTCCTTCCTGCAGCAGCTTAACAAGACGGTATTTGAGTACTACCCGAATGCACTTATGATGGCAGAGGAATCCAGTGCTTGGCCTGGTGTAACATCCCCTGCGCACGAAGGCGGACTCGGCTTTAATTACAAATGGAACATGGGCTGGATGAACGATACGCTTTCTTACATAGAAGAAGATTTCGACCAGCGGCCGGGCAAGCATCATCTGCTGACGTTCCCGATCTGCTATGCGTATTCCGAGAACTTTGCGCTTCCCTTTTCCCATGATGAGGTTGTGCATGGCAAGAAATCACTGCTGGACAAATGTCCAGGGTCGTATGAGCAGAAATTTGCCGGACTGCGGGGGCTTCTGGGCTACCAGATGACCCAGCCGGGCAAGAAGCTTCTGTTCATGGGAGGAGAATTCGGCCAGTTTATCGAATGGAAGGATCAGGAGCAGCTGGACTGGCTGCTGCTGGATTATGAAGCCCATCGTCAGCTGCACACCTATACGGCGTCATTGAACAAGCTGTATAAAGAGCAACGCGCGCTATGGGAGCTGGATCATGATCTGGACGGCTTTCAATGGATCTGTGCGGATGATGCGGGGCAGAGCGTAGTCACGTATTTAAGGAAAAGCACCAAGCCAGGCGACACCTTGATCGTGATCATCAACTTTCAGCCTCAGCAGCATGAGCGTTACCGCATCGGCGTTCCGAAGCCGGGACAGTATGAAGAGATTTTTAATTCCGATGACGTGCTGTACGGCGGGGAAGGCCGCAGGAATAATGAGACGTTGAAGACGGATAAGGTCCCATGGCACAATCAGCATCAGAGCCTCGAGGTGAGGGTTCCGCCACTGGGCATGCTCGTACTCAAAAAAAAACCGCCTCGTCCCCGTAAAACAACTGCCTCAAGCAAGCCGGGTACGAAGGGGACTACTGCAGCGAACAAGTAGAACACAAACACCATATAAAAATCAGGAGATCAGGGGGAGAGAAACCATGAAGCTGTTATTTGCCGCGGCAGAAGGTGTACCTTTTGTCAAAACAGGCGGACTTGCCGACGTGATTGGGGCTTTGCCCAAAGCGCTGCAAAAGGCCGGTGCTGACATCCGTATCGTGATGCCGAAGTATGGATCCATTTCCGAGGAGTATGTCTCCCAGATGGAGCACGTCGGGGAGACCCGGGTGCAGGTAGGCTGGAGACGACAGTTTTGTGGTGTGGAAAAGATCGTGGAGGACGGAATTACGATCTATTTCATCGACAATGAGTATTATTTCAAACGGGATGGCATTTACGGCTATATGGACGATGGCGAACGTTTTTCCTTTTTCAATCGGGCCGTACTGGAAATGCTGCCGCTTGTCGATTTCATGCCGGATGTCATTCACTGTCATGACTGGCATGCAGGCATGATCCCGCTGCTGCTGGAGGCAGATTATCGGCATCGGGAGGGCTATGGTAATATCCGCTCTGTGTTTACGATCCACAACCTGCTGTACCAAGGTGTATTTCCGTATGAGGTACTGGTGGATACATTAGGACTGCATAGCCGTTACTTCCATGCTGAAGGTGTCGAGTACTACGGAAATGTAAATTTCCTGAAGGCCGGCATTGTCTATTCTGATCACGTTACAACCGTAAGTCCGACATATGCCCGTGAAATTCAGACCTCGTACTACGGCTATGGTCTCGATGGCATGCTGTCGTCCTGCGGTGACCGTTTAAGCGGCATTGTGAACGGCATCGATACGAAAAGCTATAATCCTGCTACCGATCCTCACATCGCGGTGAAATACCGCAGCAATCTGGGGAAAAAGGTCAAAAACAAGCTGCAGCTGCAGCAGGAGCTGGGCTTACCGGAATCCAGTACCGTTCCATTGATGGCGATGGTCACCCGATTGGTGGACTCCAAAGGACTGGATCTTGTCGTTCGTATTCTGGACGAGCTGTTATATTACGACGATATTCAGATTGTTATTCTGGGTACCGGTGACCCGTCATATGAGCACTGGTTCCGCGAGGCTGCCATTCGCTTTCCGAATAAATGCTCCGCACAGATCCGCTTCAGCGAGCCCTTGTCCCGCAAGCTGTATGCCGCCAGTGACTTGTTCCTGATGCCATCGAAGTTCGAGCCGTGCGGCATCAGCCAGCTGATTGCGCTCCGTTACGGAAGCATTCCCATCGTTCGTGAAACCGGAGGGCTGAATGATACGGTACAGGCTTATAATGAATTTACCGGCGAGGGTAACGGCTTCTCATTTACGAATTATAATGCCCACGATATGTTGAACACGATCCGCCGAGCGGAAGACATCTACCGGAAGCCGGAGCATTGGAAAAAGGTTACCAAGAACGCCATGTCCGGAGATTACAGCTGGCTGGTGTCCGCAAAGCAATACATGGATATTTATGATCTCATTAACAGCTCAGAGTAAGACGGCATGAATACAAAAACTTCCGAAGCAGGGAAAGGGCGAAAGCGCCTGTCTGCTTCGGAAGTTTTTTTTGGTTTGTTAATGAAGTTTGTTAATGAAGATTTCGGCAGAGAATACGGAAGCCATAGGGGTCCAGGCTAATATTCATGATGCCGTCCTCGGTGTCTACCTTTTCATTCGTAAAGGAGTCATACCAGTCATTCTTGACGAGCGGATGTGATAGGGTGCAGGGCTGGTCGGTATTGTTCATCCAGATGATGAAATGAACCTTGTCATCGACGCGCTCATATACCACGCACGGGTCATGAGGATCAGCCTTTAGGAACCGGAAGCGGCCTTCGCGCAGTGCTTTATGCTTGCGCCGTAACCCGATCATAAGCTGGTAGAAATCATACAGCTCCCGCTGCTGCTTATCGGGATCCCACTCCATACATTTGCGGCAATCGGGATCATCGCCGCCGGTCAAGCCAATCTCATCGCCGTAAAAGATACATGGGGTTCCCATATATGTAAACAGAAATACGACGGTCAACTTCATTTTGCGGATGTCATGTCCGACCCGGGTGAGCAAGCGTGGTGTGTCATGGCTGCACAACATGTTGAATACGACTTCATTCGTTTGCTGCGGGTAGCGCATGATCAAGGAGGCCATATTATCAGCAAAGGTACGCCCATCGAGTTCTCCATTGAAGAAGCTCAGCACCTTGTCAGCGAACGGATAATTCATGACGGAATCAAACTCGTCCCCCATTAGCCAGTTCAGGGAATCGGACCAGACCTCGCCGACAATATAAGCCTCCGGGTTCGCACCCTTTACAACCTTGCGGAAGTCTCGCCAGAACTCATGGTCAATCTCATTCGCGACATCGAGTCTCCAGCCATCCAGCTTGATTTCCTTGATCCAATATTCGGCGACGTCGAGCAGGTACTGCTTGACCTCCGGATTCGCTGTATTGAATTTGGGCATATTGGCAAAAAATCCGAACGTATCGTAGGTCGGTATGCCTTCATGCACTGTACATGGAAACTCATTCACATGAAACCAGTCTGCATAGCGGGAGTTCTCTCCGTTCTCCATTACATCCTTGAACGGCCCGAATTGATCACTGCAATGATTGAACACCGCGTCCAACATGACACGAATTCCTCGCTCATGGCAGGCTTCCACCAGCTCCTTCAACAGCTCATTACTGCCCAGATGAGGGTCTACCTGCTTATAGTCTACAATGTCATATTTATGGTTGGAAGGGGAGAGGAATAAGGGGGTAAAATAGATTGCATTAATGCCGAGATCCACCAGGTCATCCAGGTGATCCATTACGCCCTGCAGGTCGCCGCCAAAAAAATTGTCCAGCTGAGGCTGACCGCCCCAAGGCTCCGTGCCCTCAGGGTCATTAGAGGGATCTCCATTGGCAAAGCGCTCCGGCATGATCTGATAAAATACCGCCTCCTTGGCCCAGGCCGGAACCTTAAATACATCAATTTCATGGATGTAAGGAAACTCGAAATAGCCCCCTGGAGGGTAAGGGTAATCAGAGCAGAAGCCATTGTCGATGAGATAGACGGCTTCATCCCCTTTATGGAAGCGGAAGCCGTAAGACAAACGTTTGTACATCGGATTCACGGCACACTCCCAATAATCAAACATCCCGTCAGACGCTGCTTTTTCCATCGTAATCTCAAAATACGTACGATCCCAGTCATATTTATCGCCGGTCAGTGCCATCACACTGTCCACGTCATCCTTCTGGGTGCGGACACGCAAGTGAATGGTTGAAGTATCATAAGCGTAAGCCCACTTGTCTCGGGGAACATGGTAGATTGCTTCGAGCAGCATGGCAGCACCTCCAATACATTTATTCAGTCAGTAGGGTTTAATAACCAGCCAGCTTGTCTATTGAATCAAAACAGGAATTTTTTTCTTCATATTAAAAGAAGGAGGCTGGAATCGGAGAATTGACCATGGTTAAGATAAAATATGCCTGAAATGACTCGTTAATACACAGATCCAGAACTTTTTCATGAAAATAAATGGAAGAGGATTGAATAATCATACACACTGGTCTATAATAACTCAGTCATCAAGATCACCTACAGATACAATGAAGAGGAGAGAGTGCAAACGTGAGAACCAAAATAAAAATGTCCATGCTTATGCTTCTGGTTATGTTGTTGTCTTTTGGCAGCGTGGCTGGCGCTGAGGGTGTGAAAAAGACAATCATTCTGGGCACAAGCGCAGACTATATGCCTTATGAATTTCACAAAACCATTGATGGCGTCGATACCATCGTTGGCTTTGATATTGAAATTGCCAAGGAGATCGCCAAGAATCTGGGTGCGGAGCTGATCATCAAGGATACGTCCTTTGATGCGCTGTTACCGGAGTTAACCAGCGGCCGGGTCGATTTCGTTATTTCTGGCATGAATCCGACGGAGGAGCGCCGCAAGAGCATTGACTTCTCCATCCCGTATTATCGGGCAGAGCAGTCGGTCATCGTCCGCAAGGAGGACGAAGAGAAGTACAGCACTATGGAGAGCCTGGAAGGCGCAAGAATTGGTGTTCAGAAGGCGTCGGTTCAAGAGGGCATCGCCTCGAAGATTTCAAATGCCACGGTAACGTCGCTGGACAAAATCCCGGATCTCCTTCTGCAGCTGGAAAGCGGCAGGGTGGATGCGGTCATCGCCGAGTATCCCATTGCCAACGCCAATATGGATGCTGAAACGATGGCGATCACGGCTGCTGTGCCACAAAGTGAAAATGACGAGTATGCCGTCGGTGTGCGCAAGAACAATGAGGAGCTGCTGAACAGCATTAATCAGACGCTGCAGCGCCTGATCGAGAATGATCTGGTGCAGCAGTATGTGGATGAAGCAGGCGATCTCGCCGCAGGACGCGTGAAGGAGCAGCTGAACACCGTTGAATTTTTTTGGAAATATCGCGACTATTACCTGAAAGGCATTCAATACACTTTGCTGATATCCGCGCTTGGAGTATTTTTCGGCTTTATTCTGGGCCTGCTTCTGGCACTGATGAGAATGTCCGGCTTGGCTGTTCTGCGCTGGATTGCTGTCAGCTATATCGAGGTGCTGCGGGGGACGCCGATGCTGGTGCAGCTCTTCATCATTCATTACAGTTTGACCTCGTTTGGCATTAACTTCACGCCGATCCAGTCCGGTGTATTGACGCTCTCTTTGAATAGCGCAGCCTATCTTGCTGAAATATTCCGGGCAGGCATTCAGGGAGTGGACCGGGGACAGCTGGAAGCCGCGAGGTCCCTCGGGATGAGCCGCAAGCAAGCGATGAGGCATGTCATTCTTCCGCAGGCATTTAAGGGCGTTCTGCCAGCCATCGGCAACGAGTTTATTGTCATCATTAAGGAATCGTCTATCGTGTCTTTTATCGGCGTATTCGATCTGATGTATCAAGCGCAAATTTTGCGGGGCAGCACCTATGCTCCATTAAATCCGCTGCTGGTTGCGGCCATCATATACTTTATACTCACCTTCACGCTCTCGAAGCTGATGGGTGTGCTGGAAAGGAAGCTGAGCTCAAGTGATCAACGTTAAGAATTTGCATAAATCCTTCGGTAAAGTTGATATTTTGAAAGGCATGGATGTGGAGATTCAAAAAGGTGAGGTTGTCGTTGTCATCGGTCCCAGCGGCTCGGGCAAGAGCACCTTTCTCCGCTGCCTGAATCTGCTGGAGGAGCCGACGTCCGGTGAAATTAGGTTTGAAGGCAAGAATATTACCGCGAAGAATCATAACATCAATGAAACCCGGGAAAAGATGGGGATGGTATTTCAGCAATTTAATTTGTTCCCGCATAAAAGCGTGTTAGAGAACATTACTCTGGCACCGATTCAGGTTCAAGGCATGTCATCCGCAGAAGCAGAAGCCATTGCAGATGAGCTGCTCACAACCGTGGGTCTGCTGGACAAGAAAGGGGCGTATCCGTCACAATTGTCCGGCGGCCAAAAGCAGCGGATTGCTATTGCAAGGGCACTCGCCATGCGTCCGCATGTCATGCTGTTTGATGAGCCGACCTCAGCGCTGGACCCTGAAATGGTCGGTGAAGTGCTGGAGGTGATGAAGAAGCTTGCGATGAACGGCATGACCATGGTGATCGTCACGCATGAGATGGGCTTCGCCCGGGAGGTTGGCGACCGCATTCTGTTCATTGACCAGGGCAGCATTGCCGAGGAAGGGACCCCGGAGCAGATTTTCACCCAGGCGAAGCATCCTCGTACCCGGGAGTTTCTGAGCAAGGTTCTGTAATAGGGTGTTTCAATTCTAAGCCGGTTCCTCTATTGGAGGTTCCGGCTTCTTTTTCGTCGCTTTGATTGGCAGCATTTTCATGCGGAATTAGTTACAAAATCGTGATATATTTGTAACCAACTTACCACAGGAGGCAGCTAGATGAACAGACGTTTGCGAAACAAAAGGATGCAGAGCAGTAAAGCATTAAAATGGTTTACCGCCGCCATGATGGCATGCACCATGACCGCTGGACTTGCAATTCCAAAAGCAGAAGCAGCACGGATACATACAGCCAAGCAAGGAGATACCTTTTATTTGTTATCCAAGCAGTATAACGTGAATCTGACTACGCTGATGAAGGAGAATCCTTCCATTCACGCTCTGAACATTTATCCCGGTCTAAAGATTACAATTCCTGGCACCAGCACGAAGCCAGGTGTGTTTGTACCAAGCCTGAATGTCTTCCCAGACCAAAAGATCGTCGAGGCTTGGGGGAAAACCTTTAGCTACAGTAAGACGCTGGGGGTCAGAGCGACGGCCTATTCCTCGGACGCTGCCGAGAACGGGGGCTGGGGGGCTGTGGATTACTTCGGCAACCCTCTTGTGCTGGGCACTATTGCTGTAGACCCCAAGGTCATTCCCTTAGGCACCAAGGTGCTGGTGACCGGACATGCGCATCCTGGACTGCCTAAAAAAGCCTTTGTAGCTGTTGCACGGGATATTGGCGGAGCGATTAAAGGCAATAAGATCGACATCTTTATCCCTGGTTCTCAGCAGTCAGTCAGAATGTTCGGATTTCAGGATATCAAGCTTTATTTCATTCAATAATTCAACAAGGCCGCTTCCGTGGATGCTCTGGAAGCGGCCTTATGATGTTATGAGGCGCAGATCGGTTCGGTTCAACGCGGCTCAGACAAAGACAATAGCTCAGGTAAGGTAACAAACTCATAGCCTTGGCTGCGAAGCTCGGTAATAATCTCCGGCAAAGCCTCAATCGTACCACTCAAATCCGAGCCGGTTCCTCCGCCTGCATGCTGCAGCACGATGGCCCCCGGACCGGCTGCTGACAATACATTGCTCTTCACCTCATCTTTGCCGAGCCCTTTCCAGTCCAGGGAGTCCACGTTCCAATTTACAATCTTGTATTGGTGCTTACGTGCCCAAAGCAGTTGTTCTTCAGTAATATCGCCGTAAGGGGGACGAATGAGCAAGGTGGCCTCGCCAGTAATCTTCTGAATGATCTCATTCGTACGTTGAATCTGATCCTGAAATTGGGCCAGGCTCAGCTTGCCGAACTGAGCGTGATTGTATGAATGGTTGCCGATGGCATGCCCTTCCTGCTTCATTCGAAGAACAAGCTCGGGATGCTTTTCGGCCCGGCTGCCGACCACGAAGAAGGTCGCTTTGACGCCATGCTCTTTCAAGGCATCCAGCACCTGGGGGGTGAAGCGCGGATCAGGCACATCATCAAAAGTTAAAGCGATTTGCTGTGAAGAGAGCCCCTTAGTACGAAAGGTGTCCGGATACTTTTTGATCAACTGACTTAAGGTCAGAGGATCTGACCGTCCGCTCCGCGGGTTGGTGTCTATGCTGCTGGAAGCCATAGCAGCTTCCGGTGATGACATCAGCAACACGACCAGGAGCATCAGACATCTGCTGATGAAGGCAGTGTATTTCACAAGACTCCGCTCCTTTTTGTTTTTTTATGGTATTCCCTGGCAGCGGTGAAAATATGCTATGGGGATGAATATTAAAGCATTCCAGCGTTTTGGATGCCTGGTTTAAAGGGTGTATAATAAAGGAGCGTGAACTATTTAAGCACGGAAGGAATGAATGTTGTGGCTGACTTATTTACACCATATAGCTTTCATAATTTAACGTTAAAAAACCGGATCGTCATGCCTCCCATGTGTCAATATTCCGTTCAGGCGGAGGATGGCAAGCCTAATGACTGGCATTTCGTCCATTATGTCAGCCGTGCTGTCGGTGGAACGGGTCTCATTATCGTAGAAATGACGGCAGTCGAGCCGGACGGCCGAATTACGAATCGGGATACCGGTATATGGAGTGATGAGCATATTCCGGCATATCGCAGGATTGTGGAAAGTGTTCATACCTATGGCACCAAAATCGGAATTCAGCTCGGTCATGCGGGACGAAAGGCGCAGGATGCGGATCCGCCAGCAGCTCCTTCCAATATTCCGTTTAGCTCCACCTATAAAATGCCTGCAGCGATGTCAGCTGAGGACATTGAGAATGTGATCAACTCTTTTCGGGAGGGGGCCAGACGGGCGGTGGAAGCGGGCTTTGATACGGTTGAAATTCACGGTGCCCACGGATACTTGATCCATCAGTTTCATTCGCCGCTTAGCAACGAGCGCGAGGATGAATACGGACAGGATTACGCTCTCTTCGGTGAGCGCGTAGTTCAAGCGGTCAAAGAAGTTGTGCCTGCCGGCATGCCGATTATGATGCGGGTGTCTGCAATGGAATATGTGGATGGCGGCTATGGCTTGGATTACTGCGCAGAAATATGCCAAAGGTACAAGGCTGCGGGAGTTGATCTCTTTCATGTGACTTCCGGAGGAGAGGGTCCCATTGGCTCCGACGGAGGGCCGAAGGCGGTGCCGGGGTACCAGGTGGAGATGGCCTCTGCATTGAAGCAGAAGCTGCAGGTGCCAGTGATCGCCGTCGGGCTGCTTGATGAATATCAGGCGGCGCAGGAGGTGGTATTGTCTGGTAAAGCGGATCTGGTAGCCGTAGGCCGGGGGATGCTAAACGACCCGTACTGGGCGCTGCATGCCTCCCATGCACTGCAGGGTGAACAGAAGGTGCCGAAAGCCTACGAGCGTGGCTTTCCCAAAAAATAATGAATTCTCGTGCATTTTCGTGAAACCATGCGCAGCCTGCTGCGTATTCATTTAGCAAGTGAACCTACTAATAAGAAAATTTCAGGAGGAACAATACCATGTCCATTTTCAAAAGACTGCGTGATCTGACCATGTCCAATATCAATGCGATGATCGATAAGGCCGAGGATCCCATCAAGCTGACGGATCAATACATTCGGGATATGACAGAAGACCTGGAGGATGCCGAGAAGGCCGTAGCAGCACAGATCGCGATTGAGAAGCGCTTTAAGGCTCTGTTCGAAGAGCAGCAGGCGCTGGCCGAGAAGCGTACGCAGCAGGCTCATACTGCAGCACAGGCACAGAACGTGGATCTGGCGCGCCGGGCGCTGGAGGAGAAGAAGACGGCTGAAGCCAAGCGGGATGAATACAAGGCAAGCTATGATCAGAACAAGGCTGCCGCCGATAATCTTCGTGCCAAGCTGGACGAAATGCGCAAGCAGCTGACCGCGATGAAGAACAAGCGCGAGACCCTGGTTGCCCGTTATAATGCAGCTAAAGCTCAAACCGAAATTAACAAAGCGATGAACGGCTTCAGCAGTGACTCCGCATCATCAGGGCTGAAGCGCATGGAAGAGAAAATGCTTCAGATGGAGGCACGTGCCGAGGCGGGCAATGAGCTGAACGCCAAAGAGAAGTCGCTGGATGATGAGTTTGAAGCGCTGGGCAAGGATAAGGCCGTTGAAGACGAGCTGGCAGCGCTGATGAAGCAATACGAGAACAAGAACGAATAGCAGTAAGCCGCTGCTGGAACAGCGGCGGATCCATGGATCATAACGGAGGAGAATGAGCGCTGGATGCGAGCTTTTCCTCCGTTTTCCATGAGGTTACAAGCCTATTATGACGGAGGTTGAGTATGACTTTTGAAATGATCTTAGGAATCAGCATTTGGACCGGGGTTGGCGCGCTGCTGCTGTTTATCCTGATGTATGTAGATTCGCTGTTTACGAAATACAAGGATCTCGAGGAAGTGAAGAAAGGGAATATGGCCGTGACAGCCAGGCTGATCATGAAGTTGTTTGCACAGGGCTATATTCTTTCTGTATCGATTCAGACCTCACCGGATCTGGTGGAAGCCATTGTCGTGTCGGTCGTCTCCTTTATTATCCTCTTTATTGTGGAGCGGCTGACGGAGTGGATGCTCAAGCTGCTGGGTGGCATCAATCTGGATCTGGGCACTCAGCAGGGCAAGACGGGCTATGGATTATTTGCAGGCTCGCTCCATATTGTAGGAGCATTAATTATTACAGCCTGCCTGTAAAGATATTTATGAACGATAGGAGCCGCTTATCATGAGTGTATGGAAACGAATCCGCAATCTAATGACCAAGCCCGAGCCGCCGAAGCGGGAGAAAAGCATGCTGGAGCTGTCGCCGGGAGATATATGCGAGGTTTCTCTCGTGACCTACGAGGTAACAGGCCGCGTACATAATCGCGGCAGAAATGCAGTGATGCTCACCCTGCAGGACGGCAATACGACCATGTATTTGCAGATTGAAGAGCGCGAAACGCTCCAGTATAGATTGTATGAGCCGATTGATGGGCGATTGGATAACCCGCATGAGGTTCCGACCACGATTGAGCTGGATGACAGGATGTATCATTTGGAGGAAGAGTACGGCGGAATGGTTACGCTTGCCGGCCGAACCCCGTTTACTCAAAATGGCGAGCAGCACGTCTGGCAGCATCAGTCTGATGACTACCGACTGGTTCGTGTGGAATGGCAGAATGGAAGGTTTATGCTCTACGAAGGGGAGAAAGTCATACCGGGAGATGTTAAGGTCATCCGGGCAACCTAGGAGTGGTTAAATGAAGCAACGCTCAATGCTGTTTGTTAAATTATTGCTGGTTCTCAGCTTTCTCGTGTCGATTCTCAGCGGCTGCGGGACGCCGCCAGATGTGAAATCCAGCTATCCGCTGGAATCGGTCAACCGGATGGACAATGCGTCCTCCTATGTGTACCGGGCAGAGAATAAGAGTGTTCCCATCGTCGCCCAGGAGCTTGCGGCAGATACCGCGCCGGATGAAATGTCGAAGGAAGACACCGAGCGGATGTTCCTGGTGTATGGAGATGATATCTATCATTTGCAGCAGGATCCTGAAAAGCCGGAGGACACGCTGGTAGAGATCAGCTCCAGAGAATATGTAAGGCAGAATTATGATTCCAGCTTTCTGCAAGGGTATTTGACGGCTGTGCTGATCGGCAATCTGTTTGATGCTCTGGATGGACGGGGGGGCGGCTACCGGGGATATACAAGCCGGGAGGTGTACCAGCCCAAAGCCGGTACGTATAAGGTACCAACCGCTGATGATAAGAAGCTGGCTCCGCCCCTGACCTCTGATCGAAGCGGAAAGATTACGCGCCGCGGTCAGGATTCAGTAGGGTCAAGCGGCAGCATTTTCAAGCGGCCTTCTGATAATAGCAGTAAGGGCACGATTAGCCGCGACAAAAGCAGCGGCAGCAGCGGAGGAGGGCTGTTCTCTCCGCCTAAGCGTTCCTATACGAAGCCCAAAACGAGCTTCGGTTCCGGCAAAATCGGCCGCCGCGGCCGAAGATAAGGTTCTTGACGGGACCGTCTGATGCGATCACCTTCGCATCAGGCGGTCTCTTTTTATTACATTATTTTTACAATTCCGACAAAAGACATAATATTTACGTAACAATTCATCATTATGCTAGGAATGTATGAACAATTGGACAAGGGGTGGAGCACTTGAATAAAACGATGGATCGTAAAACATTTCTTTCTTACTTGGGTACTGGAACTGCCGCATTGGCGGCAGCATCTGCCGGCCTGGGACTGCTGGAAGGAAAAGCATCAGCGATGACCGGAACCGCCGATCACCTATTCGGGTTCAAAACCAACAAGGTTAGCGGATACTTCAATCCCATTGAGCCTACGGATGTTGATGAATTGGTACTTCCTAAAAACTTCAAATATGACGTTGTAGCCGCTTTTGACGATGTCATCAACTCGGCCGGCGAGAAATTCGGCTCTGGCTGCGACTACAATGCCTTTTTCCCGCTGAAGGGCTCGAACGTGCGCGGATTGCTCGTAACGAATCATGAGTACTCCACCATTTTCTCCATCGGTCCGGTGAAGGACGGAAAAATGACCGCAGATCAAATTCAGAAAAATTTGTATTACCTCGGCATGTCTGTCATTGAGGTGTACCGTGATGAAAATGGTGTCTGGAAAATGGATACCCGTTCGTCCTACGCACGCCGTATTAACGGCTTCACTCCTTTCCAGCTGACCGGTCCGGCCAAGGGGATCCCAGCGCTTAAGGGAGCTACATCCGTTCAAGGTACGTTTGCAAACTGCTCCGGCGGGGTGACGCTGTGGAATACCGTGCTTTCATGCGAAGAGAACTTTGAAGATACCGCTGCTGTATCCAAGCTTCCGGATACTCATTACGGCTGGGTTGTTGAGGTTGATCCGTTTGACAAATCCTATCTCAGAAAGCATACCGCACTGGGTCGCTTTAACCACGAGAATACCGCCATGGGCCTTGCAGCAGACGGCCGGGTTGTCGTTTATATGGGCGATGACAAAAAGGACGCTTGTGTGTACAAATTTATTAGCAAGAACAAGTACGATAAGAGCAAGGGCCGCGGCAACTCTGCATTGCTGGAAGACGGAACGCTGTATGTGGCTAATCTGAAGAGTGGTAAGTGGCTCCCTATTACGCTTGCAGAAGTGAGCAAGGCTGCGGCGAAGGATCCAAGCCTCAAGAACAAGTTCAAATCCCAGGGCGACGTAGTTACATACTGTCAGGAGGCTGCCAAGCTGGTGGGTGGAACACCGACAGACCGTCCGGAGGATATCGAGATTTCACCATTTGATAACACCGTGTTCATCTGTCATACGAACAATGACAGCCATGGCAATATTCACGGCCATATCACACGTATTTTTGAAGCAGGGAATGACCTCGGCGCCATGGAGTTTGATTTTGAAATTTTCGCTGCCGGCGGACGCCAATCCGGCTTCAGCGCACCGGATAACCTCGCTTTTGATTCCAACGGTGATCTGTGGGTCGTTACAGATATTTCGAGCAGCAGCCAGAATAAAGGCGTACATAAGTCCTTTAAAAACAATGGCATGTTCGTCATTCCAACCAGCGGTCCGGATCAAGGCAAAGCCATGCAATTTGCTTCAGGTCCTGTAGAATCCGAGCTGACCGGCCCTTATTTCACACCGGACGAGCAGACGCTGTTCCTTTCCATTCAGCATCCGGGAGAAACGACACAAGACCTGAGCAATCCGACCAGCACCTGGCCTCATCGCCGTGGCGAGAATATGGCACGCTGCGGTGTGGTCGCAATTAGCGGCTTCAAGCTGCAGTAGGACAGGCACTCATCCATAGAAGAGAAAGGAGCTAGAATATGCCATTTGGAAATATTGGAGTCGGTGGTCTTATATTGATCCTGATCATCGCGTTGATTATTTTCGGACCCTCCAAGCTGCCAGAGCTCGGCCGGGCATTCGGCCGGACACTGAGCGAGTTTAAAGGGGCTACGCGCGGATTGGTGAACGGGGATGAAGAGGAGAATATGAAGAATGATCAAGCATCTGCTGCAACGGTCTCTAAACCGCAGAGCTGATCCCAATGCGCAAAATGCGATCCAGCATCTGGAGGAGCTGCGCCGGCGTTTAATCACCGTGTTCACTGCGTTCCTGGTATCCATGGCCGCTGCCTTGATCGGTGTCAAGCCGATGTATGCCTGGCTGGTCCGGGATCTGGATCAGAAGCTGATCCTGCTCGGTCCCTCGGATGTGATCTGGGTGTATATGGTCATTGCGGCAGTGGCGGCACTGGTGGTGACGCTTCCCATCGCAGCCTACCAGATCTGGAGGTTTGTGCAGCCAGCCCTTCCGGATCACGGCCGGCGTGCTGCTCAAGTCTTCATTCCGCTGATCAGTGTGCAGTTTGTGCTGGGAATCAGCTTCGGGTATTTCGTGCTTTTTCCCATGGTCTATGAGTTTATGAAGGGGATGGCTGCGGGAAGCTTTGAAACGATGTATACCGCGCAGAAGTATTTCACCTTTCTGGTGCATATGACCGTGCCCTTCGGTGTACTGTTCGAGATGCCGGTCGTCATCGTCTTTCTGACGAAGCTGGGAATTCTGAACCCCGAGAGGCTGTCCAAATCACGGAAAATGGCTTATTTTCTACTCTGTATTATCGCTGTAACCATCACACCGCCAGATATCATGTCCGATCTCATTGTGATCGTGCCGCTGTTTCTGCTGTACGAGATCAGCATTGGACTATCGAAAGCGGTATACATGAGAAGCGCCCAGCTTGACCCCGGCAAAGGCTAGCTCAAAGAGGCTGTTCTGTAAAGATCTGCGGATCTTTCGGAGCGGCTTTTTTGTTTACGGAAACCTATTAGTGAGGAGAAACGGTTTGCACTTTGAGGGCTAAAGAGGATATAACAGTAGTAGGATGAACAGCAGAGGGAGGCACGAAGCATTGAGTACAGATCGGTTTACACGTAAAGCGCTGCAGGTTCCTGCAGCGCAGGAATTGGTATTATCTCATGTAGCAGCAGGGCACACAGAATTGATTTCGACGGTAACCAGTGACGGGAGAACCCTAGCGGAAACGGTTCAGGCACCCCATGACTACCCCGCTTTTCGAAGATCCGGCATGGATGGGTATGCGGTTCGGGCACAAGACACAGTACCGGATGACGGAGAATTACCGTGGCTGGAGGTCATTGACGATGTGCCCTGCGGAGCGGTGCCGAAGGAGGCAATAACCGCAGGGACAGCGGCCAGAATTATGACCGGAGCCCAGGTTCCGGAAGGGGCTGACGCTGTAGTTATGCTGGAGGTGGCAGAGCAACGCGTGGAGAACGGCAGGAAGCTGGTCGCTGTGAAAAAGCCAGCCGCAAGCGGACAGCATATTACGCCCATCGGCTTTGAGATTCCTTCCGGTGAGGTTCTCCTCAAACCAGGCCGGCTGATTGGTCCTGGAGAGCTGTCAGTGCTTGCCACCTTCGGAGTCCATCAGGTGAATGTGTACCGCAAGCCGGTCGTGGGTATTTTCTCCACAGGGAGTGAGCTTCTGAATATTACAGACCCTTTGGAGCCGGGGAAAATCCGCAATAGCAACACCCACATGCTCGCGGCTCAAATTGTAGAGGCGGGCGCCGAGCCGGTGGTCATGGACGCGATTCCTGACGACATCGAGCTGGCAAAGGCAAAGGTCGAAGAAGCCTTGAAGGCTTACGACCTGGTCGTGACGACAGGAGGCGTTTCTGTCGGAGATTATGATATTATGGGGGATCTGGTGCGAAGCGGTTCGATGGATATGCTGTTTAACAAGGTGGCCATGCGGCCCGGCAGTGTTACTACAGCTGCGGTACAGGACGGACGCCTGCTATTTGCTCTTTCCGGCAATCCGGGTGCCTGTTATGTCGGCTTCCTGCTCTTTGTACGGCCGGCCATTCGCAAAATGCTCGGCATGCCTAAAGACAAGCTGCGGCTCCCAAGCTGGAGCGCAAAACTGGGCCGAGCCTATACAAAAGTGAACAACTTTACTCGCTTTGTCAGAGGTACCCTGGAGGTATCGGACGGACAAGTCGTGGCCTATCCCGCACAGCTGGATGAATCCAGCGTCATGGTGACGATCAAGGACAGCTCATGCTTGATCATTATTCCTCCAGAGCTGAAGGGGGCCTCTGAGGGAACAGAGGTGAACGTCCTGCTGCTGCCGGGAGCTCTGCATTGAGCGGTCAGGTCATCCTTCAAATTACAGGGTATAAGAATAGCGGCAAAACCACCTTGATCTCTTCTTTAATTCCCTGGTTGAAGCGGAGAGGCCACAGAGTGGCGGTCATCAAGCATGATGGTCATGATTTTCAGATGGACCACACGGGCACAGACACCTCATGTTTCATAGAGTCTGGCGCCGAGGCAGCACTGATCTCCTCACCATTTCGTATGGCAGTCCTCAGACAGCGTCCAATGGAGCTGGAGGAGCTCATAGGCGAGGTCGATGATTGCATCGACTGGATTGTAGTCGAGGGCTTCAAGCAAGAGTGCTATCCCAAGCTGGTGCTGCTCTCCGGCTTTCAGGATGTAAGCCTGGTGGGGGGATTGAGCCACATTCTCGCAGTTGTCGTGCATCCGGACATGGCAAAGGAACCGCAGCGCCTGCAAGCCTTGCAACAGGAAGCAGAAGCTACGGTACCTTGGTTTAGCCGGGAGGATCGAAATCATATTTTTGAGCATCTCTATTCGCAGCTCTCAATCCGATGAGTCATTGCGCCGTTCAATAGCCTGGGACATCGTCTTGTCGGTCAGATGGGCGTATACCTCGGTCGTTTCCGTTGAAGCGTGTCCAAGCTGCTCCTTGGTTTTGTAAATATCGTTCTGGAGATAATAATCGGTAGCAAAGGAGTGTCTCAGCTTGTGCACAGTCAGGAAAGGCTTGCCAAACCGCTTGGCGTATTTAATGATCATCGCTTGAATCGCCCGTTTGGTCATTCGAGATCCTTCTTTCTGACCGTTACGAATGGCGACAAACAGTGCTTTTTCTTTCTTGGGCACGTGATAACGATGAGGTCTGAGAGCGATATAATGCTCCAAATCATCCTTGGCCTGGTTGCGGAAATAGACCGGAGATTTGAAGGTTTCGTCATTATTGCCTTTTCTGTAGACGTGCAGCATTTTGTTGCCAAGATCCAGATCATCAACATTCAAATTGACGACCTCCGACACTCGAAGACCCGAGTTCAAAATCAGGCTGACGATACAGGCATCCCGTTCTGAATTTAATCCGTGGGCGAACAGAGCTTGTTTGTTATCAGCAACATCCAGTGCATATCCTTCATGGATATAGGAGATGAATTCAATCAGCTCATCTTCCTCCAGAATTTTGCCTTTCAATTTAGCGGCGGTGTCCTTGGGCTTATGTATTCTTTTGTTTTCGATTTTGGCCATAATGTTGCGCTTGAGCAAGGGGTAGAAGTTTTCATCTTCCGCAATTTGACTTAAATAGTGAAAAAGGGAGCGCAGGGACGAAAGCTTCCTGGATACGGTAATCCTTGAATTGGTTCCTTCACGTCGGGTCGTCAAATAGAGTCGAAAGCCCGTAACGTCCTCCATTCGAAGCGTTTCCAGCTCCTCCAGCTTGATATGGCGGTTATCTTCACTGAGTGAGAGGCCTTCAGCCCGCAGCCAGTTGAAAAAGGTTTCATAATCTCTTACATATTCAAGCAGCGTGGAGGGAGACAGATCAGGCAGCTTATAGTCAATAAACTGCTGCACGTACCAAGGCATGGAAGGGACCTTTTCATCCAGCTTGGTACGGTCGATGACTTTTTGAATATTCATGGGAGGTGTAAACTCCTTTCCTTCACTGAGAACATATGTTGCTTCTAGCTTCATCATATCAGATATGAGGGAGCTGCGAAATGAAGAAGTGTAGTGGCTTGGTATTCTATGACGAAGGGACAGTGAACCTGATGAGAGCGGCATCTGAAGCTCATATGAGACTGAGCCTGCTTCCAGCAAGGCAGAAACAGATTATTCACAATTTGATGCAGTTTTATTTTTACGATTTTACGGAGTTTCTGGATTTTGACGTTAATGCTGAGGGGATGTATAGTGCGTATCCGGATTTGGAGCTGTTTTTTACAAGCCGGGGAGATAAATTCCCGTTTCTTATCACGTACCAGCAGCAGCCCGCCGGGTTTGCCTTGGTTGAACGGATCGATACCGCGGCGGCGGATTATTATCTGACGGAGTTTTTTGTCATGAAAAAGTATCGCCGGAGCGGGCTGGGCACCTGGGCAGCGAAGGAGCTGTTTGACCGCTTGCAGGGAAGCTGGAAGGTGACGGAGGTCGCATCCAATGTCCCGGCTCAGGCCTTCTGGCGAAAAGTCATTCATGCGTATACGAACGGCAGCTACCGAGAAGAGAGAGATCCGGAGAGCGGGAACCCCTCGCAGTATTTGCAGAGCCGTAGAATGAATAAGACCCAGACCCATCAGCATGAATCACAATGACATTTAAACGAAGGAGTGTGGATTATGGAAAGAAGAGCCTTTGGCAATACAGGCATGAATGTGAGTATACTCGGTTTTGGAGGTTCGGAAATACGGGATTCTGATCAAGCCACGGTGAATCGGCTGCTGCACTCAGCGCTGGATGCGGGACTAAACATGATTGATACGGCTGAATGCTATGGAAGCAGCGAGGAGTTGATCGGACAAGCCTTGAAAGGACGCAGAAGCGAAGCGTATCTGTTTACGAAATGTGGACATGCCGATGGGATTGCCGGTCACAATTGGGATCCAAAGGTACTCGCAGGCACGATCGACCGCAGCTTAAAGCGGCTTCAGGTAGATAATGTGGACGTGATTCATCTGCATAGCTGTTCTGCAGAAATATTGCGGCAAGGTGACGTGATTGAAGTGCTGCAGCGGGCTAAAGAGGCCGGTAAAACCCGATTCATCGGCTACAGCGGAGATGCTGATGACGCCTATGCTGCCGTTCAGAGTGGAGTATTTGACAGCTTTCAAACCTCACTTAATATTGCAGATCAGCAGTCTATTGAGCTGACCATTCCGGTAGCAGCCCAACGAGGCATGGGGATCATTGCCAAACGTCCGATTGCGAACGTAGCCTGGAAGCATGAGACGATGGAGAAGGATCATTACGGGTTTCCGTATTGGGAGAGATTGAAGAAGCTGCAGTATGAATTTCTTCAGGATACGGATGCGGATTCAGACGTAGAACAAGCGTTAAAATTTACGCTTAGTGTTCCGGGTGTAGCTACTGCTATTGTGGGAACGAATAATCCAAATCGCTGGCAGCAGAATGCCAGTCTGCTCGCGGGCGGCTCTGCCTTGAGTCAGCCTGCTTATGAAGCCATCCGCGCACGCTGGAAAGAAATATCGAGCGAGGATTGGATTGGCCAAATATAGCTCGATCATAGATCAGTGAGCGAAGCATCGTGAAGCAAGCTTTTGATTCACTAAGCCTACAAAACGATTACTCCCATCGCAGGTGGGAAAATTGTGCTCAGCCCGGCGTAATAACCGGGCTTTTTTTGATTTTTATGGTATGAGCAATATCTGAGTAAATAATAAATATTATGTAAACTTTATAATTTCAACATATGAAAAATTCACAATAGAATTTAAAATTATGATCGTGTCAATGAGTGTTCCATGCTTGAGGTACGAAGTCAACATTCGTTTGATGAAATACTAAAATCGTGCCGGGCCGCTTTTTCATAAACGACAATATGTGCTAAAGTGAAACTTAGAATTTCAACCGGACCTCAGGAGTGATCAGGAGAATGAACGCACGATATTTAAAGCCTTATTTGTGGCTCAAGTTAGCTGCACTATTTATCATTCTATTAAGCGGCTGCGGTGGGGAAGAAGGGCGGGGCTCGAAGGAAAAAATAACGTTAACAGTATCCGCAGCATCCAGCCTGAGAGATGCTCTTGAAAAGCTGGAGCTGGCGTTTGTTGAAGTTCACCCGGAGATCCAGCTACAGTTCAATTTCGGGTCATCCGGCAGTCTGCGTCAGCAGATTGAGGAGGGCGCACCGGTCGATTTGTTTATTTCGGCCTCCTCTGAGGAAATGCAGAGTCTAGTCACTCAGCAGCTTGTAGAGCCACATCAGCAGACGCCGTTATTAAGTAACTCGATCGTTGTTGTCACAGCCCCGGAGAGAGCAGGAGAGATTAAGACGATTCAGGACCTGGCGGGAGAGAACATCAACAAGATCGCCCTAGGCATACCCGAGAGTGTACCGGCGGGGCGCTATGCAAAAGAAAGCTTGCAGGCTGCGGGTCTATGGGAGGATGTACAAGATCATATGATTCAAGCGAAGGACGTCAGGCAGGTGCTTCAATATGTAAAAACAGGGAATGTGGATGCCGGTTTTGTCTATCAATCCGATGCCCAAACCACCGATCAAGCTGTTATTGCATTAAAGCCTGATCGTTCTACATATTCGGCTGTAATCTATCCGATCGGCATTGTGAAAGCGACGAAGTACACAGAACAAGCCCAACAACTATACGATTTTCTCCGGGGAGATGAAGCCATTTTACAATTTCAATCCTATGGCTTCGATGTTGTAGAATGATACTGAATCACGTGAGTTGGAGTGAATTCTGGTCACCTGTGTTACTGTCTTTGCGGATCGCTTTGCTTTCCAGTATCGCTGTGCTTCTGCTGGGCCTGGCAGCTGCCTGGATGATGACCCGCCGACCTGTCATCCGAGGAAGAGTGATCATTGAAACGGTGTTTATGCTGCCACTGGTTCTTCCTCCTACAGTGGTGGGATTTATTCTGCTCAAGCTGTTAGGTCGAAAAAGCTGGATGGGTCAATGGATTGAAACCTTATTTTCTTCACCTATCATATTCACATGGTGGGCTGGAGTCATAGCTTCGGTCGTCGTTGCCTTCCCGCTTGTGTATCAGACGATGAAGGTAGGCTTTAGATCGGTCGATCACCATCTGGAAGAAGCCGGTCGATCCATCGGGGCAAGTGAATGGCAGGTATTTCGTCATATTACGCTCCCGCTTGTACTGCCATCCCTAATCTCTGCCTGGATTCTAGGCTTTGCACGCAGCCTTGGAGAATTTGGGGCAACGTTAATGATCGCCGGCAATATTCCTGGCCAAACTCAAACGGTACCGACAGCCATTTACGTCGCTGTAGACACCGGAAATATGCCGATGGCTTGGATCTGGACCTATGCTATGATTTTCATATCATCCATGCTGCTACTGGCTACCAACTATCGCGCTCGAGATTAAACACCTTTTGAACTGTCGAAACGGCTGAAGCAGCCGTTTTTTTGTTATTATAGCTGCCCTAATTAAATTATTTCATTATGTGAAAAATTCAGAATAGTAAATATAAACTTTTCTAGTCACTATACAATAACCCATCAGTCAGATGAATCTAAAATTAACGTAAAAAGGAGGGAATTGTGCATTTATTCACAACTGGCAATAAGGCAATAAGCAATTAAGATTGTTGTTTCAACCTAAGTAGGCGCTGAGGTTCAAATAAACTGACGCTAATATGGGGGCTTGTCAATCAATTGTTTTCCGGCGAGATGTATTAAGGGGTCCCGCCAACAAAACGCGAAAAACGTACGCTAAGCGATCATTTCTCCCAATAACCCGGATTTCCCGTACGCTAAGGAAATCCGGAATTTATATTCGCCAGATGCTACGCTTAGCTTGACGGGGATTTTAGCGGACGTAAACCCTTCAACGCCTTGATTTGCTTGATGTCAAACTTGTATTCTCCCAAGAAATTGATGTGTTCCCATCCGAACGGAGAAATGTGCTTCAAAAGTTCTTCGTTCAATTGTCTGTTGTCTCTCATAAATTCTGTCGCTCGGGTTAAATAAACCGTGTTCCATACGCTTATTGCATTGATGATAATGTTTAACGCGCTGGCCCGCTGAAGCTGGTCTTGAAGCGCCCGTTCCCGGAGTTCCCCTCGCCTCCCAACAAAGATCGCTCTGGCCAATTCATTCATGGCTTCCCCTTTATTCAATCCTCGATGTATTTTTCGCTGCATCGCCTCGCTTGAGAGGTAATCCAGAATGAAGATCGTTTTTTCAATTCGCCCCATTTCTCGGAGTGCCGTTGCTAATCGGTTCTGACTTGCATATGAGCCTAATTTCTCCATAATCAACGATGCAGAGACTGTACCTTCCCGGATAGGGGTAGTACCAGCGAAGCTGACACCACCCGCAAAGTAGATGTAATTAAATGGTCTTCGTTGTGTTTGTCTCTTATTTTGCAGTTCTCTTTTCTCGTTAAATAATGATTTGACACTTTCTTAGCTGAAGATTCCAGCGTTACTGTAAGTGCTAACTGTATGCATAAATACGGTAATTACAAGTCTGAATAAAAAATCCTTCAAGTGAGAGTAATCCTGATCCTATTACCACCCATGGGTAACGTCTAATATGGTAAAAACGTAAAAACAAGCCGTATCCATTTGGGCACGGCTTGTTTTTATCTTATTCCGGACTAGACGCAGGAATTGCTGGTCGTTCTGATGCAAGAGGAGCTGTGGACGGGTCTCTTGGCTTACTTTTAGTCCAAGTATCGCCATTTAAAATCGGAGATTGCCACCAATAAAAATCTCTATAAACCAAATCGGCCGTTAAGAATACAATGAGTTGTCCAGTTTTATCCTGGATACTTAAATCATATTGAGTTATGCCGGTTCCAGATGATTCATTAAGTTTTGAAATAATCATCTCGATCTCTGGAATGGAATCATTGACTTTAGCAAGATCCACTTGTTGAATAACCATGTTGACCAGATTCCCTTCTAGCGGACTTTTGCTAATCTCTAGTTTACTAACCGTAAGCCCTTGATCCGACAATCCCTTTGACAAAAAGCTCTTTACATTAAGATCATCCAATTTTACTTCCGGCTTTTTTACAAAGTCGGGGATCGCAGTAATATCATTGATGGTTGAATCATAAATCACTTTCCCCTGTTTACCCGAAAACTTGACTTTCAGATCTTTGATACCTAGGATCTTGTTTGAGCCGCTCCTTATTTCGTTTCGAATATTGCGAATGGCCTTAATATCCTCGGGCGTCATTTGGTCAGTACCTTCTGATTGAATTCCTACTTGAAGAACTTTTCCAGACATGGACATGCTTTTGACTATCACTCCTTTCTCCGCTAATCGATTGCTAATGGGCGCAGTGTCCAAAGAGCTTGCAGACGAAATGAAACTAAATGCTAACACACTGCTTAATATAGCAGCAGCGCCTGCGATTACAATCCACTTTTTCATGGAAACACCCCTTCAAATCAAATTTATTCGTTCAACTATTGTGAATTGTGCATTTAAGGTCCGTACACCCTGAAGTTTGCATTATCAGTAATATTTACTGAATAAGGACTTTTGGCTGTAGGCTTGGTAGTGTTCCAATTCCACCCGCTTGAGTCTTTGATGACCAGTTCTATAAAGTTAAACGGCCCATGTTGAGTGTTTGTTGCATGGGATTCTGCATTGGATTGTACATTTTGGTATTGGGACATGGTCCAACTGCCTTTATCGACATCTGCAATAAAGCCATGCCACTTACTGTCCGCTGAATCATAAGCCACGCGATATCGAACTGTAAAATCAAGCACATGGGTCCCAATCTCATCAAGTCCATACCCGCCTGAGATGTTATGCTCAATGTATGTTTTGAAACCAGTATAACCCGAATAATACCGAATGCCGGTCTGAACCCAATCACCACTGGATGATAAGTTGCTTACCCATGCTGACTCTCCACTTGAACCTAACGTCGGTAAGCTGGTTGGGGTTTTAATTTGAGCCGCTACACCATTATATGTGTAACCTGACTTAGTCACCCCTGCGTACCAGCTAGCGGCAAAGATATTTGAGCTAAACGAAATCAGACCCACTACTGCTACAACAAGAAAAACAGAAAGATTTTTCATCATCTGGTATTCACCCTTTCATATTCATTGTTGAACATTGGTAAATAGCGAGTAAATCTAAGCTGACAAATGGTATCGTGCTGATGGTGCGTCCCCTCCTAGCTAGATATCAAATGTGAGTCTCACCAGATCATCAAACTCTGTCCTTTGTAGGTCACCTATATCCTACTATTTATTCCTATTTATGGGAATACGATAAAAGCCTCATTTAAATTCGTGTTCGAACGCGCAAATTCGACTCGATTTTCCAATTGGTGGGCACGAATAAAATTCGCTTCCTACCTAAAGGAAGTACGATATTTCAATACACCTGCTCAAACAATGGTTACTGCAATTATCTAAAATTTCAAAGTTCCTATTTTGATTTTGTCAAAGGAACATCGCACATTTTAAGACTTGTATTGTCGTGAGTTAGATTGTCCGATATGCTAGTTCCAGTATCATTATTCCGATACTGACCATTTTAGGAACTTTTCACGGAGGGGATCATATGAAGCGAAATTGGGAGCTGGAGGAGTTAATTGAGCATTTCACATTTCTTCCAAATGAAATGCAGCAAGTCGGCAATAAGTCGGGGGAGACTCGATTGGGGTTTGCTGTTCTGTTTAAGTTTTTCCAATATGAAGCGCGATTCCCATTCCATAAATTTGAAGTGCCCAAAGCAGTCATTCAATACATAGCAAAGCAGATCGAGGCACCGGCAGAGCTGTATACACAATACGATTGGGCCGGTCGCTCCATCACCTACCATCGAACACAAATCAGGGAGTTCTTTGGCTTTCGTGAGGATACCATCAATGATGCTGAAGAGGTAATCGATTGGCTATGCAAAAGTGTGTTATTCCAGGATCACGACTTCGAACATTTGGTTGAGACCGTATACCGGCGATTTCAGGATATGAGAGTTGTACCGCCTACGGCTGATCGCATCGAACGACTTATCAGAGCCGCAATCCGAACATATGAGGAACAATTTTTCCAAGCCACACTGGAAAAACTGCCTACGCCGTCGATGGCGTAAAATAAGTTGTGTACCAGAATTTGTGGTCTAGCCGAACACAAAAAAAGTAGGGTATTCTCGGGGTTGCGATGCCACCAGAGAAAGGACCCTACCGATGACTAATATAACCGAAAACACGATGAATAATCTATTTGAAAATCTTGTCATGCAATTTGTACAGGATAACCTCGAGCGCATAATGCGTGCTGAAATTACAGCCTTTATGGAATCGGACGAGTCCTGCAGACACAATAGCCGCAATGGCTACTACAAGCGCTCCCTTCACACGAAATACGGCAACATCGAGGACCTGTCGGTTCCGCGAGATCGTAACGGCGAGTTCCAGACGCAAGTGTTCGAACCGTATCAACGTCGTGACGGTTGGTTGGAGGAAGCTGTCATCCAAATGTACAAAAGCGGCATGGGCACCCGTGACGTCGCTCGCTTCATCGAGAGCATGTTCGGTAGCCACTATTCTCCGACGACGGTAAGCAATATTACGGCAACTGTGCTTGAAGACATTCAGATCTGGCAGGAACGCCGGCTCTCCAAGCGCTACGCCGTCATCTATTTAGACGGGATGTACGTCAAGTTAAAGCGCAGCACGGTAAGCGGCGAGGTCATCTATTTCGCGATGGGGATCGACGAGCACGGACATCGTCAGATCCTCGGCTTCTACATCGGCGGGCAGGAGAGCTCTAACGGCTGGCGCGAGGTGTTGAAAGACCTCTATAGCCGTGGAGTCGAAAAAGTACTGCTCGGCGTGTTCGATGGCTTGCGGGCTTGGACGATGCCTTCCGGGAGACCTATCCGAAGGCCGATGTGCAACACTGCATCGTACACAAGGTCCGAGCGACCTTCCCGAAGATTCGGGTGGAGCACAAGACCGACGTGATTAACGATCTGAAAACGATCTATAACGCGAACGACCATGAGATGGCGCTTGCCGCCTTCGACACGGTGAAGTCCAAATGGGGCAAGCTTTACCCGAAGGAGATGAAGTCATGGGAGAGCCAGCTGTCGACGCTGTTGACGTTCTACAAGTACCCCGCGGCACTGAAGAAGGCCATCTATACGTCGAACCCCATCGAGCGTATGAACAAGGAGTTTCGTAAGCGGCTCAAGCCAATGAACAGTTTAACGAATATGGATGCGGCCGAGAAAGTCGTCTACTTACAATGCATTGAGTACAACGATACGTATGCAGAACGCGTCACACCTGGATTCGGAATGACAGAGGTCAAAAAGAAGCTTGCTGAGATGTTTGACGAACGCTATCCGCTACCCGAGAGTAACCAGTAACGACCGCACAAACGTGGGGCTTGTCCCCCACGAACAACACGGTCTCAACATTCAGACATCACTCATATCCATCGTCCCGATGGATATCCTTACCGCCTTACACAAACTTCTTGACGCTACCTTTGAAAGTGAGAAAGAGGTGAATTAATAGATGAAAATCAATAAAATAAACTTCATTATGCTGCTTCTTGCAGTTGCTTTAGGTTTTATACTTGGGTGGCTCTTGATGCCTAGTAGTGAACATGATAAGTGGACTCCGGATAAGATCAGTCTTTACTATAACGAAGAACAAAGCCAGGTTACAAAAGTAGAGCAGCCGCAAACTTTCGATCAGATCCTTCATTTAATTATATTTGAAAAAGGAGATATGATGTCAGGAGGAAATCCTCCTTTATCTGAAGAAGAGGTCAAAGAGATGAAAAAATCTGCAGTAGAATACTTCTATAATAAACCGATCTCTATACAGATCAATAACGGAACTGGTAAATTCGAAAAAATAAAATTTAAATCTATCCTTTTTCCAATAGATGAGAAATGGAATGGTGCAGCTTATATACAAACAACCGATTCAACTTACTTGTATTTCGTATCTAGGCCGAGTTTAGATTTCATGTTGAGACATATGTAGATGTTGACTCTTGCAATTCAATTTTAAATAATACCCGATATAATCCATTCGTTTGCGGGTGGTGTCAGTTAAGCTGGTACCATCCCTCACTGGAAGCATCTAATCCCCGTAATAAAGCGCTTCGCGCCTTAGCATGGCTAGACTCCTAACAAAGATTTACTCTCTTTAAAAAACAGCGTATAATATAAATTATACGCTGTTTCGATTTTAAGCGATTTTTCAATGACTAATGCACCCTTGTCCCACCTCAATAAGTGTAATAATAATCTATATCATACATTTATAAACAGATGATTCATCATCGCTCTGCTGGATTTCAAATCATCAAGGAGGTTCTGTCGTGGAGGAAGAGCAAGACGTTAGAGAACAATATGCAGAAGAACTAGAGGGGTTCTTGATCTGGATGAAGGATGCCGGCTATACCTCTTATACGATTCGTTCGTACATAAGTGACTTGCTGGAGTTTTTGAACGCTTTAAATGGTAAACAGATTCATCAAGTGAAGAAGATTCATGTCATGTCGCATTTATCCTCGGTGAGGGAGAGAGGGGTAAGTGATGCCACGCGTAATCGCAAGCATGCAGCTGTGACCTGTTTTTTTAAAGCGCTGATGGAGCTGGAGCTTGCAACTCACAATCCTGCTGCCGGAGTCAAAAAATCCAAAACCGAAAAGAACAAAACACCCATGTATCTAGACGAACAGGAATTGTCCCGTTTTTTTGCATCGGTGCAAGGGAAGTACCGGACTCGGAACATTGCGATCTTCCTGCTTATGGCTTATATGGGGCTTCGAATCGGTGAGGTGCATTCGCTGAATTTAGCCGATTACAGAGCTTCGCAGCGGTCACTGAACGTATTCGGTAAAGGACGTAAGTGGAGGACCATACCGGTACCAGAGACTGTCGCTATGATGCTCGAAGCTGCTTTAAAGGACAGAATTGAGCCTCGCCGGATCAAGGAGGACGCCATGTTCACCTCGCAAAAAGGACGCCGGCTGTCTGTTCGATGTATCCAGCAAATTGCCGCCGAAACGTTTGACCGCTTTCAGCATCATTTACCGGCAGAACGGCGAATTGCGTATTCCAGTCATAAGCTGAGACACTCCTTCGCGACCATGCTGCTGCGCAAAGGGGCTGATTTGAGAACAGTGCAGGAGCTTTTAGGTCACTCCTCCATTCAAACGACCACGGTCTATACACATGTCACTGACAAAGAAAAAGCAGCGGCCGTAGATAAGCTCGACATCCAGCTTCCCATTAGCATAACCAATTAATACATATTAATTATTATGTAAACTAATGAACGGATAGCTATGATTCACTCCGAGATGCTCACATCACGTATGACCTGCGGCAAAAAAAGACGCCCACCTCATTTTTATAAGATGGGCGCCTTACATTTACAGATTCAGCTTGGCAATCTCGGCCTTCAGCTTGTCGGCAGATTGATGGAACAGCTTGGTTTCTTCTTCACTCAGAGGAAGATCCAACACTTCCCGCACGCCGGATCGGTCTACAACACACGGCACGCCCAGATACACATCGGACACGCCATTATATTGATCTAGCAGTGTGGACACATTGAGTACGGCGCTTTGATTTTGCAGGATGGCGGTGACAATTCGATCAAGGGCCAAGGCAATGGCATAGAAGGTGGCGCCTTTGGCGTTGATAATCTCATAGGCTGCATTTTTCGTGCTGTCAAAAATTCGTTCTTTGTGCTCATCCTCAATGTCCAGCGCTGCACCGGCGACATTGGCAAGACTCCATACAGGAACCTCCGTATCTCCGTGCTCGCCGATAATGTGAGCATGAATGCTGCGGGGATCAATCTGCTTGTGCTTGCCGAGTAAATAACGGTATCTGGCGCTGTCGAGCAAGGTTCCGGAGCCGATCACGCGGTGAACAGGGAACCCGCTGTATTTTAAGGTCACATAAGATAAAATATCAACAGGATTGGTAGCGATCAGAAGAATGCCTTCCTGATTATATTGCGTAATATTATGTACAATGTCTTTGAAGATGGCAGCGTTCTTCTTGAGGAGGTCCAGACGGGTTTCACCAGTCTTTTGAGCAGCGCCGGCCGTAACGATCATAATATCTGCGCCTGCACAGTCGGAGTAATCCCCAGCCCAGATCTTTACACCGCCAACGAAGGGAAGACCGTGATTCATATCCAGCGCCTCGCCGACAGCCTTCTCATGATTCACGTCAATGAGAACAATTTCGGATACCCGTTTGCGCAGCATAAGGGTATAGGCGGTCGTAGTTCCTACCGCTCCCGCTCCGATAATTACGGCTCGAGTGGGCTTGTACGTCGTTGTGTTCATGTTACCGTCTCCTTTAAATTAAGATTGAGGTATACACACGCGTGGAAAGCATTGGAACGACTTGTCACCTTAATACTAAGGGATGCAGATTAGCCTCCGCAATAGAAAGGATTGAACAAATGATTACAATTTCATCGTTATTATTTTTTATCGGCGCTGCCGTGCTGTTGATCCTTGTTCCTGGACCTGATTTGATCTTTGCAGTAACCCAGGGCTTGACCAGCGGCAAAAAAGCAGGCGTCATGACGGCCATTGGGCTTAGTCTCGGCAATGTCATTCATACTTTAGCGGCTGCTTTGGGGCTCTCCCTGATTCTGAAAACTTCTGCGTTTGCATTTACGCTGTTCAAAATTCTCGCTGCTGGCTATTTATTGTATCTGGCATACATGTCCTTTAAACACCGTAAGGACCCCATTGAATGGAAGCAGGGCAAGAATCAAAGTGGAGTTCAGCTTCTTCTAAAAGGGTTCATGATGAATGTCCTGAATCCGAAGGTGGCACTCTTTTTTCTAACGTTTCTGCCTCAGTTCGTCAATTATTCCTATGGGAGTGAGGCTCTGCAGTTGATTATGCTCGGGGTGATCTTCTTGGTGCTCAGCGGCTTGATCTTTGGACTGCTGGCTTATTTTGCGGGTGCATTCAGCGAACAGCTGCTCAGTAAGCCAAGCTTCGGGATTTGGAGTCAAACCGCTGGAAGTACTATTTTTGCGGCGCTCGGCATCAAGCTGCTCTTCACCAAAATGTAAATCAAACAAGCAGGGAGCCAGATCGGCTTCCTGCTTGTTTGATCTAGACCCAATCAGGTTTCTTCCCGCTGCGCCGCCTCGTCTTTAATTTCGTTGCGGAAGCTCGCGATGCTTCTCTGACGGCGTTCGTTTTTCTCCATCAGCTGTTCTTTCTCGGAGGCTGATATTTCGTCACCATGCTCATACAAGTAGTCCTTGGTCTCCCGAAAATTCTCAATCGTATTTTGCACGGCTTCTTGTAGGCGTTCTACGTTATCACTGCGGTCATCCGGTTTCGGCATCAATATTCACCCTCCTGATCTTAATGGTTGTGGCTTATCCGTCCAGGTGCGGATGCAGCACGTCATCAGTCTTCCAAACGTTGCCGAGCGTTATGCACGGACGGCGTGTAAAAGCGGATGGCTACAATATTGTAACTTCTTCCCACTTCATCCTTGTCCTGAAAAGAGCGGACGGGTATGTTATAATGACTCCGACTAGAGGAGTCCATTTACGCGGCAAGAACGAGGAGGACAGGTGAGATGAAAGGTTACACCATACAGCTCAGGCGCTGGGGAATCATCGGATTCATGATCTTGATGTTCACGGCATGTACCCCGGATCAAGAAGCTTCAGACGCCGCAGACAGCCTTCCCGCAATGACAAAGCCGGAAGAAGAAGAGTCCATCAAGGATGGACAAACTCTTACAGTGGTCACTCCGGAAACTGCTAAAAACCCTCCTGAAACCAAAAATAAATATCAAATCCAAACGCGTTTAACCGATTTTCATATGCTGGATGAGGCAACCGGAGTGGCCTGGGGACTTAATGGAACAGCTCTGCGCCTCTACATTACAGACGATTATGGTGAAACGTGGGTAGATATCTCTCCCTCTTCCAATGTGAAATTTATGGACAAGCTTGTCTATGGAACCGATCTAGTGTTCACCGATGAGCGGCATGGCTATATTGTCCGGAATGGACAGGGACAGAGAGATACGATGATTATGACAACCGTGGACGGGGGAAGAGAGTGGAGATTTTCGTCTTTACCAAACACCGGGCGGGTTACAGCCTTGAGCTTTGATTCTGATCAGGGCTGGGTCATGACGGCTCCTAAATCCATTCTGGGTATCCAGGAGAAAATTCTGTACCGTCTCGTTCCACAAGATACGGCCTGGACAGAGATTATGCAGAACCGGAACTATCCGGCTTCGCGAGTACCGGATTTTGTACTTCCAAGAAGCGGCTTCGTGACAGGCATGTCCTATGCCAATGCCTATACCGGATTGGTTTCCGTTAAAGAGCGCCGGGGTGGAGCGCTGTATATCACCCGGGATGGAGGAGAAACCTGGAGTCCGGTCGACCGCGTGTTTTCGGAAGAACCGCTGACGGAGTGCGAAACCTTTTATCCCGGCTCGGCCGTATTTTTAGGAAATGCGCAGAAGGTTTGGGTTCCCTTGCAATGCTTTATGGAAGAACAGCTTCACGATCTGGGCTATTTCTCCGAGGATGGGGGCAAGTCGTGGGAGCTGATTGAATTTCCGTTGGTTCGAAAGAGCAGCACCCGGAATGCCGCCCCTTTCTTTTATCGCATGAATCAGGGATATGCCATTATGGACGGCATCGTTTATGTTACAGAGGACAAGGGTCAAACCTGGGAGCCCTTTGAAGAGGATGAAGTATTGGCTCAGAATTTGGACAACTACCCGATCATATCCAAGCTGCAGTTTGCTTCGAGTGAGGTAGGCTGGATGCTGGTTGAAACGTTGGATGGATCTCGATCCAGATTGCTTCTTAGCCTCGATGGAGGGAAGAGCTGGAAGGTGCGTTAATACGAAACATTAAAGCCGCGGTATAGCGCAACGTGTCCTCCTTTGCAAGGATTCAAGTTATTTTCTCGTACAGGCGCATATACTTGAATGATCACGAGGGATGGCCTGCGTGAGATGAACCTTGCGGGGAGGGTGCCGAAATGGGATCGGATTCACAGTGGATGTTCGACTTTTTCGGAAGCGTGATGCCCGTTTTTTTGGTTGCAGTACTGGGCATTGTATTGCTGTCAGCCGGCAAAAATATACTGCAGTGGAATCGCAACAACCATCAGCCGCTGTTGACGGTGTATTCGGTGATTGTTAGCAAGCGAAGCGAGCTGAAGCACACGGCTCCTGCGGAGGATGGCAGCGGAAGCCGCCCCCGTACCCTATATTTCATCACCTTTGAGGTGGAGAGCGGCGATCGAATGGAATTTGCCGTAAGCGGCGATGAATTCGGCATGTGCGCCGAAGGAGATGAAGGCCGGCTCTCTTTTCAAGGAACCCGATATTTAAAGTTCGAAAGAGATCATAAAATACGCCGTCAGGCGCTTCGAGGATGAGGAATGCATGAAATTTCAACAACAGACTGTACTGATTACCGGTGCTGCTCAAGGCATTGGCCGTGGTCTTGTAGAAGCGTATGCAGCTGCAGGCGCACATGTATATATGGCAGATGTGCAGGAGAAGGAAGGGGAGGAGCTGGCCCAGACCCTGCAGCAGCAAGGATGGTCTGCCACGTTTGTACCCTGTGATGTTCGAGAGGAGCATCAGATTCAGCACTTCGTCCAGGCGGCAATCCAGCAGACAGGGCGAGTGGACATTGTCATCAACAACGCCGGAGTTTCTCGTTGGAAATCGCCGCTTGAGCTGACTATAGAGGAATGGGACGATGTGCTGAACATTAATGTGCGCAGCAGCTTCCTGCTATCTAGGGAGGCAGCCAAGCATATGAAGTCCCAGGAGCAGGGGGGAGCCATTGTTAACATTTCCTCTACCCGCTCTCTGATGTCGGAGCCCCATTCCGAAGCTTATGCTGCGTCTAAAGGAGCCATTGTTGCCTTAACGCATGCGCTCGCAATGAGTCTTGGGCCTCAGGTTCGAGTGAACTGCGTCAGTCCCGGATGGATCGAAACTCAAAACTACAGTGCACTCCGGACAGAAGATCACGAACAGCACCCTGCCGGGAGAGTAGGAACCCCGCAGGATATTGCAAGAGCCTGCTTCTATCTCACAGATCCGGATAATACCTTCGTTACAGGTACCCATATGGTAGTCGATGGCGGAATGACTCGCAAAATGATATATGAAGAGTAGATCACTCCTTTGTTCCTTTCCAGTCATAGAGAAGCACCAGGACAGTAAGCAAAGCTTGCTGTCCTTTTCAATACATCAGTGATCATATTAATTATTATGTAAACTATTTTCTCGCCACTTTAATTTCTTACATCACGCTTATGAGCTTCAGTCACAAAACTCTCATTAGCTTTGGTCAGCACGCTTTGATATTATGTTACATGAATGACCATAATCATCCTTAAAGGAGGAGCGAACGTGTCTAAATCCATCAAAGCTGCCGCACTACTATTCATCATGCTTCTCATCCTTAGCCATCCGACTGACGTCTGGGCTCATTCCAAGCTTACGGCATCGGAGCCAGCGGCCGGATCGGATGTTAATGATGTTGTATCTGAGCTGGACCTGACCTTCAATGAAAATATTGATCCCAAGCTTAGCAGCCTCACGATTACGAATGCAGAGGGACAGTCCTCAGCCTTATCCGCCGTTACGGTTACCGGACAGGAAATGAAGGCTGTTCTCGAGAACGCACTTCCATCCGGGACGTATGAGGTACAGTGGAAGATCATTAGTGCGGATGGCCATCCTATTCAAGACAAGTATTCATTTACCGTTACGGCCCCGGAAAAGGCAGCAGACTCTAGTGAGAATGCGACAGAACAGCCTCCTGCGGGCTCCGAAGCATCCGAAGCATCCGAAGAGACGGACAGCCAAGAGGAGGCAGCTTCTGAGGCGGCACCTGAAGGAGAGTCTGCTCCGGAGAATAACGGTAATGCCGCCGAAGGCGAAGATGAAGCACAATCCAAGACCTCGGAAGCAGCTGAAGCCGGAAGCTCTCCTGCGATCCTGATCGGAGTCATTGTCCTTGTGATTGTGGCTGCTGCGGGAGTGTATATCGTAAGACGACAAGCCCGTAACAAAGGATAAGCCATGTACTGGCTCAGCGAACCCATCCTCTATCTGGGATATTCAGTTCTTGCCGGGATTGCCGTCTTGTCTCTGGTTCCCTCCAGTCAGAAGCCGAAGCTTTCGCTTCCATCGTGGCTCGGACCCGCGGCTGCAGGTGTCGTGATGATCGGCTCTTTTATTCCAGTGCTGCAAATTATTATGTTCTTCAAAGATGATATCGGTCTGTATGCTTCCTTTGAAGCGGTGATGTTTTCCTTCTCGGAAGGTGAACGCTATACCTGGATTCTGATTCTGTCCTTGCTAATGGCTGTGACTTCAAGAAGAGTCATCAAGAACCCGCAATCCAGACTGAGAGGCGTGCTATTGCTGCTGCTGCTGGCTACAGCAGCGGCGATGTCCGCCTTTAACCATGCCGCTTCGCTCATGGGCTGGAAAGGGCAGGCTGGGTACTTCATTCATTTTACGGCCATGGCAGTCTGGTCGGGGACGCTGTTTATCGCAGGCTTCTACAATAAGGGCAGAGAGGGCTGGAGCTCATACCTGCGTTGGTTTCATCCGTTAGCGGTCACGGCAGTCCTTCTGGTTATATCATCAGGCCTTTTTCTGATGTCGGCGGTCACCCCCCAGCCCGTTCAGAGCTGGATTCTGCCCTATGGACAGGCCTTGCTCCTTAAGCACATATTGATCCTTCCGGTTTTAGTGTTCGGGCTGGTCAATGGACGCTGGGTCCGGCAAAGGCTGGAACGCTCCTCAAGCTTTGCTCCTGCAAGCTGGGCCAAGGCGGAGGGGGTACTGCTGTTTCTCATTTATGTCGTTACCGGTTTTTTAAACCAGCAAGGCGCACCGCATGCCTACCCCGAGGTCCTAACGTCCTCCTTTTCAGCAAAGCCGTTCCTATGGTTTCATCCTGAGTTTACCGAGGGACCCATCATGCTGGAGTGGAGCTTTACTGGAACCCTGCTGCTGCTTCTGGCTGCCGGAATGCTGGCAGGAATGCTATGGTCCTTTATCAAGCATAAAAAAGCAGTCACCGCGCTTCTGCTATCGCTGGGCGCTGCGGCTGCGGCTTATGCAGGCATCATGTTTAGTGTTGCCTGAATTACGGATAAAAGGCTCAGATGCGTCACGCGACGCATCTGAGCCTTTTACTTATTTTACCGTCTTATTGTAGGTTTCAATCTTGGACGTAATTTCTTTGGCAGCCTTGTCCAGAGCTTCTTGAGGGCTGCTTTGCCCGTTTAATACTTCTTCAATCGCTGTTTCGGTAATCTGTCTTGCCTCTGGGAACACGCCCATCACTGCGCCCTGAGTTGCCGCATTCGGCACCGTTTGATGCAGCTGGTCTACCGCGGTTTGAAACTGAGGATACTTCTTCAGGTTCTCTTTGACGCTGTCTTCCTCATACGCCTTGGTGTGCACCGGGAAGTAGCCTGTGTTAATATGCCACTCGGCCTGCGTAACCGGGTCCGCAAGATACTTCATGAACTCCCAGGCTGCTTTCGATTCCTCCTCGGATTTATTGTTCATGAGCCACAGGCTGGCTCCACCGATGATAACACCGCCTTCACCAGCGTCTGAAGGCTTCGGCAGGAAGCCTGTTCCGACTTCAAACTTGCCTTCGGCAGAGCTGACAATACCTCTCAAGGAAGCAGTAGAATCCAGCATCATCGCGATTTGGCCGGCCGCAAAGGCTTTTTTCGTGTCATCCGTTTTCCGGCCCAGGTTTAACAGAGATTGATCGTCCAGCATTTCCTTCCACCACTCAAGGGTCTTCACACCGGCTTCGCTGTTTAGCTGAGATGCCGTTGCGGCTGAAGAACGGCCATTCCCATTGTTAAGGAGCTCCTGTCCCTGGTTCGCAAAGAACTGCTCCATGAACCAGCCATAAATGGCAAAGGATGCTCCGGTTTGTCCACCTTGAGTCAGCTTCTTGGCAGCTTCTGCTACCTCTTCATACGTTTGAGGCGGGTTCTCAGGGTCCAGGCCGGCTGCTTTAAAAGCATCCTTGTTGTAGTACAGAATCGGGTTAGAGGAGTTAAAAGGCATAGAATACAGCTTGCCATCAAAGGTGTAATAGTTCTTGATATTCGGCTCCAGGCCTGAAATGTCATAGCCTTCAGCATCCATAAAATCTTGAACAGGGCGGGTCGCTTGTGTATCCATCATAAAGCGGCTGCCGATTTCATACACCTGAATCATCGTGGGTCCGCTGTCCGAGCCAAGAGACGCCTTTAGCTTGTTCAAGCTCTCGTCATAGGTGCCCTGAAAAACGCCCTCCACTTCGATTCCATCCTGCTTCCCATTAAAATCTGCGATCAGCTTGTCTACCGCCTGTCCCAGCTCACCACTCATAGAATGCCACCATACGACCTTAACCGGAGTACTAGAGGTAGCTGCCGCTGCTTTAGCCGGTGGAGCCAGCGGCTCTTCAATGCCCCCTGCTCCGTTACTGCTGCACGCTGCGCTGACCAGCATGGTCCATGCCAGCAGCATGAGCGTCAGTGACCTTCTTCCATAGCCCTTCTTCATCTTCATAATCTCTCCCTTATGAGTTATTGAGCTTGCTATATCAGAAATTGAGCTGACTAAAGCTTCAGCTCAAGGCTGATTGTTAACCCTTCAGCGCTCCTGCCGTAATGCCGCGAATGAGAGGCTTCAAGCCTAAGGCGAGCAGCAGCAGGGAGGGAAGCAGCATGAGCAGCACACCGGAGAGAATCAGATTCCAGGCATTCATCTCCTCAAATTGCAGCATGCCTACACCGATTTGCACCGTGCGCATCTCTTCGCGGTTGGTGGTCAGGAGGGGCCATAAATACATATTCCAGTGATTCAGAAAGGAATAGACACCCAGTGTCGCTATACCGGGCAGGGAAAGCGGAAGCGCCATAGTGATAAAGGTGCGAATATGTCCGCAGCCGTCAACCCGCGCAGCCTCGAACAGCTCTTTGGGAAGCTGGAGAAAGGTTTGCCGCAGCAAAAAAGTGCCGAATGCGGTAGCCAGAAACGGAACGATCAGGCCGGGATAGGAATCCAGCCAGCCCCAGCTTTTGATCGTTAGATAATTCGGGATCATAATGACCTCCCAAGGAACCATCATCGTGGATAGAAACAGGCTGAAGAGCAGGGTTTTGCCTGGAAATCGCATAAAAGCAAACGCATAAGCTGCCAGACTTGAGGTCACTATTTGTCCCAGCATAATGACCAGGGATACCCAGAAGCTGTTCGTAATAAAGCGAAGGACCGGTACGGTCTCTATAACCTTCATGTAATTATGTAAGCTGATGCTTTCTGGCAGTAAAGGAGGCGGATACACTGACGATTCGGCCTCGGTCATCATAGAAGAGGACAAAGTATACAGCAGCGGAAAAGTGATCAGAAGCGCGCATACCACCAGCAGCACATAATTTAACAACGTAGAAGAAGCGATTTTTACGCTCACTGATAATGCACCTTCCTCTCTACGAATTTAAATTGGAGCAGCGTCAGCAGCAAAATGATGACAAACAGGATCAGGGCCTGCGCACTGCCGATGCCGAAACGGAAATTGACGAATGCGTCTTGATAAATGTTAAATACAATCACATTCGTACTGTTTATTGGACCGCCCTTCGTTAAAATATTAATCTGGCCAAACGCCTGAAATGCTCCGATGATGGAAACGACCAGGGTAAAGAAAAGGGTAGGAGAAATCAGCGGCAGTGTGATGCGGAAAAACGTTCTAAAGGGATCACTGCCATCGATCCGTGCGCTGTCAAAAATGTCCTCTGAAATGCCTTGAATCCCGCTCAGCATCAGGATGTAGTTAAAGCCTAGATTCATCCAAACCGTCATAAGCGCGACCGAGAACATAGCCCAATCGGGATCTGTGAGCCACTGAACGGGTCCGATCCCTGCCAAGGAGAGTAAATAATTGAACATGCCCATGGTCGGATGATAGAGGATCATCCAGATCATGGATCCTGTACCGACGGAAACAGCCATAGGCAGGGAGAAGATAAACCGGAATATTTTCATCCCCTTTAGCGTATTGAAAGAGAGAACCGCCAGAATAAGAGCCGCCGCCATGGCGGTCGGTACGGTCATCAGCATAAACAGAAAGGTATTACTCAGACTTTTTACAAATATATCGGCTGTCAGTATGTCCACAAAGTTGTCCATGCCGACAAAGACAGCGACTCTTCCTTGAGGATCCGTTAAAAATAAGCTCAGATATATGGATTTCAGCAGCGGATAAAACAAAAAGAGGCCGAACAGCAGCAATGAAGGGGACAGCAACAAATAGGCGACCCAGCTTTCTTGCAGCCGCGGGTTTCGCAAGACACGGGCAGCGACCGGCTGACGTGTGCTGGGAGAGCGGGCCTCGGTGGCTGCAGTTCCGGGAGGTGAAAGCAGCAGATCTTTGTCCATATTTTCTTTAGTCCTCTCTATCAGGTTTAGGCTTACAGATCAAAGTATAGAAAGAGGATGTTAAATAAAATGGATGAATTTGTAATGAAAGAGTAATTTTTTTGCAATCATAAAATTTATTGTCACATTTCTGGGCGAATGCACATACGATACGTTGTGCAATTAATGTGCGGTAGGAAGGAGGAGCCATCATGGCGGTCATCAATACCAACTCATCTGATGTCGATTTATTGGCTAGGCTGATTCGGGCTGAGGCTGAAGGAGACGGGGAGCAGGGGATGCTGATGGTTGGAAATGTCGGTGTGAACCGCATCCTGTCCAATTGCCTGGACTTCAAGGGAATTCGCAGCATGAATGACATGGTGTATCAAAGCCCTGGAGGGTTCGAGGCAACACAGAAGGGCTACTTTTATCAAAAGGCAAGAGAGCGCGACCGCAGGCTGGCCCGCCGCGTCATTGCCGGCGAACGCGTCTGGCCTGCAAGCAACGCGCTCTGGTTCTTTCGGCCTGCCGGAGGCTGTCCGGCAACCTGGTACAATCAGCAGAACACAGGACGCTATAAAGCTCACTGCTTCTTCAGGCCGACAGCAGCCGATTGTCCGTCCGTGTATTAAAACTTAAGAAGTACGAGGAGGAAAATACTTATGATGAATTTCGGCGTCCCTTCAAATCCGGTAATTGGCAACGGCTATCCAGGCTTATCCCAGCAATCTCAGCGCGGAGCTGCACCCGGATACAACGCAAACGTACCGCCGCAAATGACTGGAGGCGCAGGCTATACGGCGAATGTTCCTCAGCAGGCTATGGGCTCCAAAGGGTATTCTGCGAATGTACCGCCTCAAGTCATGAGCGGCGCAACCATGACTCCGAGCGGCCAAGTGCTGCCCACGCCGCAGTTCGAGCAGTCCTACATCGAGAATATTCTGCGTTTGAATCTTGGAAAGCAAGCGACCTTCTACATGACTTATGAGAACAACTCCCAGTGGAACGCCAAAATTTTTACAGGTGTCATCGAAGCAGCGGGGCGGGACCACATCGTCATCTCCGAGCGTCAGAGCGGTCGGCGCTTGATCCTGCTCATGGTAAATCTGGATTATGTCGTTTTTGATGAGCCGCTGAATTATCAATATCCCGGCGTCATTGGGAATCCGCCGCCTACAGGGCGTTAATCCATAATCGTCTTGGCCCGGACACCGGCCTGTACAGCTTAGCCGCGGTGCATGCCGGTGTTTTTTTTCTCCAGGGTGCAGAATCAGGCGAAATCAAGAGATATCGGGTTTATGCTTGCAAAACAGCCTGTAACATCTGAAGATGTTGTCATCACATTCAATTTGACTGTCAAAAGGTTAGCTATATAATTAATGATATAGGATAGTAACCCTTGAATCTTGAGAGGAGATGAGCCCGTTGGGAAGTTGAAGCTGAATCTGATGACAGAGATGACGTCGTATCCCGAGTTGGCAACACACATTTTTAATTACCGAAGGAGGTGTTCCTATTCGCCTTAGAGCCACATCCGGCGGATAGGAGAACATTTGAGTGACCCCTTACCGAGTCTAATAGGTTTATCCTTGGTTATGATTTTGGTATTTTTGAACGGTTTTTTTGTAACTGCAGAAATTGCATTTCTGAAGGTGAAAGGCAGCCGGATCGACGCATTAGCGGAAGAAGGCCATCGTAAAGCAAGACAGGCGCAGCGAATCCTGCGCAATCTGGACCCGTATCTGATCTCCTGTCAGCTGGGCATTACGTTATCGACCCTGGCACTTGGCTTTGTGGGAGAGCAGACGCTAGCGGGCATGCTTGCCCCTTTGATGTCAGCGACTGGCTGGAGCACCGGGGTACTTCACACTATTTCTATACTGATTACCTTCGCATTCATTGCAATCATGCATATGATCTTTGGTGAACTGGCACCTAAAACCGTAGCCGTGCGCAAGGCAGAAACCATGACACTGCATACCGCCAACTTGATCCGTGGGTTTTATGTACTGACCTACCCCGTGATCTGGCTAGTGAACGGAGTGTCGAATGTGCTGCTGCGTGTATTTCGGATGACGCCCGTCGTGGAGAAGGGAGCGGTTCATACGGAAGAGGAAATTCTCGATCTTATGAAGGAGAGCAGCGAGGTAGGTCTCATTAATGATACCGAGCTTGCTCTGGTGGACAATATTTTCGAATTTGCAGACACCACAGCCAGAGAGATCATGATTCCGAGAACCGATATGATCTGCTTGTATACCAACCTGTCGATGGAAGAAAATCTGGATATTGCGCTGAATAATATGCGCACCCGTTATCCGATCTGTGAAGAGGATAAAGACCATATATCCGGCTTCATTCATATCAAGGATTTGATGAGGGGGCATATCGGAGATCAGCTCACCCTGATCCGCCCAATCATTGCCGTGCCGGAATCCATCAAAATCAGTGAGCTGCTGAAACGGATGCAGCGTTCCAAGACCCAGATTGCCATTCTTATTGATGAGTATGGCGGAACCTCGGGGCTGGTCACGATGGAGGATATCATGGAAGAGATTGTCGGGGAAATTCAAGATGAATTTGACCAGGAACGACAAGGGATTGAAGTGATATCAGAGGACGAGTACTCTATTGACGGCTTGATGCTAATTGAAGAAATAAACGGCCATTTCGGCCTGAACGTAGATACAGAAGATTATGATACGATTGGCGGTTGGCTATCATCCAAGCTTGAAGCTGTAGTGCCTCAAGTCGGTCAATCGTATGCGTTTGAGCATGTGCTGCTCGTCGTTGAGGAGTATGACCATAAGCGAATATCACGGATTCGACTGATTCAGCAGGGCCATATGGAACTGCTGGAAGCCGGCGCATCTTAGTTTCAAATAAAACCAGCGAAATATTTCGCTGGTTTTATTATTTTCCATGTCATAAATGCAAAATATTTCAAGGAATATATAAGGAGGTCATGCTAGAATATGGATCGAAAATAAAATAAAGGGTAAGGTGATATGATGTTGAAATTGTTCAAGCCTGCTAAAATTACATCTATGTTTGCCGCAGCATGTGCCCTTAGCTTGACCCTCGCTTCTGGCGTTTATGCCGACACTTCTTTGGAGAGCGCCAACAAAGAGCCTCGTGCTTTAACGGCTCCGCCTCCGGTAGAAATGAACATCAACGCCGCCAACTCCAGCACCATGTACATAACCTCGATTGGGGCATCGCTGCAGCGATACGGCTCCATTCAATTCCAGCTTAATGGTTCAACCAGCTCCAGCACGGTCGTCGACAGCATCGGAGTTAACTTTATATTGCAGCGCTGGACAGGCTCTGCCTGGGTAGACAGCGGTACCAGCTCCGGACAATCTAACAATGCAGCATTCTACAACGACAACCGAATATTCAGCGCCACTACAGGCTACTACTACCGCGGCAAAACGATTCACTGGGTGAGAAAAGGCACTTTTTATGAGGAAACGCTGAATTACACCGAGACAATTCTCCGCTAACTTAAATCATTTTTCAAGGGGCTGTCCCAAAAGATCTAGGGTCTTGCGGGATGGCCTCGTTTGTTGTTGCGAGATGCTTCGTGGCCTGACAAAAGTAAGCCTTAAGGTCGGATGGTTTTCGCTTGCCTTAATATGCTCAAGAAGGGGTAACACCAGCAAAACGCGAAAAACGTACGCTAAGGATGTTTAGGCATTATTAGCGATCATCAAGTCATCAAGCGGACAGAAACGGATTCTACCTTCCTCTTAGCGTATAACATCTAATTGTTGGCGCTACCCCCCTCTTTATACCTTCAATGTTTTAGAAAGTTAGTAACCCCCAAGAAAAGAAGCTTGCTGCTCAAAGCAAGCTTCTTTAAATGTAGAGTAAAGGACTGAGCAGGTCTCAGCCCTTTACTCTACAAATATAAACAAATGACCGTTTTTTAGCGATCATTTGTTTAGTCCCTTTGAAAATACATGAATGTCTTTTGGATCTTTAGTTTGCGTTACGACTTTTTCATTGTCTAATATGAGGATTGTTGGGGAATGTTTAAGATCAAATGTTTTTTTGTAGTTATATTTTTGGGTTTTATCATTTACGCTAACAAAAGTCATGTTACTAATCTTCATCGATTTTAGGACTTCTTCGGAGTTAATTACTTCTACCATTTCTTTCGTTAGGGCCGAGTAATCAGTTGTTTCACCGTCCCAGAAAACATAAATACTATAGAAACCTTTCTCGCTTGCGACCATACTTTTAACGACATCAGCTTTACTTGTAGAACAGCCTGCAAGAGCGCTTAGTGCTAGGGCAAAAAGGAGTATTATTAGTGCGGACCTTTTTATAAAAACCAGCCTCCCTTGGAACAACAATCGGAGGTCCTATGAGTAGGACCCCCGTTGTTATTGTATCACTCACTGACGATTGATGCTATAAAATTAGGAATGCAAAAATTATCATGCAGAACGACATCTTGTGCAGGAATATCACCGAAGTAATACATTGCTCCGATATCAATAGAGGCACTCGTTGCAACTTCACAGCTTTGTCCTGCCCCGGTAATTGTCGTAAGCCCTTCAAGATAATATTGATCCAAATCGTCGCCATTGTTATCAATAAAATCCAGATATTGTTTTTTTAATTTCCAGTTTGCAGATGTTCCGGGAGAATGAGAGACAACAGACAATTGAACGAAGAACTTTTGAAGCACATTTCTCCGCTCGGATGGGAACACATCAATTTCTTGGGAGAATGCAAGTTTGACATCAAGCAAATCAAGGCGTTGAAGGGTTTACGTCCGTTAAAATCCCCGTCAAGCGAAGCGTAGCATCTAGCGAATATAAATTCCGGATTTCCTTAGCGTACGGGAAATCCGGGTTATTGGGGGAAATGATCGCTTAGCGTACGTTTTTCGCGTTTTGTTGGCGGGACCCCTACTTCTCTTTAGCGCTGCATGCCATCCGCAATAGCAATGAGCTCTTCCCGGGTAACGGGGGCGGTAATGAGTGTGCGAACATTGTTGTCTACGAAATCCAGCTGATTATAGCCGGTCGACGTTTCTTTAATCTGTGCTGTCACCCCTGAAGCTAACGTAATTTCGCTCAGTTCTCCGAGCACACCAATGCTAACCTTCTTGCCATCTGACAAATCATAGAAGTCGAACGTTAAGCGATCACCCTGATCGTTGGTGTAGACCATAGTCAGCATGCCAATCGGATCGTCTCTCTTCACCACATGAGGCAATGCCTCTTCGTAACGGTAGCCGTCTGGAATATATCCCAGCTCTGGCATCGCAAAGGTCAGCTTTTCTTGAATTTCGTCCCAGGTGTAAGTCGTATTGTCGACTTCAGGAATCGTAACCTGGCCTTCATTTGGATGTAATTGCGCGGGCTCATCGTCTCTGTAGTCTGGAGGTGGTGACGTCTTGGCCTTGGACTCATTCTCGCTGACCGGTTCATCTCGCCCGGATACAATGGTAATAATCCCATCGCCCCAATCCTTAACCTGCTGGTAGAGCGGGGAGATTGCCTGGGTCACAGCCGGAGGCGAGAAAATTATAGCTCCACCGGCGATGGAAGCCGCGATAATGCCTGCAATCTGATACCTCTTAACACGCTTTCTTACTTTATGCTGCTGATCTAGCTGCTGCTTTACCTTCTGCCAGGATTCCACTTTAGATGTCGGGACGGGGTAGGGGGAATCCATCTTGGATGCGGCCGACTCGAAGGCTTCGTCAAACGCCTTGTCAAACGCCTCATCAAAAGCCGGGTCAAATCCATCTTCAAATTTTTCGTTGCTCATCAAAAACACCCCATTCCCTGTTCAGCTTCTTCTTCACGGATTCCCTGGCGCGATAAAGCCGCTGCTTCACGATCTCTTCCTTCGTATTTAGCACATCGGCAATTTCCTTATAAGACAATCCGTGCTTCCAGCGATACTCAATCAGAAGTCGGTACTCCGGCTTCATCTCCTCCAGGTAAGCTGCAATCGATTCTTCCATCAGCTTCGATTCCACCTGGTGCTCCACATTGTTAGAGGTAGGTAGCACCGCTTCTTCACTAATATAAACACGGTCAACATCCAGTTGGTTACGGCTGTTTTTGTTTTTTCTCAAAAAATTCATGGTTGAATTTTTGACCACTACACGCAGCCAGGCTTTTAGCTTGCCTTCATTCTCAAATTCCGGCTTATGGGTGATGACTTTAATAAATGATTCCTGAATAATATCCTCAACCGCTGCATGATCTCGTACAATATACATGATCTGTCCGTATACCAGATCATAAAATTCATAATAAATTTCTTCCTGTAAGGCTTCATTTATATTCTCAAATTCTGCTGCTAACAACAGCTGAAGACGATTAGACACACGATAATCTCCTCTCCGATGCATCTTTCTCTAATCTTTTATATATTTTATAACTTTCTTGAAACAACGTCCAATAAACCTTATGTATAGCATGTAAGCGTTCTAAATATAACCTGTCAAGATAAACCGTTTCAGGATGACCACAACAGTTTGAAACCGGGACTTTTGTAGGACTAATCTGCCCTGTCTGGTTATGTCGACAGGGTTGCTTTTTTGGAATATATAATTTTAAAATGGGGAGTACAAGGGGGAGATCATGATGACAGGAGCGTTAGCTTATGGATAACCTGCCGGACAGGATCCCGAATGTACTCATCTTCATATCCGTCTTGATCGCTGTAGTGTCTACCTATACAGCCTTTCATTATATTCAGCAAGCATTGTTAAGAAATATTAAAACTTTAGGATATACATTCTTCATCTCATTTGCCCTGGGGACAGGGCTTTGGAGTATGCATTTCGCAAGAATGCTGTCGATGGATTTCGGCTATGCCTTAGCATACGAACCACCCATGTTTGCCGTTTCATTTCTTCTCCCATTGATGGCCTCATTTTTTGCTGTCCGCCTGGTCTTCATGGACCATGTCATCTCCAGAATTCAATTTATATTAAGCGGACTGCTGATCTCGCTGGCGATGGTGTCCATGCACTATGCCGGGATGCTGTCGCTGGATATTCCTTTCATGTACCGCCAAAATCCTCTCTATGCTTCACTTTCCGTAATTATTGCCATGCTGGCCGTGTATACCGCTTTATATTTAGGCATCTACCGCTCAGTCTCACCGCATCGCCAATCCCGCTTGCGCCGCTGGGCAGGTGCGGTAATCCTCGTGCTGTCCGTTTCACTGATGCATGATACGGCGATGGAGGGAACGACCTTTACACCAAGCTCTCAGATTACTGCAGACTCGCTCAACGAAGGGATGAAAAGCACATTGTTGGCAGCTATGGTCATCACCGCTTCGCTGCTGCTCATCACAATCATTCTTACTGGGCTCTACTGGGACCGGAGAAGGGTCTTAACCGATGCGAGATTCAATGAACGGCGCTACATGACATTGTTCGAGCATAACCCCGACCTTGTTGTCTGTGTAGATCACCATCAGAAAAAAATCTTGAGCGTAAATCCGGCTGTGCTCGCCCTGACGGGCTATACCCCAGAGGAATTGATATCACTGCCTCTAGATGATCTGTTCTGCAATCGCCGTGACTATCTCATTATGCTCTCCGCGGTCCGCCAAGCATCGGAGGGAAGCCCGAGGCAAGTGGAAATCCGTATCCGAAGCCAGCAAGGAGTGATGCTCATACACAGCGCTACCGTATTCCCTCTGGAGACGCCGGGTCATCAATGGTCTTATATTATTACAAAGGACGTCACGGACAAGCGTCTGTTTGAGCAGGAGCTGATGGCCGCAAAAGAGGCAGCAGAAGGAGCAGCACGGATGAAAAGTGAATTCCTGGCGACGATGAGCCATGAATTAAGAACTCCGTTAAACGGGATTATCGGCATCAACGAGCTGCTTGGGGACGAACAGGATGAGGATACCAGGAAGGAGCTGCTAGATTTGCAGCTTAAGAGCAGTCACGCCTTATTAAATGTAATCAACGATATATTGGATTTATCAAAGATGGAAGCGGGCAAGGTGAAGCTGGTTCGGGATGATTTCAATCTGCACCAGCTCATATCAGAATGCTTCGATTTGTTTGAGATTATATCCCGGGATAAGGATCTTATCGTTCGTTACGTCGTTGACGAGCAGATTCCAGGCCTGCTGACAGGAGATCCTATGCGATTACGACAAATTCTGGTCAACCTGATTGGCAATGCGCTTAAATTTACGGAGCGGGGCTATGTGAGTCTGCACGTATCCGTAGTAGAGGAAGCCAGAGATTACTTCAGCCTTCAATTTACCGTGGCGGACACAGGTATTGGCATCAAGCCAGAGCAGGCTGAGATGCTGTTCCAGCCTTTCTCCCAGCTTCATGAAAGGGAGGGCAGGGAACGCAAGTACGAAGGCACAGGCCTTGGCCTTGCCATCTGCCACAAGCTCGTAGAGCTGATGGACGGAAAGATTTGGGTAGAGCCGCGATTTGAACAAGGCGCTTGCTTTGCATTTCGCGTACCCATTCGGAAATCCAAGGCCGCACAGGAGACCGCAGCGGCCACATAAGACAAAGGGGTGCCCGGCTGATTACAGCCAAAGGCACCCCTTTTCGTTATGAATGAATCATTCATCCCAGCATTACGCCCAGTTTCCATTGATGAAGATAGGCTCTTCCAGGCCTTCCTTTGTAATCCCCGTGATGCTCAAATCCTTGGAGCCCATCATAAAGTCTACATGAGTGATACTTGCATTCAGTCCGTGCTCAGCCAGCTCTTCAGGAGACATGGTCTTGCCGCCCTCCAGGTTGAAGGCATAGGCACTGCCAATAGCAAGATGGCAGGATGCATTTTCATCGAACAGCGTCGTGTAATACAGTATTCCGCTGTTCGAGATCGGGGAATCAAAAGGCACCAGCGCAACCTCGCCAAGATAGCGGGAGCCTTCGTCCATTTCAATCAGTCGCTTCAAGGTATCGTAGCCTTCTTCAGCAGCATAATGTACAATTCGGCCTTCTTCAAAGGTTAATGAGAAGTTGTTGATGATATTCCCGCCATAGCTCAGCGGCTTCGTGCTACGCACAGTGCCATGCACGCCGGTTTTCAGAGGGGCAGTAAACACCTCTTCGGTCGGAATGTTGGCGACGAAACGATCACCTTTCTCGTTCAGGCTTCCAGCCTGGGCCCAGATATGGCCTGGAGGGAGCTCAATGACAAGATCAGTGCCTTCGGCCGTAAAATGCAGCTTGTGGTATTTCTTGCGGTTCAGCTCATCTGATTTCTTCTGAAGCTTATTAATATGCTGCTCCCAGGCAGCAACCGGGTCTTCCTGATCCGCGCGTACTGCTTCAAAAATAGCATCCCATAACAGCTTCACCTGCTGATCCTGAGGTTCATCGGGAAACACCTTGGCAGCCCAGTCCGGCGATGCGAAAGCAAGACCGGTCCAGCTCATCTTGTCGGCCTGCTGGTATCTGCGGTAGGTAGCCATCGCTGCGCCAAATGTACGCTGAAAGTTAGATACTCTTTCAGGCTGTACCCCTTTCAGCAAATCCGGATTCGAGGACAGAATCGTCATGAATGCGGCGCCGTTGCCGGCAAGCTCCGTCATTTCTTCGGCATAATAGGTAGGGGGCGTCAGAAAATCCTCGTCCGGCGCAAGATCAAACCGTAAGCGGTTCACTTGCTCGTCACTGTAATTGACCTTAACATGCTTGGCTCCGGCCTCATAGGCTTTGCGCACGACGAGGCGAACAAGCTCCGCCGAGTCAATCATCGCATTCACAACCAGCACCTGCCCAGGCTGCAGGTTGACACCTACTTTAACGGCAAGCTCCGCATATCTCTCCAGCTTTTGTTGAAATGTCAGCATGCTTAAAACTCCTCCATCACATGTTCTTTTATTCTACCGTTGGTTAATAAATATCAAAAAAGAGAGGACGAAGCAATGAAACAATGTTCCAGCCGGCAGGAGCATCTGCCGGCTGCTAGAACCTTATTCTTAAAATGCCCAGTTTCCGTTCCGGAATACAGGCTCTTTGCTGCCGTCATGTGTAATGCCGTCAATGTTCATATCTGCAGAGCCGATCATGAAATCGACATGGGTGACACTGGTGTTCAAGCCCGCTTCAGTTAACTCTTCCTGAGACATCTGCTTGCCGCCTTCCAGACAGAATGCATAGGCACTGCCAATCGCCAGATGATTGGACGCATTCTCATCAAAGAGCGTATTGAAATACAAGATTCCCGACTCTGAAATTGGTGATTGATGCGGCACTAGCGCGACCTCTCCAAGATAGCGGGCACCTTCGTCCATGTTCAGCAGACGCTCCAGGGTCTCATAGCCTTCTTCGGCTGTAAAGCTAACCACTTTACCTTCCTCAAAGGTCAATGAGAAATGGTTAATAATGTTGCCCGCGTAGCTCAAAGGCTTCGTGCTGGAGACCTTCCCATGCACACCCGATTTCAGCGGTGCGGTAAATACTTCTTCTGTTGGCATGTTAGCAACAAACGTGTGCCCCTGCTCATTAATGCTGTCTCCTTGAGCCCATATGTGGCCCTTCGGCAGCTCAATCGTAAGATCTGTACCTGGGGCAGTATAGTGCAAGGCTTTGTATTGCTTCGCATTCAGCACCGTCGATTTCTGATTCAAAACGTCCAGATGCTGCTTCCAGGCTTCTACAGGAGCTTCTTGATCAATGCGCACGGTATGGAAGATTGCTTTCCACAGGCGTTCCATCTGCTCTGCCTCCGGCGCCTCCGGAAATACCTTCGCTGCCCACGCAGGAGAAGGAACAGCGATCAGGCACCAGCTGAATTTATCTGCCTGCTGATACGCGCGGTATTGCTTCAACGCTTCTCCGCGGGTCTTATAGTAATTCGCAATACGTTCCGCGTCAATGCCCTTCAACAAATCCGGGTTCTCTGCCAAAATATGAAGCACCGCAGCTCCGTTCTCCACGAGCTCCGTAATTTCGCCGGCGAACCATTTGGGCTGCTCTGTGAACACATCGTCGCTCGCATGCTCGTACTGCATCCGGGTTAGCGCTTCATCATTCCAGTATACCTTAACAAGCCGGGCACCGGCTTCATACGCTTTGGCAGCAATGGACCGGGTAAAGTCGGCGGATTCCACCGGAGCGTGAACGACCAGGGTCTGTCCTTGTTGAATATTGACCCCCACCTTGACGGCCAATTCCGCATATTTGTCCAGTAATGCTGTGAAGTCGGACATTGTGGTATCCTCCAATACATGATTTAATGGGTAACAACCACATTATACTAAATTGTATTCCATAAGAAAAACGACTGATGAAGAAATGGAAAAAGTGATATACTTACAGGGACCTGAGAAGCATTTATGGAACACTAAAGGAGAGAGTAAAGATGTTGATTTCATATACCATAGAGCGGGCAGCCATGCAGCTGGATGAAGAGAAGCATTTCACCGGCAGCACGGTATTTACTGTGGAGGATCATCCGGAATCGTACGAGGTTACGTTCATGAGCAAGGACGGCAAGAACTGGGATTACAGTCTGCACTTTGCCGGTGAACCGGGACCGGAGGAGAAATTCCTTCAGGTGGATGAATGGCTGGAGCTTCACGATGATTTGTTTGACGATCTACTGGATGCTGCGATTGATGCCGGCGGATTTGAATAAAAAAGCACCCGCCCCCTGCTAATTGAAAGGGCGGGTGCTTTTACGTCTTCTGCTTTATGCTTACCCCATGCCGTTCAAGCTGCCGCCTGAGGTGAACAGTCGGTCAATCCGCTTCTGAACAGCCGCATCAGGAATGAGTGGAGGGGCGTGGTGCGGCTTGATCCGGGCGTCAATAATGAGGGTGTCACATCCCCAATGCTTGAAGGAATAGCCGCTGTTCACTCCGTACATGTCATGAGACGGATTACTGCGAGTGAAGGTCGCCCACAGGAAATTGGACAGCGATGCGGAGAGGAACCCGCTGTCGTCACAGATCACGATCAAAGGAATGTCCGGTATACCACCGCGCTCCGCGATTGCCTGAGACAGCTCCTGCAGCTGCTCCTTTGCCTCGGTATAGCTTGTGAACGGTGGACATTCCAGCGCTACAACACCGGGCTGAACGATACGCGGATGAACGAACTCCCGCAGTTCTTGCAGCTGCGACGGTACGCTGATGCCCAGCTCGCGCTTCTTCTCGCCGCAAGCGGCCAGGATGACTTTGCTGCCCTGGTTCAGTCCCGTACCGGAATAGTCCAGGGTATCTATCGTCGTATTCGTCTGAAAATGTAGATCCCGCTGAAGATCGATTCGCTCCAGGATATACGAGAGAAACGCCGCCTCGTCATGCGTGCTGATCGGCTCCTGCTCTTCGGCGGCAATGAACAAATATTTGGCCAGGCTCAGCTGCCCTGTGCCAAGAATCCGATTGGCGATAGTGAGCAGCTCAGCTGGCTGCTTGGCGGGCGCATACGGTGTATATCGTTCGCTGCCGATCGCGAACAGCAGCGGGTGAACACCTGCCGCATCCACAGCGTGCACTTCCTTCACCCCAGGAATTTCCTGCTTAACCGCATCTCCGGTCAGCTCATGGATCAGTGCTCCGAACGCAGTATCCTCCTGCGGCGGCCGGCCTACGACAGTGAACGGCCAGATCGCGTTAGGCTTCGCATATACCTTATGGACGCGCATCAGAGGGAAGGGGTGTGCAAGGCTGTAATAGCCTAAATGATCTCCAAAAGGTCCTTCGGGCTTCGTCTCGCCGGGATGAATCTCCCCGGTGATGACGAAATCCGCATCGCGACTTATACAGTAGCCATCCTCGTAGCTGTATCGGAAGCGGCGCCCCGCTAACAAGCCGGCGAAGGTGAGCTCACTAAGGCCTTCCGGCAGAGGCATAACGGCCGACAGCGTATGTGAGGGAGGCCCGCCGACAAAGATGCTCACCTTCAGAGGCTCGCCTTTGCGGGCCGCATGATGCTGGTGAATGCCAATGCCTCTATGGATTTGATAATGCATGCCGATCTCTTTATCCGCGATGAAGTCATTGCCCTGCAGCTGTACACGATACATGCCGAGATTCGCATTCATGATGCCAGGCTTGTCCGGGTCCTCGGAGTATACTTGTGGAAGTGTAATAAAAGGGCCGCCATCCATAGGCCAATGCTTGATCAGGGGCAGCTCCTGAATGGAGATCTCCTGAAAGCCGGCCGCGCCGCCTTGACGCATAGGTAATGCCTTTGCTGCGGCGGCGGCGGATCTGGCATGCCGCAGCGGATGCTTGAGCGCCTGGATGGGATCGTTACGCAGCGCAATGACATTTTTCGTGGATTCCCAGGTCTGACGAAACATAAACTTGCTGCGCTCCAGCGTCCCGAACAGATTGGAGACAGCCCGGTAGCGTGAGCCTTTCACATTCTCAAACAAAAGAGCCGGCCCTCCCGCCTCGAATACTCTCAGATGAATGGCAGCCAGCTCCAGATCCGGATCGACCTCCTCCCGAATCCGTACGAGATGTCCATTTCGTTCCAGATCATTGACGCATGCTTCCAGTGTTGGGTACATAGCTTTGCCGCTCCTATTCATGATTAACATTCTTTGTTTTTATTTTAGCAGAACTGTAACGGAGCGTCATTTCTTCGGCCGTACAGCATCGGCAGGACACCGAGAGCGTTTCATCTGCCAGTAAGCTCTGATGTCAATAAAGACTGTAAGAAGAAGCTGAACTTAGCCCGAAGACGCGGGTAAACCAAGCTGCATAGAGAAAGGGCGGCGCCCGCAGGCTCCGCCCTCTATAGAGATACGCTTAACGGTTAACCGATAATGATCCGGCCTTCCGGGTGGCGGTACAAATCCTTGTGCTTCTTGCGCGTAAGAGCGTAAGCGAGGGTCAATGGACCCAATCGCCCGAGAAACATGAGCAGCGCCACAAACACCTTGCCAACCTCAGACAGCTCCGGCGTCATCCCCATGGACAAGCCCACGGTGCCGAAGGCAGAAACAGCCTCAAAAAAGATGACTAGAAATTGCTGATCCTCAGTAGCCGATAGGAACATCGCGGAGCTTACGAGCACGATCAGGGCGATAATTGTAACGGTCAGGGAGCGATAGACCATCGCTTCCGGAATTCTTTTTTTGAACAGGACCACATCCCGCTTCCCTTGAATCATGCTGATTACAGCGCCGATCAGGACAGCGAAGGTCGTGACCTTGATGCCGCCGCCGGTAGAGCCGGGCGCTGCGCCGATAAACATCAGAATGATGAGGAAAAACTGGCTGGACTGCTGCATACTTCCGATATCAATGGTGCTGATGCCGCCAGATCTTGCGGTGATGGACTGGAAGAAAGCAGCCATCCACTTTTCATACCAGGTCATATTGCCAATGGTAGCGTCATTACTGTATTCTAGCAGGAACAGGGAAAGCGCTCCGAGCAATATCAGAAAGCCGGTGACGGACAGCACGACCTTGGAATGAAGGGAGAGCTTGCGGCATTTCGGATATTCCATCACGTCGAACATGACGATAAATCCAATCCCGCCCAGGAATATAAGAGCCATGTTCACCAGGTTAAGATAGATATCCGTACCATATACCGGGAAGCCGGCAAATGGCCCGTGAATCGAGCCCAGCAGATCAAAGCCTGCATTGTTAAAGATGGATACACTCTGGAAAATGCCTAAATAGAGAGCTTCATCAAAATGCATGTCTCTCCAGAACCTGAGCGTCAGCAATAAAGCGCCAATGCCCTCAATAGTGAACGCATACACTAACACTTTGCGGATCAGATCGACGATGCCCTGAATCTGATACTGTCCCATAGCTTCCTGCAGAATCATCCGTTCACGGAACGAGATCCGGCGGTTCAGCATCATCGCAATCCAGGTAGCCGAGGTCATAAATCCCAATCCGCCAAGCTGGAACAGAAGCAGCAGCACGATCTGGCCGAACGTGGACCAATGTGTGCCGGTATCGACGACGACGAGTCCGGTTACGCTCGTGGCAGAGACTGCGGTGAAGAAGGCGTCTGCCAACGAGGTGCGGGTGCCATCGGCGGTAGCCATCGGAAGCTCCAGGAGAAAGGTGCCCGTCAAGATGATGGCGGAGAAGCCCAGCGCGAGAAATTTCGGGGGGCTGATGGGATCATTACGGGTTTTGTTTTTTTTCGAAATCATGGGATAAAAAGCTCCTTACCAAAAATTAAACCATTACTACTATACCATGAAAGGCTGGTCCCACAATGATAAAATCGGGCAAAGCGCCGATTCCTGTACTCATCCTGCTGCTGATCGGCATCACTGCCATCTCGTTCTCATCCATATTCGTAAAATGGTCGGAGGCGCCGGTGTCGGTGCAGGCGATGTACCGTCTCTTTATGACAGCCTTCATGATGCTGCCCTTTGTTTGGCGCAAGGCACCTGAAATCAAGCAAATTACGCCTAAACAACAAGGTTTGTTGTTTCTCTCGGGCTTCATGTTGGCGCTGCATTTTCTGCTCTGGATGGGGTCCTTACGCTATACCAGCGTTGCCAGCTCGACCCTGATTCTTGCGCTGGAGCCGGTGTTTGTCATGCTGGGGGCTTATATCTGGTTCAAGGAGCGGACGAGTTTATCTGCGCTAGTCGGCGTGGCCATAGCGTTTATGGGCATTTTTCTGCTGATGGGCGCAAGTCGTGTCTCAGGCTCTGACGCCAGCTTTACCGGCGATATGATGTCACTGCTAGGTACAGCCGCGGTTGCCGTTCATATGCTGCTGGGACAATCGCTTATGAGCAGGATGAGCTCACTCGTGTACAGCTGGATGGTGTTTCTGTCGGCAGCGATGTGCTTGGGGGTATACAATATGGCTCTAGGCATTCCCGTCACAGGCTATCCCGCAAAGGAGTGGGGAATCTTCCTGCTGCTGGCAATCGTCCCGACCGTGTTCGGCCATCTGCTGTTTAACTGGATGATGCGCTTCTCCAGCGCGTCCGTTGTCTCGATGAGTGTGCTAGGGGAACCGGTCGGGGCAAGCCTGCTGGCCTTTATCCTCCTGCACGAAACCATGAATGCCTGGCAGTTTGCCGGGGGCTTCTTCGTGATGTGCGGCTTAATCTGGTTCCTGAGGTATAAGCAGCCTCACAGCGAACCAGCTCCTCCCATGAGGGAAAGTGTGCCGCAGCTATAGCTTGTCAATAACATCCATAAGTCATTCAACATGCCGGGTCCCTGTCAGGGAATCCGGTTTTTCTTTGTGTGGAAATGGATGAATGCACAGGGCAGGAAGCCGCTTCCCTTGGGAAATCTTCGCATAAGGTGTACTAACCCGCCTGCTGCAGCGGAGGCAAAGCTTTATGAAGCACATTAGAAGGAGGGAAGCATGGATGACACCGAAGGTGACGATCGTCATTCCATTTTATAACTGCCCCTATATTGAGCATGCCCTGGTCAGTGCCTGCGGACAGACCTATCCTGATGTAGAGATTATTGTGGTAGACGATGGTTCTACCCAGCACCATAACCTGATTGCACCCTATCGAGATAGAGTTCATTACCTGGGCAAAAAAAACGGAGGCACCGCCAGTGCGCTGAATCACGGCATTCTGCATGCCTCCGGAGAATATATCGCATGGCTCAGCTCGGACGATCTGTTTCATTACAGCAAGCTGGAGCAGCAAATGGCCTTCATGCAGGAATACGGACTTCAAGTGAGCTACACCGATTTCTCCACCATTGACAGCAAGCATGCCATTACGCGTCCTACCTGCGGGATACCCATGAGCGGAACATCTGATCTTGCGCGCCAGCTTACGTATAGCAATCCGGTGAACGGCTGCACCGTCGTCGCAAGCAAGGATTTGTTCATGAGCCTCGGCCTGTTCAATGAACGGCTGCGTTACACCCATGATTACGACATGTGGGTACGGATGATTCTGCACGGCGCACGGTTTGGTTATTTGCACGAGCCGCTCACCCTGTACCGGGTTCACTCCAGAATGGGAACGGTCCGGCATAAGAAAACGATTTTGCGAGAATACGGAAAGCTTAAGAAAATGTACAGAGCCAGCCTGAATCAAAGGTGGGCACTGGGCGGGTGAGGAGAGAAAGATGAGAATACTGCTGGCTACGATGTGGCTTGTGCCTCATGTTGGAGGGGTCTGGAATTTTATGCAGCAGCTGCACGACCGGCTTGTCCTGATGGGACATCAGGTAGACCTCCTTGGCAACAGCCCCGATTACTCAAAATATTACCTTGTAAATCAAGGCAGAGAGCTTCCCAAGGAGCTCTTGTTACCGATGCTGCGTGCAAAGCTGAATCCGGTAACTTCGCCCGTTGTGAACGGCGAAAGCTATCTCAAATATTATGAATTTGAACGTTATAGTCTTGAGCTCGCTGCTGCATTTTTTGGCCTGGACTGCTATGACATTATCCATACTCAGGATATTTTTGCAGCCCGGGCACTGTATCGGGTCAAACCAAAGCACGTTCCGCTCATCTCTCATGTACACGGCTCGGTCGCTAGAGAAATGCACGAGCATTTTCGCATGCGTCCTGAATTGCACGTAATCCCCGGGTCTCCGACATGGAATTATTACCCTGAAATGGAATATCAGTCTGCCATGTCTTCGGATCTCACCATTACAGCGAATCATTGGAGCAAGAATATTCTTGTTCAAGATTATGGCGTGGCTCCGGAACGCGTACAGGTATTTCCTTATGGACTGGAAACGGGAGCATTTTATGCCCGAATGGCACAGGACACTCCCATCAAGCGGCCTCCCGGAAAAAAAGTTATCATTTTTCCGGCCAGACTCGTTCCTGTCAAAGGGATTGATGTGCTGCTTGCCGCGCTCGCCATCGTGGCTCGCCGAAGATCCGACTGGGTATGCTGGATCGTTGGTGACGGAGAGCTTATGGCGTCGCTTCAAGCGTTGACGCAGCAGCTGGGCCTGCAGGAGTACGTAGTTTTTCACGGGGCACGTAATGATATTCCGGCTCTGCTGGGACAATCGGATATTTTCGTCCACACCTGTGTACAGGACAACCAGCCATATTCCGTGATGGAGGCACAGCTGGCGGGCTTGCCATGCGTAGTGTCCAACGCGGGAGGGCTGCCGGAAATGGTGCAGGAGGGAGTCACTGGACTGATCAGTCAGGTGGGAGATGCCGGAGCCATTGCAGAGCAGCTGATACTGCTCTTGGCCAACGATGAGTATCGTCAAGCCCTGGGCAGAAATGGCCAGGCATATGCGAATGAGGTCTGGTCCATGGATCGGATGATGGAGCAGATGATTCTCACCTATCATGAAGTTCTGGCACGAAAAATATAACGACAGGAGGGCTGTCATATGAATCCGGATGCCTATCAGGTCATCAGCGACCTCTATAATCGGTGGTTTGCCGTTCAGACCTCCAATCCCGAGCTCTTGGTGGATTATGCCGTATGGAATCAGATCGTCTCCGCTCTGCCCAAAGATTACGTACTGCCGGACCCGCTGATTTACAATATCGGCTAAGCGAGGTTCTGGTCTGTACAAGGAGGTCATTCATCATGTCGGTATTTCGCTTGGAAGCTGCACCCTTCAGCCCCATTGATGCCAGATACATTCAAAGCAGTGATCTATATATCAGTAACCATGGCAGTGAGCCCTTCGACGTGCTAGTCCATGGCTACTATCATGACGGGAGCATATTCTATGTCACCTTGGTCCACGCCGCTGCCGGAAGCACGGTCAGCCTTCCTGATATTTATAATCACCATCGGGCGTTTAGCCTGCTGCTAGTAACAAACATTAACACCTCTCTTACGACCGGCATTACTGTCTATGCCAAGGATCAGGGACAGTTGATCGCGGTGTTCTCCAATTCCCACTTCAGTGTGATGGAATAAAGAAGGGAGGCCTGCTAAAGATGAAGGTATTATTTGTTTATTATACTCCGAGCGGCGGGGTTGAGACCTTGAATCGGCAACGCTGCCGTGCGCTTCGATTAGCGGGCATTGAAGCGCACTGCTTGTATTATACTTGGGGGTCCGGCATGCAGAATTACGTAGATTTCCCGATCTATGTGACCAGAAATGACATTGAAATCAAGCATTACCTGGATTTGCACCAGTATGCTGCCATCATCGTCACGACAGACCATCTCAGCTTTCCCCGGCTGCGAATGCTGGGCTACACTGGCAAGCTGATCTTGGAAATTCAAGGGTATGGACCTAAGGATTATGCGCGTACCCAATTAATATCCGCAGCACCTTATGTAAACGCACACGCATCAGCGCTTCTAAATCCATGCACGCCTCATATTACCTCGTTGTTTAACGAGCTGTACCCATATATTCCCCAGTATAATTTCAATAATTGCTTTGATACTACAAGCTTTACCTACTATGCTGCTCCTGCACCGCGATCACCAGTCATTGCCTGGCTCGGCCGAATTGAGGATAATAAAAACTGGCGTGAGTTTTTGTGGATTGGATATCACTTGAGTCAATACGTCCCGGAACTGAACATGTGGATGTTCGAGGATCCTCAGCTAAGCATCCCTTCAGAACGAGAGCAGTTTTTGCAGCTCATTGCTGAGCTGAGTCTAGAAAAACGTCTGACCCTGTTCTCGAATGTCCCCAATGCCGATATGCCATATTACTATTCAGTGATCGGAGATTCGGGAGGGTTTCTGTGCTCCACCTCCAAGGTGGAAGGAGCCCCGTATGGGATCCTGGAGGCGATGAGCTGTCGCTGTCCGGTCTTAACGACAGATTCAGACGGCGTCTCCACTTCGGTATATCATAATGTTACCGGGAAATTTTACACGCTCGGGAATATAGAGAATGCCGTCCATGAAGGGTTAGGGCTGATGCAGGATTCAGTTTTACGGGAGCAGATCCGGACCCAGGCGCAAGGCCATGTCCAACAAGCGTTTAACCCCCACATCTATGCCGCGAATTTCGCGCAAATGCTGCACTCCATATAAATCAAGAGGTGGCACCCGGGATGAACCGGGTGCCACCTCTTTTGAAATGTTTGATAAGATTTCCCGCTCGCAGGATAACGGGGATACGAGAAGAACCTACCCGGATCAAGGGGAGAGACGCCAAGCCTTTACAGTTTCCGCCAGCCCTTGTTCCATATCATACTGAGCCTTCCAGTCGAGTACCTTCAGTGCCTTGGTGCTGGAGAGACAGCTATGATAAACGTCACCGGCTTTGACAGGATGATAGTGTGGGATAATGGTTCTGGCTAGGCGACCGGCAAGAAGGTCAATTAAGCGGTTGATACTCGTAGACTGTCCTGTGCTTACATGCAAAATCTCGCCATGTCCCTTGTACATCGCGGCCAGATTGGCCCCTACAACATCCTGTACATAAATGAAATCACGGGTCTGATTACCATCTCCGTACACATTCAAAGGCAGCTCTTGCGCCAGCCGCTCGCCAAACACGGAAATAACACCGCCTTCTCCTTTCGGTGTCTGTCCCGGTCCGTAAACATTGCCATAGCGCAGGATGGTATAGTCGAGACCAAAGGTCTGACTGTACAGCTGGATATATCTCTCACCACACAGCTTGGACAAGGCGTAGAAGGAAATTGGAGCCACAGGGTCCCCCTCTGTAATGAGCGGCTGATCCAGCGCGCCATAAACGCCGGAGGTGGAGGCAAATATGATTTTCCGTACACCTGTTGCTTTGGCGGCTTCCAAGAGCCTTAAGGTACCTGAAATATTCGTGTCTGCATCCAGCCAAGGATTGGCAATGGAGCTTTGTACATCAGCCTGGGCCGCCAGGTGGAAAATAAGCTCCGGCTTAATCTGTGCAAGACGGGAGGCAGCGTACTCACTTCGAACATCACAGACATGAAGGATCGCTTCATTATGAAGACGCCCAGCATCGCCGCTGGCCAGATTATCAAGTACATGCACCTCATAGCCGCTCATCACCAGACGGTTCACGAGATGCGAGCCAATGAATCCGGCACCTCCGGTAACTACTACTTTCATGTTCGGGAACAACCTCCAGCCTTGGTTGGGATGCTCTATGATACGTGAAATGCTGGAGGTGCGCTTGTGGTGATGACCAGAGGAGTCTTGATTGGGCATTTCCAGGCTCTTCGGCTGCCGCTATTGGTTTGGGTGTTATTATGCTGATATAATAATGACTATTGTAAAAATGAATACCGAAGTATGTAAAAATAACAATCATAAAGGAAGAGTACACGATGAATACATCACCAAGAACCGGATTGCTCTGGTATAGCGGCATGCTTGTTCTGCTGCTGCTCAAGCTGCTATTGTTCAGATGGTTTGTTTTTAAGGATATTGAATGGGGCAGGATCATCTGGGATGTGATCTCGATTGCAGGCTTACTCGCATTGCTGGAGCTGTCGATCAGTGCTAAAGTCAGGCCGCTGGTCTACTGGCTGTTTAATGGAATCATTTCAATCCTGTTGTTTGCTTCCGTCGTGTACGTCGCATATTTCGGCTCCGTCCCGACCTACACAGCGCTTTCCGGTCTGGGTCAGGTCAATCAGGTAAAGGGCAGTGTCCATACGCTGCTGCGTCCGGAGCAGTTTCTATTCTTTATCGATCTGGCGGCGCTGCTGGTAGCTCGCGCAGCTCGAGCCGTGGCGGTTCGCAGAAGACATCGAAGTGCGCTTTCCTTTGGCACCCGTGAAGCAGGAAAGAGACTGTCAAAGCTCTGGAAGCTCTCGATGGCACTCATATTGATCTCATCCCTCGGATTGTCGGCAGTGGCGATGACCAGAAGCTGGACCATTGAGAACGAGAAGGTGCGCGCAGAACAGCTGGGGTTTGTGAGTTATCAGGTGGCCGAAGCTCTCCGGGATGCGCGGGACACCAAAGCGCTGGCAGATACCAGCTTGGAGGAGACGGCACAGAAGGTGCAGGAGCTCAAAGCATCCTATACGTATCAGGATGAGACCGAAAGCAGAGCGGAGCCTGACTATTTCGGCAGCGGAGAGGGAATGAATCTGCTGATCGTACAGCTGGAGTCGCTGCAGCGCTTTCCGCTGCATGCTTTTCTGGACGGACAGGAAATTACTCCGGTGATGAACACACTCGCTGATGAGGGACTGTACTTTCCGAATGTTTTTCAGCAGATTGGCCAAGGGAATACGTCGGATGCGGAATTTCTAACCAATACGTCGATCTATCCCGCAGGGTCGATTGCGATGTCCAAGGGGTTCGGCCATAAACAGCTGCCGAGTCTGCCCAAGCTCTTGGCGGAGCGGAATTATATCTCCAGTACCTTTCACGTAAATGATGCCGCCTTCTGGAATCGTACACAGCTGTACCCGGCTCTAGGCTTTGATCAATATTACGATAAGCCGACCTTCAACAATGACCAGTTTAACGACTTTGGCGCTTCGGATGAGGAGATGTACAGAACCGGACTGCAAAAGCTGATCGAAGTGCAAGAAACCGGCAAGTCCTTCTACGGCCATTTTATTGCGGTATCCAGCCATTCTCCCTTTATCGTACCGGAGGACCGATCCAAGATTGACATCCCTGCTGAACTGCAAGGGACCCAGCTTGGACATTATCTGGATGCTGTGAACTACTCGGACTATGCGCTTGGCCTATTGGTTGACGCTTTGAAGCAGAAAGGACTGTGGGAAAATACGGTGCTTGTTGTGTATGGAGATCATTTTGGCATCAACCCCGCCGAAACTCCGGCGAACCTCATTTCATCCACGCTAAATATTCCTTACGAGGATGATGTCAGCCGGCTGAACGTGCCGCTTGTGATACGTATTCCGGGGCAGCAGGGCGGCAAGACCATCGAGCGCACCGGAGGGCAGATTGATATTCTCCCGACGGTGGCAAACATTATGGGGATTTCTTTGGAAAAGGAAGGCTTCACAGCCTTTGGTCAAGACCTGCTGAACATTGATCATAATGTGACGGGGATGCGATACTACTTGCCAACGGGCTCTTTTCTGAACGATGAAATTCTGTTCATTCCCGGTAATGGATTTGAAGACGGCAGAGCAGTATCGCTGGATACCCTGCAGCCTGTAGAGGATTTCTCGGCTTACCGAAATGATTATGATTTTATATTGCAAATCATGAAGCTGTCCGATGAGTATGTCAATCTGCTTCCATCCCGGGCACCATGAGCCATAGGAGAAGCTGTCCGTGTCGAGAGATGCTGGCAGCTTCTTTTTTATACTCAAAAAAGGCATTCTCGTTCGCAAAAGCGCTTCATCCTAGTCTTGCCAGTCTATTGTTAACTTGATAATATGATATTTGAGTTAACAATATAAGTAAGGGAGTACAACGGATGATAACCTTAACCCCGAACCGCTGGCAGCACATGTCCGCTCAAGTGCTGCAGAAGCAAGACCTTCTACCCCAGGATGCCCTGGCTATTCTTCAATGTCCCGATGAGGAGCTACTCTCTTTAATGCAGGCGGCTTATGAAGTTCGGCGTCATTATTTCGGAAACCGGGTCAAGCTGAACATGATTATTAACGCCAAATCCGGGTTATGTCCGGAGGACTGTGGATATTGCTCCCAGTCGATCGTTTCGGAAGCACCCATAGACAAATATGCCTGGCTGACCAAGGAGAAGATCCTGGAAGGTGCGCAGGAGTCGATTCGCCGTAAAGCCGGTACATACTGCATTGTCGCTTCCGGCCGACGCCCGACGGATAAGGAGGTGCGACATGTGGCAGAGGCTGTGAAGGAAATACGAGCCACCACCGACCTGAAAATTTGCTGCTGCCTGGGCTTCCTGAATGAGGATCAGGCAGGTCAGCTGGCTGAGGCCGGAGTGCATCGCTACAACCATAACCTAAATACGTCGAAGGACCATTTCAGCCGCATTACAACGACGCATCAGTATGAGGATCGGGTGGATACCGTGAATCAAGTGAAGGCCGCCGGCATTTCACCTTGCTCCGGAGTTATTTTTGGCATGGGTGAACGTGAAGAGGAAGCGGTAGAGATGGCATTTGCACTGCGTGAGCTGGGAGCTGAATCCATTCCTTGTAATTTTCTGAACTCGATTGAGGGCACACCGCTGCAAGGCGTCAAGGAGCTTACCCCTGTTCAGTGCCTGAAACGGCTTGCAATGATGCGAATGGTGAACCCCTCCGCAGAAATCCGGATTGCCGGAGGGCGCGAGATCAACCTACGATCGCTGCAGCCGCTGGGACTTTATGCAGCTAATTCGATCTTTGTCGGTGACTATTTGACCACAGATGGACAAGATCAGCAGTCTGATTGGTCGATGATTGAGGATCTCGGGTTTGAAATTGAGACATGCGCTCTTTGACAATGATAATCTTTATCATTTACAATGAGGATATTCATAACTGATCAGTGAGCGACTGGCTGTCAGGAGGACTATTTTCTTACAAGGGAGTGCTGTTCATGTTCGTAGAGGTCAAGACGATCGTAGTTACTGCTGGTCATTCACATCATGTGGTGGACAACTTCACCGGTCCCGGTGAGATTGAGAAGATTGAGGGCTTTATCGATCTCAGCGTCATGGTGAAGGAGAAGCGGCGCCAGGATGAAACGGAAGAAATTATGGTGGTCATCCGGTGGGAATCCAAAGAAGCATGGAAGCGCTGGGAAACAAGTGAAGCGCATATTCAAGGCCATAAGGCGAAGATTGGCAAGCCCAAGCCTGACTATCATGTCAGCAGCACCCACGGGGTGTATACTGTGGAATCGTCCAAGGGACCCCGAGCCGATTGAGTATTTTGGAAAATAGACGGGAATGTTAATGAGGCAGCTAAGGTCTGCCTCATTTTTAATTGTGAAGGAGCGTTCCTATTGTTTCACTTATATAGCCACAATGATCTGGACGGGGTGAGCTGTGGAATTCTTGCCAGGCTGGCGTTCGGATCCAAGGTTGAGGTGCGGTATCATGCAGTTCATAGCTTAAATGCGCAGGTAGAACGGTATTTGCTTCAGCAGGCGGAGCAGAACCAGCCGGAGAATATGCTTCTGATTACGGATCTTGCTGTGAGTCCGGAGATCGAAGCGCGCATAAATAGGTTTGTCACGTCGGGCGGGAAGGTGATGCTGCTGGATCACCATAAGACCTCACTGCATCTGAACGCACACGAATGGGGGAGCGTGCACATTCATCATGAGGATGGACGTACTGCATCTGCCACCTCCTTGCTTTATGAATATATGCAGTCCCGGGAGTGGCTGCAGCCTTCACCCTCACTGGATCAATTTGTAGAATGGGTCCGCTTATATGATACATGGGAGTGGGAGAAGGCAGGTGAAATCGAGGCGAAGCGGCTGAATGATCTATTTTATCTGCTGTCTCCCGAGGAGTTTGAGCCCCGCATGTTAAGCCGCCTTCAGGGCAGCAGTCACTTTGCCTTTGATGAGTTTGAGGAGAAGCTGCTGACGCTGGAAGAGGACAAGATTGAACGCTATATCCGCCGCAAGCGCCGGGAGATGCTTCAGACCTTTATTGGTGAGGAGTGCGTAGGAATTGTGTACGCAGAAAGCTATCATTCCGAGCTGGCGAGTGAGCTGGGCAAGGGCAACCCTCATCTTGATTATATTGCCATTCTGAACCTGGGTGGACGGCGCATGAGTCTGAGAACGATCCACGATCATATGGATGTAGCGGACATTGCCAAGCGCTATGGCGGAGGCGGGCATGCCAAGGCAGCGGGCTGTACGATGAACGAAGAGGTGTTCCGCTTATATGCGGCAGAGCCGTTTGAGCTGGACCCTCTGCCGCTGGATGCACCCCGTAACGCCTATAACGTAAAAGCTTCCGAGCACGGCGTGCTCTACGACACACCGGGGAAGAGCAACATCCTATTGTATCAATCCGGCTCCGGCAACTGGACGGCGGAATGGGACAAGGAGGCGCTGCCGTTTGACTTCCCTTCCTTTGAAGACGCCGAGCGTCATATTAAACGACACTATGGGGCCTGGCTCTGCCGAGACGACCGATATGTTCAATTTCTGTCGGAGCACTGGCTTCGCAGCCGCCGCAGAGGGCTTAAGCCCGATTTGGATGAAGAAAAGATTATTGATGATCTGTGATACCTTACGTAAGCACAAAGAAGCTGCCTTGAAGATCTAATCTTCGAGGCAGCTTCTTTGTGAGTATTTCTAACGATTGGCCTTCGAGCTTAAGCGTACCATCCCCACACGAAGATAAAGAGGGAGCCGAAGATGGTGACGAGGGCTACGAAGACGGCAAAGAATATATTGATATACAGCGATCTCTTGTCGTCCGATTCACCGATGTGCATGAACAGGACCAGCTGCAGCGTAGCCTGTAGAATGGCAGTGACCACCAGGATGGCCATTTTGACAGCTTCGGGCAGGTCCATCAATGCGACCAGTGCCAAAGCAGTCAGGCCGAGGGAGGCCACATAGCCAACGACGTGCTTGATGGGAAACAGCTGCTTCAACATGTCACATCAGTCCTTTCAGATATACGAAGCTGAAAATGAAGATCCAAACGACGTCCAGGAAGTGCCAGTACAGCGAGAAGATAAACGATTTGTTCGCTGTGCTATGATCCAGTCCATGCTTTCTCAGCTGGACCAGGATGGCAATCCCCCACAGCAAGCCGAAGGTGACGTGAGCACCGTGCGTTCCCAGCAGGGTGAACAAGCTGGACAAGAATGCACTTGTAGTAATCGTAGCCCCTTCATGAACGTACGTGAAAAATTCGAAAATCTCAATGCCCAGGAAGACCGCTCCCAATGCCAGCGTGATGATCATAAACATCATCATCTGCTTCTTCAGCCCCAGACGCATGGCGTGAACCGCCAGGCCGATCGTGAAGCTGGAGGTCAGGAGGATAAAGGTTTCGGCCAGAACGGGGCCGATCTCAAAGATCTCGGCGCCGTTCGGACCGGAAGCATACCGGTCAACCAGAACAAAGTATACGGTAAACAGTGTCGCAAACAGTGCAATCTCCGCGCCAAGGAACAACCAGAACCCAAAGATCTTATTGCGGTTCTCTTCCGTTCCATATTCCAGAGGCTGAGTGGCATCTATCTTCATACCGTATCACCCCGCAGTTTCTTTTCAGTTTGGGCGACTTCTTCCGCTGGAATGTAGTAGCCGTGGTCTCTGTCAAAGGACATGGTGGCCATGATGATCAGAACGGCCAGGCCGGCAGGGATCGCCAGGCTCCACCAGCTGAATACCACGAAGAATCCGAGGAAGAAGAACGCGATGCCAAGGACAAATGGCTTGCCCGAATTGCTTGGCATATGAATCTTCTCAATTTTCTTATCAAACAGGGAACGCTTCTCTTTCTTGGCAAACCAGTATTCATCCCGCTGCTTAATTTCCGGAACAACGGCGAAGTTATATACGGGAGCCGGACTTGGAATGGACCATTCCAGAGAGCGTCCGTCCCAAGGATCGCCGGTCTTGTCACGCGGCTCGTAGCGGGTACTCCAGTAAATGTTGTACACCAGCAGGATAAACCCGATGGTCAAGCCGATCGCACCTACCATCGACAGCATATTCAGCGGACCGAAGCCGGTCTCTTCCGAATACGTGTACATCCGGCGCGTCATGCCCTGCAGACCCAGGAAGAACAGTGGGAAGAAGGTCACGTTAAACGAGATAATAATGAACCAGAAAGCGGTTTTGCCTTTACGCTCGTTCAAGCGGAAGCCGAACACTTTCGGGAACCAGTAGTGGAAGCCGGCGATGACGGCAAACACGGTACCCGGGATGAGCACATAGTGGAAATGCGCCACCAGGAACATCGTATTATGATACTGGTAGTCGGCACTGGCCATAGCCAGCATAACGCCGGTTACCCCGCCGATCGTAAAGATCGGAATGAAGGCCAGGGAATACAGCATAGGTGTCGTAAACTGGATTCGCCCTCGATGGAGCGTGAAGAGCCAGTTGAATATTTTAACCCCGGTCGGTACAGCAATCGCCATCGTGGTGATGGAGAAGAAGCCGTTGACCATAGCACCTTGACCCATCGTGTAGAAATGGTGAGCCCATACGATAAAGGACAGGGCAGAGATGACGAGCATACTGAGTACCATGGAGGTGTAGCCGTACAGATTTTTTCTGGCAAAGGTCGAGATGATCTCACTGAAAATCCCGAATGCCGGCAGTACGACAATGTAAACCTCAGGGTGTCCCCATACCCAGAACAGGTTGGCCCAGAGCATATCCATGCCGCCGTTCTGCATCGTAAAGAATTGGGTGCCGAACTGACGGTCCAGCATCATCAGCAGCAATGCAATCGTCAGGACAGGGAAGGCGAAGATGATGATCACGCTTGTGATCAGAACCGACCAGGTGAACATCGGCATCTTCATCAGCGTCATGCCCGGTGCACGCATCTTGAGGATGGTGACAATAAAGTTCACACCGGTCATGAGAGTACCAATCCCTGAAATCTGGATGGATAACGAGTAATAGTTATTCCCCACATGCGGGCTCAGCTCAGGTCCAGCGAGCGGGAAGTATGCCGACCAGCCGGCATCCGGAGAGCCCCCGATGACAAACGAGATGTTAAAGAGCATCGCTCCGGCGAAGAAGAGCCAGAAGCTGATCGCATTCAGCCGAGGGAAAGCAACGTCGCGCGCCCCGATCTGGAGCGGGATGATAACGTTCATCAGGCCGAAGATAAATGGCATCGCCATAAACAGGATCATAATAACCCCGTGTGTTGTAAAAATCTCATTGTAATGCTGTCCGTCCAGGAATTTCATATCCGGCATAGACGTTTGCGCCCGCATCATAATCGCATCGACGCCGCCGCGGAACAGCATGATGAGTGCAGCCAGAATGTACATGACCCCGATTTTTTTATGATCAACGGTTGTCAGCCATTCTTTCCACAGATATCCCCATTTCTTGAAGTAGGTCAAGCCTACTACAATGGCCAGGGAAACGAGAACGATACTAACCATGGCGCCATAGATTAATGGTTCACCGGTAACGAAAAATTCGTCCCATTTCATAAGGGCTTATCTCCTTTCAGGATGTACAGGGGAGAGGGGGCAGTATACGCAAATCTACGCCGTCTGCCTCAGCCTCATCAGTCCCTAGTGACCTTCGTGGTCGTTGTGAGTAGAATCTTCTTTAGATGTGTCCGGCTCGACATTGGGCTCGCCATCAAACTCCACTTCCTCTTCAGAGGTTGCCGGATCTGGGAACTTCTGCTTCTTATCCTGATGATCTGTATGACCATTGGAATGGTGGCCATCCTCCGGCGGAGGACTGAATTCGAGGTGCGTGCTGGAGAAGGACATTCTGCCAACATGCGGGGTCACCAGAAGGTCATCAAACTGCTCCTCGGTCAAATCCTTCTCGTTCGCCTTCACGTCTTCTACCCACTCTTCAAATTCAGCAGCAGGCATCGCCAGCGCTTCAAAGTCCATGTGGGCGAAGCCTTCACCACTAAAGTTTGCGTTTTTACCCATATAAGAGCCCGGAACGTCTGCTACCATGTTAATCTTCGTAACCATGTCACTCATCGCATATTTCTGCCCGGCAAGCTGTGGAATCCACAAGCTCGTAATCGGACCGTAAGAATACATGCGGAACTCGATGGCACGGTTGGTCGGGAGATTCACATAATTGACGGTCTCAATGCCTTGTTCCGGATAGCTGAAATGCCATTTCCAGTTGGAGGTGGAAGCGTAGATAACCAGCGGCTCCTGATCTTCATAGCCCTCCGGCACGTTCTCGACAGCTATGGTTGATTTGACTGTCACTACGGAAAGGATGATTACAATAATGATCGGAATTATCGTCCATGTAATCTCCAGCAGCTTGCTGCCCTCATCGTGCGGCGGCTCGTAGCCTTCATTGGATTTTCTAGCGCGGTATTTGACCAGCATATAGATGTAAAGAACGTATACCACAGCCAGAATGCCGACCATCATGAAGATAGAAAATATGATTGTATCGGACAGGGTCCTTGCAGCCGGACCTTTCGGATCCAAGACGGTCAATGAACTACAGCCCGATAAAAGCAAGGTTATACTCATCAACAATGCAAATAACGGCCCTCGTTTTTTCATGGTGTACCCCTTTCTGACATATTAAATCTCACATTCGCTTGTCACTTCATAATCCTATAGTAATGACTATTTTCATTCGTTGCAAAACCCATTACATTGTATATTTAACATTTTATGGTTTAACTTTGACGAACACCGTAACGTTTTGTGATCAAATTGTTTCAAAAAGACCCTCAAGAAGAGCAAAACCCTGTCGTTATGCGGTTTCTAGTGAGTTCAAACTTTGTTCAAATATTCACGAGTGTTCCCAGATTCGTCACAAATCACCGCCTCCAAATACGCTGTAATGCCTGGTGGGTAAGGGTCATTTGCCCAAAATAGCCTTGAAAAATTAGTTTGATCCTAAAGCAAATAAGATATGTAGTCCACTGTGCAGGGCTGAAAGCACGTCTCAGCAAAGCTGAGTAAAAAGCTCACATGCGTTATTTAAAGCATTCACCTTCTTTTGAATCGAGAGAGGCAGTATCTGGGTCTTTGCAACGCTCAGAATTAGTTAGCGTACACTATAAATGTTGCCCATGAGAAAAATCGTTGACAAACCGCAATAATCACGTTATTTTGTTATCAAGCATATATTTTGCCCAAGGGAAATTTAATTGTTTCATCCCACACAATAATGAATAATATGGTTAAGGAGGAAATTTGAAGATGTTGTCTCACATGAAGAAGGTTTGGATTCCTGCAATGCTCATTCTGGTGCTGGCTTTGGCTGGCTGTGCCGGCTCAAATGAGAAAAACGGCAGTACGGCTGTGGGCAAAATCAACATTGTTACCACGATCGCTCAAATTGCAGAGCCGGTTTCTGTCATCGGCGGTGACAGGGTGCAGGTATCCAGTCTTATGGGCCCTGGGGTTGATCCTCATCTATACAACGCTACTCAAGGTGACATTAGCAAACTCGACCAAGCAGATATTGTGTTTTACAGCGGACAGCATTTAGAAGGAAATATGACAGAAGTATTTGAGCAGATTGGCAAATCCAGACCTGTAGTTGCGATTAGTGAATCTGTATCCGAGGATCAGCTTCTGACCGATGAAACAGGCGCCATTGACCCTCATGTCTGGTTCGACCTCGATTTATGGGAGGTTTCATTAACGGCAGCGGTCGAGGAGATGAAGACATTTGCTCCGGAGCATGCAGAGGAATTTGAGAACAATAAGCTGAAATATTTCAAAGAACTGCAGGCGCTGAAGCAGGAAGCTCAGGAGAAGCTGGCTTCAATCCCCGAGAATCAACGCGTGATCGTAACGGCACATGATGCGTTCGGCTATTTCGGCAGAGCCTATGATATGGAGGTTGTTGGACTCCAGGGACTGAGCACGGAGGATGAGATTAGCGTATCGGATATTGATCAGACGATTGATATTCTAATACAGCATCAGGTTCCTGCCGTATTTGTAGAAAGCAGCATTAATCCCAAGTCCGTTGAAGCGGTAGTGGAGGGGGCGTCCAGTAAAGGGCTGGATGTAAAGCTGGGCGGTGAGCTGTTCTCTGATGCGATGGGCGATGAGGGAACCGCAGAAGGAACCTACCTGGGCATGTACAGACACAATGTCAACATTATCTATGAGGCACTGGCCGGAAAGGGAGAGTAATGCATGAGTGTGATTGAGGTTCAAGGCATAACCGCATCATACCGGAAGAATCAAGTACTTAAAGACGTGAATTTTACGGTTGAGCCTGGCACGCTGACGGCCATCATTGGACCTAACGGTGCCGGGAAGTCAACTCTGCTCAAGGTGCTGCTGGAGCTTCATCCGAAGCTCTCCGGCTCTACCGCTTTCTTCGGCTCTTCTCTGCAGAAGATGAAGAAGCGGATCGGCTACGTTCCGCAGCGGGGCTCCGTGGATTGGGATTTTCCAACGAATGCATTAGATGTCGTCACCATGGGGCTCTATGGCCAAATAGGCTGGCTTCGACGTCCAAACCGCTCTCATCGTGAGCGCGCTATGGCATGTCTGGAGCAAATGGGGATGGCCGACTACGCTAACCGGCAGATCAGTCAGCTGTCCGGCGGTCAGCAGCAGCGGGTATTTCTGGCTCGGGCGCTGGTACAGGAAGCAGATCTGTATTTTATGGATGAACCGCTTGCCGGGGTTGACGCCGCAACCGAGAAAGCGATTATGCATACCTTAAAGGAGCTTAAAGATGGAGGCAAGACCGTGATGGTCGTGCATCATGATCTCCAGACGGTGGAGGATTATTTCGATCATGTACTGCTGCTGAACCGCTCGGTATGGGCTCACGGACCCACGGAGGAAGTATTTACACAGGAGAATGTTTACCGTACCTACGGCGGAACATTGCGCTGGATGAAGGAGGCGTAACGAATGTTATCTTGGTTATCGCCGAACACACAGTGGGTCCTGCTCAGTACGTTGATCTTAGGGATGGCTGCGGGGATGATCGGCTGCCTGGCCTATTGGAAGAGACAGAGCCTCATGAGTGACGCATTATCTCACGCCGCCCTGCCTGGTGTAGTTATTGCCTTTGCGCTCACTGGAGTCAAGAGCCTGCCCGTGCTGCTTATCGGTGCTGCAATCAGCTCTTTGCTGGGTGCGCTCATGATTCAAGGGATTCGCTCCTCCAGCAGGATTAAAGAGGATACTGCGATGGGCATTATATTATCTGTGTTTTTCGGATTTGGCATCATGATGCTGACCCTGGTTAGTCGTTCTGCTGGCGGAAGCCAGAGCGGCCTTGACGGATTTATATTCGGGCAGGCTGCATCGATGGTTCGGCAGGATGTGTATATTATGCTCGGCATGGCGGTGCTGGTCATTCTCGTGGTATTTATAGGCTTTAAAGAATGGAAGCTGTTTCTGTTCGATCCCGGCTTTGCGAAAGGGCTTGGCTTATCTGCGAGATGGATGAACAACATTTATCTATCGGTTCTCGTTCTCGTCATTGTCATCGGCATTCAAGCCGTTGGCGTCATCTTGATGGCTGCGCTCCTCATTATTCCCGCGGTCAGTGCGAGATACTGGAGCCACTCGTTCAAGACGATGGTGGTCACCTCCGGATTGTTCGGGGGCATGGCCGGGATGAGCGGCAGCCTGCTGAGCTCGATGGGCAGCGGCTGGCCAACAGGACCGTTTGTCGTGCTGACCTCATCGGCTATTTTCCTCGTCTCCCTTGTATTTGGAGCTGAGAAAGGGCTTCTCGTTCAGGCGCTTCAGCTTCGCAGTCAGAAGAAACAATACCAGCATAGTACCTGGCAGCACAAGACCGTTCACGTGAAGGAGGCAGACTAACATGACCTACCCCATGTGGATTCTCCTTACCGCCTCTCTAGTCGGTCTTTCCTGCGGGATCATCGGGGCCCTGCTCATTCTGAGAAAAATGGCTATGATGGCCGATGCCATCAGCCACAGTGTGCTGCTAGGCGTTGTGGTAGCTTATTTGATCACACGAGAGCTAAGCGGCATTCATATGCTGATTGGCGCGGTGATTGCGGGCCTGTTGACAGCCGTTCTTGTGCAGTGGTTCCACGCCCGCGGTGTTCAGCAGGATGCTTCGATCGGTGTTGTATTTACTACGATGTTCGCGATCGGTGTTGTATTAATCGCAACTCAGGTCGGGAATGCGCACCTGGATACCAAGCATGCGCTGATGGGCGAAATCACCTTTATCCCATGGGACACGATCGCTCTTCCCGGACTCGGAGAGGTGCCGCGAGCGACGCTGACCTTATCCATCGTGCTTCTGCTGGTCATTGCGGTAATTACGCTGTTCTACAAGGAGTGGAAGATTACATCCTTTGACCCCGCGCTGGCCGCGAGTCTCGGCATTCCGGTAGTGCTCATGCATTATCTGTTTATGTCCATGGTTTCACTGACAACGGTGGCCGCCTTTGATGCGGTTGGAGCCATTATGGTTGTGGCCATGCTTATTACACCGGCAGCCTCCGCTTATCTATGGACGGATCGTCTGTCTGTAATGATCGGGCTTAGTGCCATGTTTGGTGTGATCTCGGCCATTACGGGCTACTATATCGCCGTCTGGCTGGACACGTCCATCTCCGGCTCTATGGCCTTTGCTACGGGATTGGTGTTCTTGTTCAGCTTTCTGTGCTCGCCAAGACATGGTCTTGCCTCACGCCTTCGTTGTCGTCCGAACATGTCGGAGCAGAAGCTGTAGCATCTGCATTCAATCAGCACTTAAAATCCCCTGGAGATCACGCTCCAGGGGATTTTTTGTTGATCAGACAATATTGAAGGTATGAATGTCAAAACGGTTACAGGCCGCTAGTGGACAGAAGCACGCTCCTATTGTTATTGTTATATATTAGGGGTCACCGGAAAGAACCCTGGAAAACAGCATTCTTTTCATTACATAGATAAAGGAAGAGGAATGAACATATGAGCTTGTCCAGCGGTATATTCGGGTTCATTATTTTGCTGAACATCACATTTGCAATGGTTGTCATTTTTCAGGGCAGGCGGGACATTGGATCTACATGGGCCTGGCTGCTCGTTCTGCTGCTGATTCCGATTGCCGGCTTTATTCTGTACCTGTTTCTCGCCCAGAATTTCAGACGCAAAAAACTGTTCTATTGGGAAGAATATAAGAAAAGCGGCCTGGATCGAGGCCTGAAATCCCAGGTTTCCCAGTTTCGGTCCCAGCAGTTTGAGTTCCGCAACAGCATCTCGGAGGAGTATCAGGACCTGATTACCATGAACCTGCTGAACAATCAGGCTTTTCTGACTGAAGACAATAAGGTGGAGATTATTACAGATGGCCATCAAAAGTTTGAAACGCTGTTCCGGGACATTGAAGCGGCGACCGATTTCATTCACATTCAGTACTACATCATGCGCAAGGACAAGCTGGGCAGGAAGCTGATGGATCTCTTGTCCAAGAAGGCGAGAGAAGGGGTTCGCGTCCGGGTTCTGTATGATGAGCTGGGCTCCAGAGGGATCGGCAAAAGATTTCTGAAGGAGCTGCGGGAATCTGGCGGCCAGGCTGAGGCTTTTTTTCCATCCAAGTTCAGATTGATCAACCTCCGGCTGAATTACCGGAACCACCGGAAGCTCGTTATCATTGATGGCAAGGTCGGCTATATCGGCGGCTTTAATGTAGGAGATGAATACCTGGGGCTGGATCCGAAGTTCGGATACTGGCGCGACACGCATTTAAGGCTGCAGGGGACCGCGGTGTATTCGATTCAGACCCGCTTCGTGCTCGACTGGAATCAGGCATCGCAGGAGCATGACATCACGTATTTTCCCTCCTTATTTCCGGAGGTGCCTGAAGGCGGACTTGTTGGCATGCAAATCGTATCCAGCGGACCGGACAGCGAGTATGAGCATATTAAGAATGGTTATCTCAAAATGATTACCTCCGCCAGAGATTCCATCTTTATTCAAACGCCGTACTTCATACCCGATCCCAGTATGCTGGATGCTCTACGGGTCGCATGCCTGTCCGGGGTTGAGGTCAATATTATGATTCCGGACAAGCCGGATCATATGTTCGTGTATTGGGCCACGCTCTCTTACATTGGAGAGCTGCTGAAGGCGGGAGCGAATGTTTATCAATATAACAACGGCTTTGTGCATGCCAAGACGCTGGTTGTCGATGATAAGGTGGCTTCGGTCGGCACGGCAAATATTGATTATCGAAGCTTTCGCTTAAATTTTGAGGTCAATGCCTTCATCTATGACGAAACGATTGCCTGCCGCCTTAATGATGAATTCCGCAAGGATCTGGAGGTTTCCACACTCTTGACTCTGGACAAATACCACGCCCTCTCCAAATGGGTGCGGTTAAAAGAAGCGATCTCGCGACTGTTATCACCTATATTGTGAGGGAAAAAGCTGCTTAGAACGAATGTTCTTATTTAGCTTGACGAGTCGTTTGAACTGGAGTATATTGGAATTCAATACGTTACTGCGGGAGAAGCACCTCGCTGAACGAGCTGATTGCAGCTTGTTTGGCGGGGTGTTTTTTGTTGCGTAATGACAGTAGAAGGAGAGGATCATATGTTTATTCAAGGGCTGAAACGATGGGTGAAAGTGGGGGTAATGACCTTCCTCACGGTCGCCTTCATCGGCAGTACAGCGGGAGAAGGGAAGGCTTCGGCCTCGGCTTGGGACGCCGCCTTGCGAAGCGTTGAAGGGCTGTATGACGGATATGAGTCGGCTGAGCTGTCTCTAAAGGTCCTTAAGGGCGAGGTCAGTTACATCCGCAAGCAGAATAACGAACGCCTGGATCAGGTGAATGCGGCCGTGAAGCAGATTGACAAGAGCAAGCTGAATCAGCTGCAGGCGGCCTATGAGAAGCTGAAAGAGAAGCATGACCCGCTCCTGAAGCAATATACGGAGCTTGGGAAGAAGGCGGCAGCAGCTCGAAAGGCTAAGGACAGCAAGGGCGCCCTTGTGTACGACCTCAAGCGTAATCAGATCAAGGAGCAAGCCGCGGCAGCGCGCCTTGAAATCAAGAAGAAGTATGACGAGCTGGATGCAGCTAAGAAGCAGACTGCAGCTAAAGCCAAGCTCGTGAAGGATGCGCTGCAGCCTGTATATGCCAATAAGACCAGAATTACCGCTGAGAACAAGACCATTGCTGAAATGAATAAACGCAAATCAGCTGCAGATCAACGATACAAAAGCTCAGTCAAACTGGGAGATGCGATCGGCGCCGCAATCGAGCTGAATCGGCTTCTCTCAGAGCTAAGGGGCATGTATCAGTCTCATCAGCATATTTATCAATGGGAGAAGGATATCAAGCAGCAGATATTCCTCGCCGAAGCCAAGCTGCCCCGGTAATACCAGGGCAAGAAGGCTGTGGCGCGCGGAACTCAATGTGGATAGATGGTTTGAAATTCAACGCCGCAGGGTGGACCGTGAATAAAATTGCCATTGAAGAACACGACGAAAGTCCGATCCCTAATTCCGGATCGGGCTTTTGTCTTTGGAAGGTTTCATGAAGTATGTTGTTTCATGGACTCAATGGAAATGAATCAGCCCGTATTCAATCCATTATTATTCATCATTTTGAAACGGCTTCAATGTTCAGACGTAAGTTTGTTATACGTTGTAAAGATTAACAGAACAGAGTCGAAGTCAAGGCAGGCGGGGGAAGCTTACATGACACATCACAATGACAATCAGGATAATGACAATCAGGCCGCAGGATGGTATGACAAGAAAGCAGCGCAGGCTTCACAATATTTTGAGCTGTTGTCAGCCTCTGTTCATCGGCAAGACTATGCAGAACATCTTATGGAGGATGTAAAGGCATGGAAGCAGCAGCATCTCAGGCCTTTACTTTCACGGCTCCTGCAAGTCCGCAAGGAGCCGCGATCAGCGGAAAACTTCACTTATCTGAAGTATCTTCAGTATAACGGGCGGCTGAACGACTACTTGAGTCGCAGCATCACTTATATTTATATGCGAGATCTTGGAGCTTCTCCCGAGAATCCGGCAATCCAGCAAAGGATACAGAACCTGACCGTAAAAATAGAACATCTACTTGAACAGCACGTTAACTCAAATCATGAAGCTGCAAACGGCAATTTGTTCAGCTTTAAGGATCTATACCGCTGGGGACAGAAGGAACAGATTGAGCCTGTCATAATCTGGCTCATTGAGAAGCTGAGGCATGTGCGCGACCATATTCCGGAAGGCATTCATAAGGAGCATGCCCAAAGAAAGCTGATCAAACTGATCGCAGGCGTCGTTATGCACGCCCTGGAGGAGCTGGGAGAGGACGTTCCTGCCGAGGAGCGCAGCAGAAGACTGGGCGAAGCCATCAAGCTGGGTTATTCTTACGGATTGACCTATCCTTTTATTGATGATCTTCTGGACTCCGATGTGCTCAGTCCAGAAGATAACCTGCAATATGCTCAAATGATCCGCCAAGCTCTTGTCACAGGCATTGTTCCCGAACCGGGGGATTGGGCCCGGCAGCATGAGCAACTGGCAGCATTTATTTATCGTGAGCTGAAATCAGCCTTTGAATATATTCAGTCCATTCAGCGTGACGAAACGCGAAGTGCATTCTTTGAACAGACTTATGTGTTTTTTCATGCCCAGGAAATCGACCGGATCAAACGGCTGGATTACGCAGCGTACAGCAACGAAGAGCTTTATATTCCGATCATTCTGAAGTCTGCTGCTTCCCGGACGATTGTTCGTTCTGTTCTTGCAGCGGACGCGAGTGCAGACTATGAAGAGCGCACCTTTTATTTTGGAATTTACAACCAGCTGTCCGATGATTTCGCAGATCTGTATGAGGATCTGGAGCATCAGTCTGTAACGCCGTACACCTATTACTTGACCCACCGAGAAAACCGCCCGGATCTGATCAATCCATTTGAACTGTACTGGGCTGTCGTTCATTATCTCATTCATCATTTGTATCAAGGTAATAAGCAGGTACAGGAGGCGATTCTAAGCAGAGCGATCAGCAGTCTGCACAGATGCCGGTCCCGGCTCGGCCATGATAAGTATAAGTTCTTGATGAAGGAGCTCGAACCAAGCCACACCCCGTTTGCGGTCCTGCTGCAGCAGCTGGTTCGTGACAGTAATCCTGTCCAATTCTTCGACAAGCTGCTACGGGATCAGCTGATCAGCTCACTGCGCAGCCAGGAGGAAGAAAAGGCTCAGTTCCGACAAACCATGGAGAATGCGCGGCAAGTCATACAAGCATCCCTTCCGGTACCTTTGCCGCAGGACGACCAAGCCTTTACCGCAGACATCATTGCTGCTGCGAATTACAGCCTGCAGGGTGATAGCAAGCTGCTGCGCCCTGTGATTGCTTATGTCATGGGGGTCCTGGAATACGGGTTTGCGGAAACGGATCTCCTGCCTTTACTCCGATCCCTGGAGTATATGCACACGGCCTCGCTTATTTTTGATGACTTGCCCTCTCAGGATAATGCAGCTACCCGGCGAGGGCGGCCCACGCTGCATAAGGTCTACGATAGTGCCTCCGCAGAGCTGGCCGGAGTCTACCTTATTCAGAAGGCGATGCAGGAGCAGGCTTCCTTGACCTCCTTTGATCCTTCCCGGGTGCAGACTCTGATGAAATATTCCGCGGAGCGCGCGGGGGATATGTGCGCCGGCCAGATGAAGGATCTAAGCACAAGAGGCCAGACGCTGACGCTGGAGGAGCTGAATGCGCTTTGCTACTACAAGACAGGTATTGCTTTTGAGGCATCTTTGGTCATGCCTGCTATTCTTGCCGGGACACCGGCCGACGTCATCGACAGCATCAAGAAATTTGCTTACCATGCAGGCATCGCGTTCCAGATCCAGGACGATGTCCTGGACACCGAAGGCCATGCACAGACCCTCGGTAAAGACACCCAGATGGATCGGCAGAACGGAAATTCTACCTTTGTGACCATTCTTGGTGTAGAGGGTGCGCGGCAAGCCATGTGGGATCATTATTGCTCTGCCATGGAGGCGGTAGAGAAGCTAAAATTAAAAACGGCTTTTTTTCAGCATTTTCTGGATTACATTATTCATCGCAGCCACTGAAGCACAGGTTTTCCTGGATCATACGCACATTCCTTCACTCCTGTCCTGGAGCCGTTATAAATGATAGTACCCAAATGCGGTGAGCCTTCATATGCTAAAGAAGATGTATGTAACAGCTTAACCATGGACAGCGATGACATTTTCTGCGTAAAGGCGGTGCTTATCATCATCTATACCTTCAACACCTTGAACAGCAGTGAAAGCAGCCCTCAGCAGGATGCCAAGGATTTCTACATCATCCTGATCACCGCCATTGCGTTTTATCTTCTGTTTGTAGCTCCCCGTTCGACAGAGGAGGAAGGAGGGAACCCCGTTGGCAGGCACGAGAACCTCTAAAGCTCCAAACGATGAACAGCGAAGCATAAATCTGGTGTTATTTATTGTAATCTCACTCTCTTTCATTTACGGATTCGGGAAAGAATTGACGCCGGAGGCGCCGGAAACAATCATTCCGTAACGGATGGATTCATGTGTAGTGGAGGCTAGCTATGGCACAAGGAAAATCGGGAAAAGGAAGCCGCAGACGTTCCAAGCCTAAGCAGGATCGGTCTCTGTTAAATAACCTAACGCCTCAGCAAATCGCGGTCATTGCCGGTTTACTTACCAATGCCTTGACCGTAGACTCCTTACTCATTGACAAGGAGCAGCGACTGCAAATCGTTCTTGGAGGCTCGCTGAGAAGGAAAACCAGGCTGGATCAATTGATTAACGAGCTGCAGGATGCATCCCTGGATGAATTGCTGGATTCACTGTTGAATCGGTAATCCAGCTGCGGAAAATGACAGCTTCGAGCTTTTAGAAACTTAAAGGGCGGCCCTATAGTCAGGGCTTCATCACAACGATTCTGGAACAAGGCACATCAGCGAGAGATCGGACGAGCCTATTTTTGTGTCACAGGTTCCGGATTGATTTGATCGATCACAAATTCATTCTTTGAACTGTCAAACTTATACGTAACGAGGAATCTAGAAGTTAATTGTTCTTAGTGATCTTTGTTTTTATCTGTCCGCGAAGTATCCTCCCCTTATCTTTATCAATCTAATAACCCAGTTCATTCATAGATTAACTTTCCTTTGTATGTGATTTGATCTTCCGATTTGATCTCAATCTTAGTGCTACCGATCTTTGTACTATCCTTGTAGGCGTTTATCTCAAGGATACTGTCAGTTGCCGCTGATTGAGAAGGGTCATCATTTACCAAAGGAGTCCAATAAATATTTTCACCTGATTTAATGGTCGCTTTCTTTCCCTGCGGTATCACCTTAGAATCCTCTGGATTCCATAATAACAGTTGTCCCTCTGAGGTTTGTAATTCAATTCTTTCAGTACCTTCAGAAGCAATGGTTACAGGAAAGCCTGGCACACTGCTCATTAACATAGAGTATTGGCCAAGCGGGAATTCTACATCTGGTTTTACCACTAATGGTGCTCCGTCTGCTGCATAAGCGGTAACCACGAACCCGCTAAATAATGTAGATGGATTAGCTTGATCCCCATTGCGAAGAACAAGCGGTCCTCCAATGGCCAGAAGAAGGATAATCAAGCAGGAAACGGTAATCGTAGCGACCGTTCTGCGAAATTCCCGAGCTGCGGTATGAGGAGCATTGGCACTCGATTTGGCTTTGCGGATGATTAATTGTTTGAGGTCATCATCCGCCTTTACTTCGTTCATACCGTTCACAAACTTACTTCTCATCATCATCGTCAAATCCCCCCGTTATCTTCATCTTCAGAAGTTCTTTAGCTCGTTTTAGTTGTGTCCGAATCGTACTCTCTTTTATATTTAAAAGCTCGGCGATCTCGGCTGTTTTGTAGCCTTCATAATAGTAGAGATGTATGACTATCCGGTATTTCCGAGGAAGCATAAGAATAAGGGACACGACCTCCATGTTCTCTGTATGATTATTTGGCAGGGGTACCTCCTTGGATGGTGAGAACCATTTCTTCCACAGACTTCTGATTAGGTCTTTACACGCATTTATCGTTACTCGTATGATCCATGCCTTTTCATGCTCAGTGTCGTTAAAGGAACGTTGGTGCTTAAAGAACTTGATATAGACCTCCTGGCACACATCTTGCGCATCTGCTAAATTGCCGAGGTGGGCTAGTGCCAGCCGTAGTATCATATCGGCGTATTTGTTCACTATACTTGTGATGTACTCATGTTTGTCTAGCTCGTTAACTCCCAATTGCTCTCCTCCTTTCACCCCTAACACGTTGGAAAATGGGGAAATGTTTCATTCCTCAAAAAAATAACTGCAGAGTTAAGCAGCATGATTTAAGTCAGTAGTAGCCATCAGGCACTGGGATAATGAAATAGTTAATGAAGTATAAGATTTCAGAGAAACTAAATCTATTATTCGCAGATAGTAAGGGAAGTTGGAATCTGGGAACTTACAACAATGTTCAAGCAAACGCTGAAAGCCATGCAACAAATACGGAGATGGGTCCGTTTAGGTTTACGAGTGTATCTTACAAAAATTCAAGTGGAGTCTGGACTGTTAATGATACTGCTCCAACAGCAGACAGTCCTTATTCAGTAAGTAAGACAAGTAATGTAAATTTCCGGGTTTATGGACCTTGTTTATTTAAGGAGGGTATTAAATTGAGAAAAATAACATGGTTTCTTACAGGGACAGCAGTAATTGTCCTAAGTGGAACTTTCTGCAGAAATAGAGTTGATGTAAAATGCAATCCCCCTACGCAAAGGAACATTGACATACAAAATAATTTCATCGGAAGTAAATTTGCTTAAATATGACTATGTTAAGCATAGCGAATAACGCTCGTTAACCAGGAGAAGAGTTGGTTTAAGTAAGTATATTATCCATATATTAGATATTTAATAACATCTACTTTGCGGATGGTATCAGCTTCGCTGGTACTACCCCAACACTTGCCAGCAAAAATACTCCAATCCCTTTTTTCAAACTTTTTCTGCCACCTTTCTTCTTATGAACCTCATGTAATGCATTATAAAAGAAATCATTTTTCATAAATTTACAATATTATTACAATTATTGGATAGCAATATAAGAAACGTACATAAAGAAAAGGTGCTGCGATAGAAACTGCGGCTTTTTTGATTTGATTTATCAGATTAGATTATGCTAATATGTGTTCAACCTAACATATGCGTTTAGACTAATATGATTGAGGAGGAGAGTGACTCACGTGTATACAATAGATCTGGATCTCAAAACAAAGTTTATCCGCGGCTTCTCCGATAAGACGCGTCTGCAAATCGTGAATATATTGAAAAGCGGAGAGAAGACGGTGTCTCAGATTGTAGAGGCTGTGCAGGGCAATCAGTCCAACATCTCCCAACACCTGGCATGCTTGAAGGGCTGTGGCATTATTGTCGGCAGACAAGAAGGCAAGTATATCTACTATGCCCTGCGTAACGAGCAGATTTTGTCTTTCATCCAGCTGCTGGATGAGGTATATGAGCAGGTTCAGAACGAAACGATGGCTTGCGATAACCCGATAATGGAGTGATGAGCATGAATGAGGAGAAGAAAGAGACGGGCTGCTGTCAGGATTCTTCTTGTACCACGAAGGAAACGGTGCAGCCTAAACATCAGATCAAGGTTGACCTTCGGCCAAAGGTGCAGGTCCGTGAACGTGCTGACGCTTGTCAGGATGATTGCTGCACAGCAGCACCTGCAAAGGCTGTTGAGAGCATAACACCGGCTGCTCATATGAATGCTTCCTCGAAGATCAGAACCTATGCTATAGAGGGCATGGATTGCGGTGCATGTGCTGCAACGATTGAGAAGCAATTCAGGGGCGATCCGGCGGTGCAAAGCGTCAGCGTTAACTTTTCCACCGGTAAAATGCAAATGGAGCACGATCATCCGGTCGAGGAAATTATCAAGCGGGTGTCCAAGGCCGGGTTTCAAGCCACCCTGTTGACCAAGAAGCAGCAGAAGGCACCGGCGGCACCTACTGCCAAGCCATATCCCCTGATCCTTTCCGGCGTGCTGCTAGCATTGGGCTTGATCAGCTCATTTACTAGCTTCTCTGCTGCATGGGGTACATTTGCTTATGTCTTGTCGATACTCACCGGCGGCTACAAGCCGGCTAAAAGCGCATATTACGCCCTCAAAAGCAGAGCTTTAGATATGAATGTGCTGATGACGGCTGCCGTCGTTGGCGCGGCCTTGATTGGAGAATGGCTAGAAGGAGCCACGGTCGTCTGGCTGTTCGCCCTTGGCAACATGCTCCAGACCGCATCTATTGAAAGAACTCGTCAATCCATCCGGAACCTGCTGGACCTCGCGCCGCCTGAAGCATGGGTTAAGGAGCAGGATAAGCTTGTCAAGGTGCCGGTCGAGGAGGTGAGGTTGGGACAGATTATTGTAATCAAGCCCGGGGATCGTATTCCGCTGGATGGCAGGGTTGTGGTGGGAGAGTCCAGTGTTAATCAGGCTCCCATTACGGGTGAGTCCGTTCCGGTCGATAAAGAGATCGGGGACGCTGTCTACGCAGGAACGATTAACGAACAGGGTACGCTGGAAGTAGAGGTTACTGCTCTAGCGGAGGATACAACGATCTCCAAGATTATCCATCTCGTAGAAGAAGCACAGGAGAAGAAAGCGCCGACGCAGGCTTTTGTCGATCGCTTTGCTCAAATATATACGCCTATTGTGTTTACAGCAGCCTTGCTCACCATGGTGCTGCCTCCGGTAATCGGGCTGGGAAGCTGGGGAGAGTGGTTTTATAAAGGGCTGGAGCTGCTCGTGGTAGCCTGTCCTTGCGCGTTGGTTATTTCTACGCCGGTTGCCATTGTTTCCGCCATCGGAAACGCTGCGAAGCATGGGGTGCTCATCAAGGGTGGCGCATTTTTGGAAACGGCTGGCCGCATTAGTGCTATTGCTTTTGACAAAACAGGCACCTTGACGGAAGGCAAGCCCTCCGTATCTCACCTGGAGGCCTGGAAGGTCAGCGAATACGAGCTACTCTCCATTGCGTACACACTTGAGGAGTACTCAACGCATCCGATCGCTAAAGCAATTACGGCCTATGCTCAAAGCAAAGGCGTCGTCAAACAGAAGGGAACCGGATTTAATAACAAGGTAGGACGCGGTGTCGAGGCAGAAATGAACGGAACCACGTATTGGGCCGGGAATATGAAGCTGTTTCAGCACCTGCATATGCCTGACTCCATACAATCCAAAGTACAGAAGCTGGAGCAGGAAGGGAACACCTTAGTATTGATCGGCACAGCGGATCGGCTGCTAGGGCTGATTGCGGTGTCGGATCGCCTTCGGCAGGTGACCGTAGATGCACTGCAAGGCATTCGGCAGACGGGAGTGCAGGAGATGGTCATGCTGACCGGGGATAATGAAGGAACCGCAAAGCATGTGGCTGCGAACTCCGGGGTATCCCGGTATTTTGCCGAGCTGATGCCAGAGCAGAAGGTAAGTGCTATTGAGAAGCTGCAGCACGAAGGCCACCGCGTAGCGATGGTCGGCGATGGAATAAATGATGCTCCTGCTCTGGCTGCTGCGGATCTCGGCATCGCCATGGGCGGCGCCGGGACGGACACCGCTATGGAAACCGCAGATATTGTGCTGATGGCCGACAATCTGGAGAAGCTGCCCCATACGATCAAGCTCAGCCGTAAAGCGCTCGGCATCATCAAGCAGAATATTTGGTTCTCGCTGATCATCAAGGCTGCTGCGCTGGTCCTAATCTTTCCTGATATATTGACACTATGGATCGCCGTGTTAAGCGACACCGGGGCCGCACTGCTCGTAATCTTGAACAGTATGAGACTGCTGCGAGTGAAGGGATAGAGCCATCTATCCCTTTTTGGTGTATCTGAACTAACATATGCTTCTTCCGCTAGCTATAGCTCAACAAAGCTTCAATCTCAAGAGCCGCTCCCGGCGGCAATACGGCTTCGATGCGTTCGCGGACACCATGGTCCAGCACCACCTCTGCGTCAAGCATGGCTGCAATGCCTTGATCGGTCGAGGTACGAATCAGCCTTCCCAAGCCTTGACGCAAGCGGAGCAGCATATAGGGAAGGTCAACCTCCTCAACAGCTGAAGCAGCAGCCTTCCGTTTTGCCGTAAATACGGGGTCCTGCGGCGGGTAGGGCAGTGACCATATGATGACGTTAGATAATGAAGGCCCCGGTACATCAAGGCCCTCCCACAGGCTCGCTGCACAGAGCACGCTCTGTTCCTGCTGCTGAAATTGAGTAATCAGGCTGCTGATCTCCCGGTCCCCCTCATACAGCATGGTATAGGCAGTGAGCTTAGGATGACGCATTGACGCATGCTTGAATGCCTTGAGCTCGTCCATGGTTTTGAATAACAATAGAGCTCGTCCGCCGGTCCGCTCAATCAGCTTGGCTGCCAGCTCCAGCTTCTGCATCAGCTTCTCTTCCTCCGTCATAGAATCGCTGTGCATAAGCTCCCGCGGCGCAAGCAGCTTCATCTGCTTCTCGTAATCATAAGGAGAGGCTACCGAGAAGGAGATATAATCCGTTATACCAAGGCTCTCGGCCACGTAGTCAAAAGATCCATCCACTGACATCGTGGCGGACGAGAAGACAATCGGCATTTTCAGTCCGAACACGCGCTCCTTCAGCACCTCTTTGACCGTCTGCGGCATCATGGCCAGCGTAGCCTCGCCATTCTGATTCATTTCCGCCCAGCAGATGAATCGGTCACGCTTCTGAAACAGCTGCAGCGCAATCTGGATCATCTCCAGGTGCTCCTCTACAATGCGCAGCTTATACTCATCCAGGGTATGCAGTCCACTCTCAAACACCAGCTCCTCATCGATTTGCTCAATCGTGCTCCGCCAGCGATTCAGTTCAGAAATCAGCTTCTCATCCACGTCAATTTCATAACGGTCGGATCCCGGAATGGCTTTGGCCTGCTTGGCAATGAGGTCAAACACCAGCTGACTCTGATCCAACGAAGCTTCAATGGACTCGGCCAGCGTCTCCCGAATCTCGCCATCCAGAAGCCGGGTGATAATTTCCTCATAAGCACTATGCTTCAGCTTGTAGCTGAGGGCTTGCTGCGCCGCGGATTCCAGCAAATGCCCCTCATCAAAGACGACGGAGCTATGCTCCGGCAACAGAGGGAGCTGGCCTTCACGCTTGCGCCCCTCATATGTCCATACATGCTCCATGTAATAATCATGGGAACAAATAATGAGGTCGGTCGATTTGCGATAATGATCCCGGGATAAGGTCATGCCGCAGCGATGCCTTTTTTCACATACAAAACAGTCCTGGAATGAGTCCCAGTTCATCTTCTGCCACTGCTCATTACTCAAATGAGGATATTGCTTTCGGTCACCATAAGGATAGAAGGCCTGCATGGTACCGGGAGCATGAACAAAGTCAGGGAGGCTTTCGTGCACCTCTTCAATGAATGCTGCATCCTCATCCTGAAGACGAGCACCGTCTATTTTACGGAGACACAGATATTGATCGGGTGATTTACCAAGCCTTGCGTCAATCTGCAGATCCAGGTAAGAAGCCAGCTTCGCCAGATCTCCTTCCTGCTTCACCAGCTGCTCGATCAGCGATTCATCCGCGCAGGCAATGACAGCCGGCTTGCGGGTATACCTCGCATAATTGATGGCATAAAGCAGATACACCAGGGTTTTCCCTGTACCTACACCGGCTTCAGCAAAAATGGTCTGTTGCTCTGCATAGGCACGCTCCAGCTGGTAGGCCATATAAATTTGTTCATCCCGGATCTCGAACCCATGCTCCGGCAGCACATCATAAAAAACATCCGCCACCCAATCGCCAACCTGCTTGACGAACGGTTCTGACGGATTATAGGAAAAAGGATATCGCTCCACGCTCACGCCTCCGACACAATTTAATATCGTTTAATGTAAACATCAATCTCATTACGATTTGGAAAACATCAATTATCTCATGGAGTAACAGGTTTAGCAAGATAAAGTTGAATGAACCACAAATCCCACGCTTTGCAAAATGGTTGACAACGGCAAAACAAATTGCATATACTTCATTTATTCGTAATAATTACAATTAAATGAATGTCATCATTATGATGGACAAGGGAGAATGAAGCATGGGCAAAACGTCATCCAATCAACGGCTGCCACGGGCCAAAGGCATCGACATGGCTGCTTATTATACGGTTAAAGAATGTGAGAGCAGGGTAAAGCGTATTGTGCTGCCGGATCGAAACCGGCAGATTGTGGAGGAGTTCATTACCATTTTGGGCATGAAGGAAAGGTTTAAGGAGCATGATGTGCCGATTCCCAATAAGATTGTGATGTTCGGGCCTCCCGGGACAGGCAAGACGCTGACCGCGTTCTATGTAGCGACCCGGCTGGAGCTGCCTCTGCTGCTGGTGCGTCTGGATGCTATTATTCATAGTCATTTGGGAGAGACCGCGAGCAATGTCCGTAAAATTTTTGAATATGCGAAGGCCACACCTTGTGTCCTGTTTCTGGATGAATTCGACGCCATCGCGAGAACGCGAGAGAACAACGATGAGGTTAAAGAAATGTCCCGGGTGGTTAACACGCTTTTGCAATGTCTGGATGAGTTTGAGGGCGACAGCATCTTTATGGCGGCAACCAATCTGGAAACCGAGCTGGATCACGCAATCTGGCGGCGGTTTGACACCAAGATGGCCTACAGCCTGCCGGATGAGAAAGAACGGGATCAATATATCTCGCTCCTGATCGGCGGTTTCGGCCAAGAGGATCAGCTCCAGTCGATCGCTGCATCCATTCTTCAAGGATCAAGCTACGCAGAGATGGAGCAAATTGTTCTGAAGGCCAAGCGAAAGGCAATCATCGAGGATAGCCTGCTGCGCGCAGATCATATTGAAGAAGCTTTTGCGGAGTACCAGCCAAAGCGTTAATCTTTAATGGAAGAAGATCTGAAAATCATCGGCTTCCTGATCCTGACCGTCATATCAAACTTGAAATATCCAGGAACTGCGCATAAACTAAAATGCAGAACATGTGAGCTTTGATGCAAAGTGAGATGGACAAGTACATAAAGGATAAGGAGCAGACATGAAACCATACGATTTTCTACCCATCATTCTAGGAAGCGATGAAAACGCATATGGCAATGCCCGGCTGATTCATGAAGCCTATCAGATCAAGCCTTTACTGCTGTGCACCCGGCTGCTCATTCCAACGATGAACAGTCAGTTGTTTCACCTTGTGCAGATCGACAGATTTGACCATGACGAGGTCTTTCCCGGAGCGCTCTTATCCATTCTGGAGAAGCACGCTGCCGACAATCAAAAAATAGTGGTCATCCCGTGCTCAGACTACTATGCCAGCCTGCTGACCCGTCATTATTCCAAATTCAAAGGGCTGATTGCGAATCACTTTGTTTCTGAGGAGCTGCTGGATACCTTTGATACAAAGGATAAATTCTATCAGCTGTGTGAGCGCCATGGATTGGACTATCCCAAGACGATCGTGTGTCAACCGCATGAACGCGAAACCGCTTTGGATCAGATGAGCTTTGACTTTCCGATCGTAGTAAAGCCGGAGAACAGCAATGCCTATGACTACCTGCATAGTGATTTTGAAGGCAAGAAGAAGGTGTTCTTTTTCCATGATAAGAATGAATATCTCAAGATGGTCACAAGCCTGAATCGTTCGGACTATCAAGGAAAATTAATTATTCAGGAGTTCATTCCCGGCGGGGATGACGCCATGCGAGTCATGAACAGCTATTCGGATGAGAACGGCAAGGTCAAGCTGATGAGTCTGGGACAGCCCGTCCTGGAGGAATACGCTCCCAAAACACTCGGTAATTATGCCGCCATTATTGCTCGCTCCGACATGAAGCTGTACCAGCAGATCAAGACCTTTCTGGAGGAGATCGGTTATGTGGGCTTCTCGAATATCGATATGAAATACGATAGCCGAACCGGAAAGTATATGATGTTTGAAATCAATCCGAGAATGGGAAGAAGCAGTCTTTTTGTCAGAGCGGCGGGCCTGAATATGATCAAGGTGCTGATCGACAATGTCGTCTATGGCAAGGAAGAGGAATGTGTCTACGGCAATCAGACAGGAATGTGGACCAATGTTCCTAAGAGCGTACTGAACAGATACGTATCGAACTCGAAGCTGCTTCAAGAAATCCATGAGCTGTATAAACAAAAAAAGGTTCTAAAATCGCTCTGGTATCCCCCGGATTTGAACCTCAAGCGAATCATTCGAATTGCAAGATACAATAATGGTCATGTGAAAAATTTCCGCGAGCATTATTTTGAGAAGCAATAGGAACATCACAGCACTCCGTAGTCATAGGGTTTACGATCAAACAGCAGCTTGGGCTAGGTCCAGGCTGCTGTTTTTTTGGGGAATATAGCGGATCTATACGGCAGACTTCACTCGAAAATATTGAAATTGTAGCATCTACCTTAAATTGTTGGTATGTCCTGTTGTCTAAAACCCAAGTACAATTTACATAGTATGAGATTATGATCATCGGAGGGAATGCTTTGCCAAAGAATATGAACCAGAAACCATCACAGGCCTTTGCAGACTTCAGCCGCAAAGCCGCAACAGAAGGAGCCGTACTGCTCCAAAATCACGAACAAGGTCTGCCGATTGGACATGGGAAGGTTGTTTCGGTGTTCGGACGCTCCCAGATTGACTATTATCGCAGCGGTACCGGCTCTGGCGGCAGCGTCAATGTAGCCTATACAACGAATTTGTTAGACGGTTTGCGCAGCAAGCCGCAGGTTAAAGTCAACGAGGCTCTGGCAAGTATTTACGAGGAGTGGATCAAGGAGCATCCGTTTGATAACGGCGGCGGCGCTTGGGCGGCAGAGCCTTGGCATCAGCAAGAAATGCCTTTAAGCGATGACATCGTGCAACATGCCCACAGCCTCTCGGATCAAGCCATCGTTGTTATTGGCCGGACCGCTGGCGAGGATCAGGATAACGCATATGCCCCTGGCAGCTATCTGTTAACGACTGCGGAGCAGGAAATGCTCACCTTGGTCAGTAGTCATTTTGAGCGTACTGTAGTTGTTTTGAACGTGCCCAATATTATGGATATGAGCTGGCTGAAGGACAGCGGGCACAAGCATCCTATTTTGAGTGTGATTTATGCCTGGCAGGGCGGTATGGAAGGCGGCAATGCCATTGCGGATCTGCTGGCGGGGGATGCCGTGCCGAGCGGCAAGCTGACCGATACTATTGCTTATACGCTGGAGGATTATCCGTCAAGCGCTAACTATGGCAGTGATACGAAAAACCTGTACCAGGAAGACATTTATGTCGGCTATCGGTATTTTGAGACCTTTTGCCCAGAGAAGGTTCAATATCCCTTCGGCTATGGTCTGTCTTACACCACGTTTAGCATCGAAGGTGTACAGGGAACTGTAGTGCGTGAGGATGGTGAGGACATCATTCAGGTTGAAGCCACCGTGACCAATACCGGAGCTGTTTATGAAGGAAAAGAAGTGTTCCAGGTGTACGTGGAGGCTCCGCAAGGCAAGCTGGGTAAGCCTGCTCGCGTGCTTGCCGGTTTTATCAAGACCGGATTGCTGAAGCCCGGATCATCCGAACAAGTGACGGTACGAATACATGCTCATGCGCTGGCGTCCTACGATGACAGCGGTGTCACCGGACATCGGTCGGCATATGTGCTGGAAGCGGGGCATTATCGCTTCCATGCGGGATGCAGTGTACGTGAGACCGTGCCAGTCCAGCTGGATGGATTGGAGGGCTATGAGGTGAAGTCGCTGCAGGTGGTCAAGCAGCTGCAAGAGGCGATGGCACCCACTGAAGGCTTCACCCGCATCGTGCCGGGAGAGCGGAAGCAGGACGGAACCTACGAGCTGACCTATGCAGAGGTGCCTACGCGTCAGGTCGATATGGCCAAACGTATAGAAGCTGGACTGCCGGCAGAAATGACACCGACAGGGGATCAGGGATTTAAGCTGCAGGACGTGCAGGCGGGCCGCGTGACATTGGAGACGTTTATTGCTCAGCTGAGTGATGAAGATCTCGCTGCGCTTGTCAGAGGCGAAGGCATGAGCAGTCCGCTCGTTACACCCGGGACTGCTTCAGCCTTTGGCGGAGTAACCGAGCAGCTGCTTCACTATGGACTGCCCGTCGCCTGTACGGCAGACGGCCCATCCGGCATCCGAATGGATAGCGGACATCTGGCCACCCAGGTTCCGATCGGTACGCTGCTTGCTGCCAGCTGGAATACAGAGCTGGTGGAGGCGCTGTATGTATGGGAAGGACAGGAGCTGCTGGATTACCAGATTGACGCTCTGCTCGGACCGGGGATGAACATCCGCCGGCATCCGCTGAATGGACGTAACTTTGAATACTTCTCGGAGGACCCGCTTCTAACTGGTGTTATGGCCAGTGCATCAGTGCGGGGAATTCGAAAGGGCGGCGCTCATGCGACGCTGAAGCATTTTGCTTGTAACAATCAGGAGCATCAGCGTCATTTCGTCAATGCCGTAGTGTCTGAGCGCGCAATCCGGGAAATTTACCTGAAAGGCTTCGAAATCGCCGTGAAGGATGGCGGCGCGACTTGCATCATGACTGCTTATAATCCGGTGAACGGATATTGGTCTGCATCCAGCTATGATCTGAACACCACCATCCTGCGGGGCGAGTGGGGCTTTACCGGGATTGTGATGACGGACTGGTGGGCCAAGATGAATGACCCCGTCCTGGGCGGAGCGTATGATGAGAAGAACACGGCCGCCATGGTCCGGGCACAGAACGATCTGTACATGGTTGTACAGAACTACGGAGCTCAATTCAACGTCATGAACGACAACACGATACAAGGCCTAGCAGATGGGCTCGTTACACGGGCTGAGCTGCAGCGGGCGGCCAGCAACATCTGCCGTTTCCTAATGAATGCTCCGGTATTTGCACGTGAACCTCAAGCGGAGCCGCCTGTCGCAAGAATGGCTGCGGCAGAAGCTTCTGCTTCAGCAGTACAGGTGCTAGAAGGCGAAGGGCAGATCATTCCTAACGAAACCGAGTCCATCACATTCCGCGTAGAAGAGGCCGGGATCTACCGTCTTGTCGTTAAGCTGAAATCGGATGCTGTACGCTGGGCACAGTGTGCCTGTAACGTGTACTTGAATGAGGAGCTGTTAACGACCGTGCAAACCAGCGGTACAGAGGGAAGCTGGCTGCAGCAGCGTCTCGGCAAGGTGGAGCTGGAGCAGGGGTATTATGAGATGAGGCTGGATTTTGTGAAGCCAGGAATCGAGCTGGGCTGGATTGCATTCAAGAAAGAATAATTGAGAACGCCATAATGATCATTGAGCATCATTAACTAGATTGAGGAGCTTATGACAGTCTTGGAGACTGCTGTAAGCTCCTTTTTTGCGCAACTGTACCTTCGATAACATGGCATTAGAATAATAGGCATTTTATTAAAGATTATCATCGGAGTCATATTATTCCATTAACTAGTTCAATTTGGTATTATATAAGATGAATGATTTATCATTGGGTGATAGAAAGTGGGTTTGATCATGCAGGATCAACAAAGAAAGAAATCTAAACTGAAAAGTCGTTATTGGCATATAAGTCATTGGATTCAAAAGGTGAATTATTTATTTATCTTATTGCTCCTCGTATTGACCAGCGTGGCTTATATTTTGTTTTCGGATAACAACGATAAAAGAAATCTATTCATTTCGAACCAGAGCGACATACAGTCGATGACCATTTATAAGAATGTCAATATGTCCAATCAAAGCAGCCAGACGATTACGGATCTGCAAACGATTCATAGAATTGTCAACCAGATAAATAGCGCTGAACGAGTAAAGGCCACAGAAATAGTGTTTGAAAAGGGCCCTGAAGGTTTGCTTGTCTTCAAATTTATGAATGACGCTTCATTACATATTCCTTTTTTTCAAAATAGCGGGGATGTGCTGTATAAAGAAACTCTCATTGATGCAGATCTGGTGAAATGGATATCAGCCGCTCAAATGCGATAAAGCACAAATCATATAGGTAAAGGGTGAAGGTGCAGATGAAATGTTTGAATGACGGAAACGTTCAGGTCAAGCAAGAGAAGGACGGCGAAGATCTTCGGGCAGATTGTGATCATTGTTTTGGGCTATGCTGTGTCTCTCTATGTTTCTCAGCTTCTGAAGGTTTCCCCATTGATAAAGAAGCAGGTCAACCGTGTATCCAACTGCAGCATGACTTTCGGTGCAATATTCACAAAAGCCTGAGTGCCCGTGGTCTTAAGGGGTGTTTGGCATTTGACTGTTTCGGAGCGGGGCAGAAGGTTTCTCAGATTACGTTCCGCGGGCAAGACTGGCGCCAGTTTCCGGACACAGCTAAGTCAATGTTCAACGCATTCCTGGTTATGCTGCAGCTTCATGAATTGATGTGGTATTTGACAGAGGCAATGACGCTTCAAGCGGGAAAGCCTGTTCATGACGAGATTCGCAGCTTGCTGGAGATGACAGAACGATGGAGTCTGCTCCCAGCTAACGAGCTCCTGGAATTAGACATGATTGAACACCGTGCACACGTAAATACACTGCTTATTAAGACCAGTGAACTAGTGCGTACGGAGGCTCAAAGTAAGCAAACACATGGAACGAGGCCGAAAAAAGGGGGTTCCGCTCGTAAAGTGAAGATGGGTAGAGGGGCCGACCTCATTGCCGCCGATCTGAGAAAAGTGGACCTGAAAGGAGCTTATTTGAGAGGAGCGTATCTCATTGCTGCTGACCTGAGAGGAGCGAATCTGAGGGGGGCAGATCTCATCGGTGCAGATTTTCGTGATGCCGATATTAGAGGAGCAGACCTCTCCAAGAGCATTTTTCTAACTCAATCTCAGATCAATGCGGCTAAAGGCGATGATCATACACGATTACCTTTGGCACTCACACGTCCACAGCACTGGGACGATCCTTTTGTGGACGGAGCTTTGTATTTTAACCAGAAAATTACCTGCATAATGGATTTATTAGATCGCGATCATATTCATTCACGAGTAGAAGATCAGTATCAAACGTTACTGAAGGAAGACATAATAAAAATTGTACAATCTATTATATTGCTAGCTTTACCATTTAAAGCCCCTGATGAATGGTCATTTATAATTAAGGTTTTAAGGCAACTTAATGGTTACAATTCAAGAACTTCTAATACAGTTCAACAAACACTTGAGGGTAACTTTGTAAAGTACATTAAGACGCTAGAGTTAAAAATGACGAATTTAACTACTGTAGACGAATTGTACCTTACAGTCTTAGATATACTTAACCATTTGGATCGGGAAAAATTAAGAGGAGTATACAGACAATATAATAATGCTTATTTAGATACTCTAATTAAAAACTATGTAAGTCTATTGTGGGCTGAATATGAAACTTGTACAGATTGGGTATATTCAATTGAAAGATTTAAAGGAATGCATTCGATCCCAGTGATGTCAATACACAAAAGCAAAGGATTAGAATATAAGGTAGTTTTTCTTATCGGTTTGGAGGATGATGCTTTCTTTGGAGACAATATCGATGAAGAACTTTGCACTTTTTTTGTTGCAATATCTAGAGCAATCGAGCAACTGTTTATAACAAAATGTGACAAACGTGGTGATGATGTAAAAACTGTAGACAAAGTTAAACCATTTTTTAATTTGTGGAATTCTTCTGGAATTGGTCAACTAATCTCTTTCAAAAATGAATTCAACAAAAAAAAGTACTTTGAAGAATAATAAAATAACCAACACAATGAAAAGAGGCAAGTAATCACATAACTAGTGACTACTTGCCAATGAATATGAGGTATTAGACATATGTACAAAATACGAGTTTTGTGTATTAGTATAAAAAACTCATAGTGGACGGACTTGGATTGCTTTACCATTGTTTTCAGAAGCCTAGGAAACACTTTCCGGCGAATACTCGGCGTAATACCATATTTAAGCATACCGACTGGACGGATCATCCCCTCCCTCTCTATTCCGATAAGCCACGCATAGATGATACCACAACAAAGAGCCCTCTCAGTGCTTCAGCCTAATTTGCACTTTCTACGAGGGCGGAATGATTCACAGTATCCTGCCGGATCAATAAATGTAAAATCTTACATCACTTTGCAGCTACCTGAATCTGTTCTCTGCAGCCACACCTTCAGAGCCACATTGAGCCACATTATTGATTTATTGCATACATATAAATAAAGAGAGCATCCGGACCAATTGCTTAAGAAATACAAGAATTTTCCTTCCATATTCTTTGCAAACCGTATTTGATGAAGTACCAGCCTATTATCATTAACTCCTACAGCCTCAGAACAAGTTACATAGTGAATTAACACTGCGTAAAGAACCTTACAACTTTATACGGGTAATAAGCGTTAATACCTATAATTAGTCAGACATGTACAAAATTAAGGATAGGAGTGAAAATGTCATGAAAAAAAAGAACCTGGTGTACATCTCTATTGGAGGTACACTTACCTTAATTATTTTGCTTTTTGTAATGATTTGGTCTCCTTGGATCAATACAAATGTTGCTCATGCTAAAGCAATTTCTAGCTTCCAAAGAGCATGGGAAAATTCTGCTGACAGCTGTTCTTTGGAATGTGAAGAATGTGGAGTATTTTCTGTTAAAAAGGTACCCTTTGGCCAGTTAGTTACCTTACAGTCCAAATGCGGCTGGGAGGGCGATGTTATCAGCTTAAAAAAAATGATGTTTTCGTGAATTTTCTAGGCAGCTCCAAATTTAGAAAATAATAAATTTCAAGTAATTTAATATCTAATTTTATTCACTTTCACCAGTAAAAAAACCGCCTTCTCTCATAAATCTGAAAGAAGACGATTAATATACAACTTAGAATAGTACTAGCTCATCAATTATAATTAATTGAATTTTGCGAGATACTGTATAAACTTACAATCCCCGCTCCCTCATCATTGTCACTCATATTCATGAGCATCTGGCGCTTTATCTGAAATCAAATTTAATTCAACATTATGCTCCAACAATGCTTTCAACCCACATAACACCATTGTAAATCCACCAACAGAGTCCATACACTGACGAATAATTTCATCATCGGTGCCTGTAAATCCATAGTTTTCGATTGTAACGAACGTCTCGTGATCTGCTCTTGATGTAAAAACCCACTCAATTGTAGTACCATCAGACGATTCGACAATAATTCGTTTATGCTTGTCAAGCTGTTTCACGAGTATTTCATCCCACACACCATACATTTCCCAATCCCACCTAACGCTTTTACCCACCTCTAATCTTCCGCTACTTTTGGTAAACCAAAATTTGGTAGTTAGCTCCGGGTTAATTAAGGCTTCAAATACTAATTCTACAGATTTTCTGATCAGCATTTCTGCTTTTGCAAGGTTCCTGATTATAAATTACCATCTTGACCCCCGCTCCCTTGGATTCGATAATGATTCCTTCACTTATCTTCTCGGAAGAATAGCCTGCTGCTTCTCGCAGTTGTTGTTTAACCTCAGCTTCCGTCACCTCCACGGTGACGTTAGGGTGGGAGTCACGCGATGATCATTGATGCCCTACTTGCGCGGCAGACGGATTAACGTAAATCTGCTCTTCCGGACCGTCATGGGTTCCTTGTAGAATTCGCCATTGAGAATCAAAGTCCCTCTTCACTGTCCAACATTTCCTAATCTACATTTTGTCTCTACTCTCTACCATTCAAAATAAGAATGATTCCTGTGTAACACGGGAGTCATTTTTATTTTTCATTCGAGAAGAATCCGTATCAAGGTAATGTTGTCTGACATCCTCTCATTCATCTGCCCCATATTGTTTCGGGCAGTGATTCTCTTTATACTATAACTATATAAAAAGTCCTTTTTTTGCTAGCAGCGCATCCAGCTTTTATGCAAATTTGCACATTTTACATTGGCTTTACTTTGCTTTTACATTCTTCTGATGAATGATGTTTTCTATACACGTACAATAAGCATAAGGTCAAGTCTGGATCTTAACGGAGGTTGCTAATGTTATGTTACAAGAAATCATAAAGCAAGGAGAAAAGGGCGTGTCGAACCGCTACTTGAACCGCGATCTGAGCTGGATCGAATTTAATCGAAGAGTGCTGGAGGAAGCTCAGGATGCTGCAACTCCCCTGCTCGAACGCGCCAAATTCCTGGCGATTGTAGGCAGTAATCTGGACGAATTTATGGCGGTCCGGGTCGCCGAAACGAAAGAGAAGACAAAGGCAGGCTTTACTCATAAAGATTTTACCGGCTATTCCCCTGCCGGCTTATTTCGTCGTCTGCGAAAAAGAACAACCGCTATGGTCACCGAGCAATACCGCGCTTATCGGGACCTGTCCCGTCAGCTGGTCAAGAAAGGGATTGTGATGCTGGGCTATCACGATCTCAATGCCACACAGCAAAAAGCAATGGATACATACTATCATGATATTGTATTTCCGGTTCTTACCCCCATGGCCGTGGATCAGAGCCGTCCTTTTCCACTCGTTCACAATAAATATGTGTATTTGGCCGTTGTATTGCGTCAGCATCATAGTGATCTGGAGGATGAACGCTTCTTCGCCATTGTGCAGGTGCCCTCCAATATACCAAGGGTGATTCCGGTCCCCCACCGCTCCAACAGCAAGAAGCGGTCCTTTATTCTTATTGAGGAGCTGATCAAGCATCACATCCAGTCGCTGTTTGGCGGTTACTGGCCTGAGGCAGTCCACGGCTTCCGGCTCACCCGGAATGCGGATCTTACAATTAATGAAGAAGAAGCCGAAGATTTACTGGAGGAAATTGAGAAAGAGTTACGACGCCGACGCCGAGGTGCCCCGGTCAGGCTGGAGGTGGAGAAAGGCATTCATCCGTTTGCGCTGGAGCATCTGCAGGAGGAGTTCGGTTTGGATGATCATGTGTTCGAGGTCGACGGACCGCTGGATCTCAGCTTTCTAATCTCGTTCGCGGACAGTATCGAAGGCATGTCTCATCTCCGTTACCCGCCAATCAAGCCGGTATACCCGCAGGAGCTTCACACCGAGCAGGATATGTTCAGCTTGCTGCGTGCACAGGACCGCTTGATGTACCACCCTTATGAGTCCTTTGATGCGGTCACTGACTTTATTATTGAGGCAGCAGAGGACCCGCAGGTCATGGCGATCAAAATGACGCTGTACCGCGTCAACGGTGACTCCCGTCTGATCCCGGCACTCGCCCGGGCAGCGGAATCCGGTAAACAGGTCACGGTTGTTGTGGAGCTCAAGGCGAGATTTGATGAAGAGCGGAATATCGCCTGGGCCCGCACATTGGAAAAAGCCGGCTGCCACGTGGTCTACGGGCTCGTCGGCTTAAAAACTCATGCTAAGATCATTCTCGTCGTACGGCGCGAGAATCAGGTGCTGAACCGGTATGTGCATGTAGGAACCGGCAATTACAATGAAACAACAGCAAGAATCTATACGGACATCGGATTGCTGACCTCCAATCCAATCATCGGCGAGGATGCATCTGCGCTGTTCAACGAGATTACAGGCTATGCCGCTCAACGAGAGCTGCAAGCCTTCAGCATGGCTCCCACAGGCATGAAGGACAACCTCTTCTCTCTCATTCGCCGGGAAGCGGAGCATGCCGCCGCCGGGAGGCCGGCAAGAATCATTGCCAAGATCAATTCCTTATCCAACCAGGAAATGATTGATGAATTGTATGCCGCCTCCCAGGCCGGAGTGCATATTGATCTGATCGTGCGGGGAGTCTGCTGTCTTCGCCCCGGCATTCAGGGCCTGAGCGAGAATATTCGGGTTCTTAGTATTGTGGACCGCTTCCTGGAGCATTCCCGAATCTTTTACTTCCAAAATGCCGGTACGCCGGATGTATTCCTCTCCAGTGCGGACTGGATGACGCGGAATCTGACACGGAGAATCGAGCTTATGTGCCCCGTGTTCGATCCCAAGCTCAAAGATATTATATGGAGCATCCTGGACCTTTCCTTGCGGGATAACGTGAAGGCCAGAATGCTCCTCCCTAACGGAAGCTATACCCGCGTGAGCAGTGATAGCCAGCTTATACGCAGTCAATTCGAGGCGATGAATATTGCCTCATGGAAGTAAATGAACGGACCAGGATAGGTTGACGTCCCAGGCCTTCTGCACATCCTTCGCAGCGGCCTCCAGCTCGCCCATCTCCAGAACCGGTTCTGTTTTGCAGCTTAGCTGCAAATGCACAGAGCCGGTTTTTGTTTGCGCCGTCACCTCGGTGATACTTCCCAGTTCACTGCGGTCCAGTGCAGCAGCCAGCTTAACCAGTGAGCCCAGGCGGTAAATTCGCATATCATCAGCATCGTGAAGGATGTCTTTGAATTCTTGGATCTGCTCAGGCGTCCTTGCCTTGGGATGATAATCGGCAATCAGGGCCGTGAGCACAGCCTCCCGGTGCGTCATTCCCCGAAGCCCGGCGTTCAGGAGCCAATAATACGTATGCCGGCTGTATTGATAATAGTTAAGCGCAGCTCCGGTTTTGTATAGCCTGCTGGACACCTGGAGCAGCTTCTGATCAAGCTCTAATGGAGCCGGCTCTAGAGCGGCGTAGAGCTGCCGGGCGTGAGCGGATACCCGCTCCAGATGCTCAGGCGGCACGGGCGTGTTAAAGGCAAGAATGTTCTGCAGACTGATCTCCAGCGGATCCGGTACGATCGGATGGTCCGGAGTGATCAGCTCCTGAAACAATCCATCCCGCAGACCCGAGCCGCAAATCATCCACTGCGAGGCCTGAGCGGTGCGGTAGATGGTCTGCATGATAATAACGCCAGGGATAATAATATCGGCGCGGCTTTTGGAGAGACCCGGAATTTTCTTGCGCTGAAGAACCGTCATGTTAGGCAGGCTGTGATAGAGCTCCTCTACATCCTCACCGCGCATCTGATAATGATGCGTGACCGGCAGAGAATAGCGGTGCTTCTTCTGATTCATCTTGCCCACCGTACGGATGGTTCCGCCCAGGCCGATGATTGGCAGACCCGGATTCGAGGCAATCCATTCATGCTGCAGCAGCTGCTCCCGAATATATTGCTCCAGAGCTTGAGCGTGCTTGGCTTCCCACTGACCGTCTCCACTGAACCGAACATTCATGTTCACCGCTCCAAAAGGAAAGGAGTACGTGTGAATCAGCTGCCGGGACCGGAACAGCGTGACCTCTGTGCTGCCCCCTCCGATATCGATAATAATCCCGTCCTGAGCGTTCATCGTGTTCACAACTCCAAGAAAGCCTGCGGCGCCCTCCTGCTCCCCGGTGAGAACCTCAATGGACATCCCTGTGTCCTGATAGAGCCATTCAATAATCTGGCTGGAATTCTCGGCATTCCGAATTGCGGCGGTAGCGGCCGCACGCAGATGAGTCACCTTGTATAAATCACAGATGCTTTTGAATTGGCGGATGATGGGGACGATCTTGTCCACCGCTTGACGGCTCATGTACCCCTGCTGATCGATTTTCTCGCTGAGTCGGGCGGATTCCTTGCACTCCTGGATGACCCGATAGTGGCCTTGCTCTGTGACCTCATAGATCACTAATCGAATGGAATTGGATCCAATATCCATAATCGCGGCTCTGATGTTCATCGTTCATACTCCTTATCTGTGTCATTGGCAGCTTAGCCATGGGTTGGAATCGCTATTGATATTGTATCAACCAAGCTGCGAATGAACAAATCAGGAGGCAAAAGATGGTTACAGCCTGCTCCGGGCCACCCGAAAGCCCTGATCCGGACCGAAGCCACTGGGTTCGAATTTCCCTCTGAATTCAATGGAATGACTGCCGAGATCACCGATCCACCCGCCACCTTTGACGATGCGGTATACTCCCTGCGGGGTCCCCTCATCGGCCATCCAGTCCTGGACCCATTCCCGCACATTACCCGACATATCATAAATGCCCAGCTCGTTCGGGAGCTTGCTCCCTACAGGCCGGGTCTGACTGTTATTATTCTCGATGAGAGGCCAGCTCCAGTCTCCGGTCAGGTAGCGGGTACCTGAATTCCGCCAATACCAGGCTACCTCATTGAGATTATGACTGCCGCTATACCTGAATCCCAGGCTTCCAGCTCCTCCGCTAGCCGCATATTCCCACTCCAACACAGTAGGCAAGCGATAACCGTTCGCCTCAGGTTGAATTGTGACGCTCCATTGGAGGGGATCATTGGGGTTGTAATTTTCAGAATCCTGATCTTGAGGATGGATGACATAATACGGCTCCAGGCCCTCCAGCAGGCTTCTTTTATTACAGTATTCAACCGCAGCATACCAGCTCACTCCCTCCACAGGCAGCCCTTTCCCGCGAAAGGTAGAAGGGTTATCCTCATAAACCTCATTCCACTCCTCCTGCGTAACTTCATAAGCGCCAATATAAAAAGAAGGCACCTCCACCGCTCGCTCCAGCCCAGTTCCGGATTGGGAAAACGAGGGGTGCTGGAATGTTCCTCCCGGTACAAATATCATAGAGTGCTCCTCGGCCGCCCCCATACGATCCTCCGTAAATGAGGTCACGAGGAGCATACTTAACACACACACCATGCCTATGATCCGATTCATAGGACGCTCCTTTCTCCACTCTATTGATGGATTCTTCTCTTTTCTAAAAAAAAGAAGACCGTCGATCCTGCCAACGGCCTTCCGTCTATAATGCAGCTATTCCGGCATCACCATACGGTGACGTTAGAGCTGCCGCTGCTCTGATTGCCTTCGGTGGCCATGACCTGATAGGACCAGCTCGTTCCTAGATTCATGCCTTTACTCTTCCAAGCATTCACGTGATTGCTGAACGTAATGGCCGCATTGTTACCGGTAGGACGCTTCGATTGACGAACACTCCAGTATTGCTGAAAGGTTTGTGTGCCATCAATGGAAGGAGCATTGTACCGCATAGTCGTGTAAATATCATAGGTGCCGCCATCGCTGGTGACAGTTCCTTTATAAGTGCCAGTCGGTCTGTAGGTGCCCCAGCTGTCCACGACGTAATATTCAATCAAGGAGTTTCGGGTCCAGCCGTACAAGGTAAGATAGCCGTTACCTGATGGCGCCCAGACCCCGGCATTATAGTTCACGACACGATTGGCTGTGCCCGTCTTCCAGCCTTTGCCGACGACAAAGTTCCCGGTGTTTGTCCATTGAACACTATAATTGCCGCCAGCGCCGTTCGTTGCATTGACGGTACCGCCTCCATCTGTCCAGTTCTGCCAGTAATCTGTAGCCGCATAGGTCGTATGACCGAATACTACCAGGCTCATAGCGGCGGCCAGCATGACGGTGACCCATCGTTTACCTTTTTTCATAACATTCATTCCCTTCATCTTTAATTGGAGTGTGTTATGGACTGCTCGATGCAGCCCGGATTCTTAGCAGCCTCCCTCCTTTCATAATCATTGTAAAATGATAGCGCATTCATAAATAGTTCCAAATTAAAGCTCCTACCTGAGAAATCTCAGCATTTCATCGCAAAGACTGCCGCATTCACCATGCGGCAGTCCTCTTCGGTCACGAATTCTAATCCATCTTTTCCGCTTCGGAAGCCAGCTCCTTCAGCGATTTGATCTTGCCGTGGGGATGCTGATCCTGCTTTCGTGATTTCCAGGCAGCTTCTGCTCTTCTCTTTTGTTGAGACATCACAGTACCCTCCTTGATGGATTCAAATGAAATGACCTCCATTAGCATTCCACCTCGATTACATTTTCATGCCATCCCCTCTTGCCGGAATCCATGGTTTGGGTCTCTGTCAAGCGTGTAATACTAAGCATATACCTATACATCTACATGGAAGGGAATGAGCTATAGCATGAGTATGACGAAACATCCGGAGGATATTCAAAAGGTCGCTAAGCTGATCAAGGACATCGACACGGCGATGCTGACAACGATTTCTGAAGACGGACTCGTGTCCCGCCCTATGAAAACGCAAGAAGTAGAGTTTGACGGAGATCTGTGGTTCCTGACCAAAAAGGATACTAGCAAGTTTCATGAAATCCTGCATAACAAGCAGGTGAATGTATCGTATGCTGACAAATCCTATGTCTCGGTGCGTGGCAATGCCGAGCTGATCGACAACCCGGAGAAGATCAAGGAGTTCTGGAATAAGGCCTATGAAGAAATATTGGACTGCAGCTATGATGATCCGAGCCTGGTTCTGATCAAGGTGCATGCAGAGACGGCGGAGTACTGGGATTCCGGCAATAAATTCAAGATGATGACGTACATGCTGCGCCGTGCTGTTGGCCAAGATGTGAAGGCTTCGGATATGAATGAGGAAGTAAACCTGAAATAACGCGTTGCCTGAAGAATCAATCACAAAGATAAAAAGAAACCCCAAGAGCGGCAAGAAATTCGGCTCTTGGGGTTTTGATGCTCACACTAGTTTATGGATTTGAACTTCAGCTCCACAGTGAACGTGGTTCCTGCATCGACTTCACTTTCGACGTGAATCTGTCCTCCCATTAATTCTGCGAGCTCTTTGCAAATGTTCAGGCCCAGGCCGCTGCCGCCAAAGCGGCGGGAGTGGGAAATGTCCGTCTGAACAAAGGTCCCAAACAGACTCTTCATCTTGGACTTCGGAATGCCGATCCCTGTATCCTGCACGATAAATGTGATCTCAGCAGATTCGTTATGCTGCTTGACCAGCCTGGCCTGCAGCTGAACACGGCCAGACTCTGTAAATTTAATCGCATTGCTCAGCAGGTTGTCCAGAATCTGCCTTAACCGAAGCGGATCCCCGACCAATACCTCCGGGAGGCTAGGATCAATATCTGTGGACAGCTCCACCTGCTTAAGCCTTGCTGCCGGCTGATGGATCTTGAATAGCTGCTGAAGCAGCTGATCGGGCCTGAATTCGACCTCTTCCACCTTCATTTTTCCCATGCCAAGCTTGGCCATATCCATACTGTTATTTACAAAGCTCAGGAGCACCTCCGCAGATTGCTGTGCAAGCTCCAGATATTCCTCCTGCTCCTGCGGGGAAGCATCCATCCCGGCGAGCTCAATCATATTCATGATGCCGTTAAGCGGCGTTCTGATCTCATGACTAAGCTTGCCAATGAACTCCATATGCTGTCTGGCATTGTACTCCGCCATTTGTATCGCGAATTGCAGCTGCTGCTCGGCGAATTTACGCTCACTGATATCATATTGAATACCAACAAAATACAAACACTCTCCAGCTTCGTTAAAAATAGGGTCGATATTCAGCTCGTTCCAGAATTTACGACCGGCTTTAGTGTAGTTTAAAATCTCAACCTTCGTAGCCTTCTGCTGCTGAATAGCCAGCTTGATCTTATCCACGGTCTCGCGATCCGTCTCGGGTCCTTGCAGGAAGCGGCAGTTGCTGCCTACGGATTCCTCTACCGAATAGCCGGTCAGCTCCGTGAAATGCTCATTGACATAAATTAAAGGCAGTATCGGATCCCTTGCATCCACTACCGTAACTGAATATTGCAGTCTGGCGATCAGGTATTCCCACGGGATCAATGTGTTTTGCGATTGGGCTTGCTTCATCATGGACCTCCTGTATACTGGCCTCTAGAATCCCTATCATAACATTGAACCTGCAAGCTTTCCACATGGATCTTGGAAAAACGACAAAAAAAGCCAATTCCTGTACGGCTCAGGAATTGGCTTGGTGTTTACATCAGGTGCTTCTGCTTGACGAATTGTAGTGCCTTTTGAATCGCGTCGCGGGACACAGGCTTGCTAATATATTCGTTCATTCCTGCCTCCAGGCAATGCTCCCGGTCCCCTTTGAGCGCATTGGCCGTGACAGCAACAATGTACGGCTGCCTATCCTCGGGAATAGATTTACGGATCTCCTGGGTTGCAGTCAAGCCGTCCATCACAGGCATATGAATGTCCATGAATACAATATCGTAAGGATGACGGGTTAGTGCTTGCAGCGCCTCTTGTCCGTTCGTAGCCACCGAGACACGGTGGCCCATCTTCTCCACCATTTTGCTAAGCACAAGTCTGTTAATCTCATGGTCCTCGACTATGAGTATTCTAGCAGGCTCCAGGTCTTGGTCATAACCTTCCTCCTGAGTCTTGGCGACTTTCATCTTCCCTTCCTTTAGAGGAAACGTAAAATGAAAGCGTGAGCCACTCTTGCCATCACTATCCGCACAAATCTGACCGCCCATCATTTCCACGATCCGCTGACAGATGGAGAGTCCGAGTCCGGTTCCCTCATGCCGCTTCATCATGAAGCTGTCAATCTGTGAGAAGGGCTCAAAGATTACCTTCAGCTTATCCGGAGGAATACCAATGCCAGTATCCGCCACCGTGAACAAGAGCATGTCATCATCGCCACGGCGAGCCTTTGAGACCGCAACCGAGATTTCCCCGCTCCCGGTGAATTTCACCGCGTTACCGAGCAGATTCAGCAGCACCTGCTTTAGACGATCCGCATCGCCGAGCAAATGCTCGGGCACATCGTGCTGGATGGAGTATGACAGCCTGAGCTTCTTCACTTCGGCCTTGGCCGACACAATAGAAAGGCATTCCTTCACAATCCGCTGGACATCGAAGATTTGCTCATGCAGCTCACTTTTTCCCGCTTCAATCTTCGATAAATCCAGAATGTTATTGATAATGGAGAGCAGCGATTCCCCGCTCTGGCGAATGATGCGCAGGTACTCTTTGTGCTCCTCCTCCAGATCGGAATCCAGCAAAATATCCGTCATCCCGATGACACCATTCATCGGTGTCCGAATTTCATGACTCATCATCGCCAGAAACTCACTCTTGGCCTTATTGGTGGCTTCTGCGGTCTCTTTGGCCATAATCAGCTGCTTCTGCTCCGACATGTCCTTGCAGATCATATAGAACCCGATATTCTGCTCATTCACAAAAATCGGCGCAATACTTGTAAGCACTTCCACAAAGTGACCTTCCTTGGTCACCAGGGTATCAATTTCCTGCTCGACGGAGCTGTCATGCAAGGATTCCGTTAAAATGCGGTATACATGGCTCGGACCAATCAGATTGGCAAGCTCCATCCCGATCAGCTCGGTAGACACGTTGTACCCGGTCAGCTTCTCCGCCATAATATTCGCATTGATGATGTTACCCTTCAAGTCAAAGGATACTACAGCGTCGTGATTGTATTTTTTTAGAGAGGTGTAACGCTCTACCGATTCCTGCAGTCGCTGCTCCGATTCTTTTTGCTTCGAAATATCAATCATCTGTGCAATATAGTACATCGGCGCTCCTTGATCATCACTAAACAATCGCACAGAAAACAAGCCCCATATCAAATGGCCGTTGCGGTGGATAAAGCGCTTCTCAACCTGCAGCTCTGTCTCTGTGCTTCCGATGAGCCCAAGAATTTGGTTCATAAGAGGAAGGGGTTCTTCCGGGTATGTAAACTCGGCAAGATGCTTGCCGTCCATTTCATGCTGCTGATATCCAAACATACGTTCGAAGGCCGGGTTAACTGATAATATCAGCCCTTTATGATCCATCAGTGCAATTCCAAATGAGGCGAATTCAAATACTTGGCTATTCAGCGTTGGCTTATCCAGGTTAACACGGTGCATATGTGACCTCCACATGATCAGTGTCTCTCGCATGGTAGAAATAATAGGCTATATACCCAACAATCCGAGGGCTGAAACAGTCCTTTCAATCTACCTATCTCATAGGATTGTAAGGGACTCTGTGATATTATGCAATCATGGAGGTTTAAGATGATAAACATACAGCGTTGGATGAGTCGACAGTATTTAAGCTTTTTTGTAACCTGGGGAGTGTTTCTTCCCTTCTGGACCGGGTGGCTGATGGAAGCCAAGGGCTTGAGTGTATCCGAAGCCAGCCTGATTATGAGTCTGGGTCTAGCCATGAGAGGGCTGTCCACTCTGTTTTTGTTTCCCTGGCTGTCGGCCAGATACAGCAGTAATACCCTGCGGATCGCGATGTCGATCGCGACGTTGCTGGCTATTCTCACCTATATTCCGGCAGAATCCTTTATAGAGCTCATTCTTGCGACGGTGCTGGTGCATATGTTCTACCCGACCATTATGCCGGCGCTCGACAGTGCGGCAGGAATCCTGATTCAGCGGAAGCTGCTGAACAATTATGGACGAAGCCGATCCTTTGGCTCGGCAGGCTTTGTGATGGCGGGTGTGGTGCTTACCTTTTTTACAGGAACGTACGGTGACGGCGTGGTCTTATGGGCACTTATTCTCGGGATGTTTGTATTTGCCGTGCTGAGTCTGCTGCCTGCCCCTGAAGCCCTGCAGGAAGGAGCCTCACTGCACCGCTCACGTAACGGCATGCTGCAGCTGTTCCGTGTTCGTTATTTCGGAATCGTGCTGGCTGCCGTCGTTCTGCTTCAGGCGGCCCATGCCTCGTATTACAGCTATGGCTATATTTATTTGCAGCATATTGAGGTTCCTACCTACTGGATCGGGATCATCATAAACATTGCTGTGGTTGCCGAGATTATTTTTTTCGTGGTAGCCGACCGTTATTTTCAGAGCTTCTCTGCCGGGTCTCTGTTGAGTCTTGCGGCGATGGGCTCTACCGTGCGGTGGCTGCTCGTGTTCGCTTTTCCGAATGTGGTGGTGTTCTCGATCTCTCAAGCCCTGCACGCCTTCTCGTTCGCCATGGGTCATTATGCATTTATGCGATTCATCACGCACCATATTCCTCAGTCGCAAATTCCGAATGCTCAAGGGATGTACGGTGCGCTGGCATTAAGCTGGAGTACGGCGATATTAACGCTGTTCGGCGGGTTTCTATATGAAATTCAGCCCGGGTTTGCGTTTCTCGGTATGATTGTGTGTACACTGCCCTCCTTGCTCCTGGCCCTGATGTATCGATCTCAAGAACGCAGAGCTGCTCTAGTATAAAGTAATGTCATCAGCAGCAGAAGCTGTCCCCCAAAAAATCGAGGTCATAAACTCAAATAAAGACATGGTAGAGTCTGGGAGGTTAGCCCAGCATCGCCATGTCTTTATTTTTGGTTTCATTTTCACTCAAGGAAGACGCCTCGTTGAGCAAGAAGCTGACCCTAAGAGGTTCTCTTGCTTTATAAGATAAACAATAGCAAAATTCCGACCGCAAAGCAGTAATAGGCGAAATACTTCAGGTTTCCTTTAGCCATCACGTTCATCAGCCACTTCATGGAAAAATAGGTCGTTACCAGTGAGGCTGCAAAGGCGAGTACATAAGGGACCGCCATTGAGGCTCGTTCCGGAATCTGGGTCAGATCGGAAACACTGAGAATGATCCCGCCGACACTGATCGGAATATAGAGCATGAACGAGAAGCGCAGGGCCGTCTCCTGCTTCATCCCTACCGCCATAGACGAAATGACCGTAGCGCCGGAGCGGCTGATGCCTGGAATCAAGGCAACGGCCTGGGCCAGACCTACAAGTAAGGCGTCACGGACGGAAAGGTCACCGTCTCTTTTTCGTCCCCGTAAATTTCGGATCAGCCATAAAGCGACCCCTGTAACAAGGAGTGAAATGCTGACCGTATGTATGGAAGAGAAGAATTGCTCGATCTGACTCTTGAGCAGGACTGCGGCCAGCGCCGCCGGAATCGTCCCGATCACCACATACAGGCTGAACATGAAATCGGACCGGTACTCCTTCTCCCGCGTAAGGATGAACTTCACAGTGGAAGAGATCAGGCGCGCAATGTCCTGCCTGTAAATGACAGCAATCGCAAACAAGGATGCCGTATTCGTCAGCACTTCAAAAAACAGACCTTCTTGCTTAAGGCCCATCAGCTCCTGCACAATGACCAGATGACCACTGGAGGATACCGGGATGGGCTCGGTAATGCCCTGCACCATTCCTAGAAATAAATACTTTAACCATAACAATACATCCATTGAACACTCTGCCTCCTGCTTCGTCTTATCGACAATGATGATTCTCTCATTCTACATGAGACAGAGTTAGGACTTCAAATGGTCCGTTCAATGGGTGCTTCCCGAAGACTATACGGTAATAAACAAGCTAAATTCCTGACCCTGCTTCTCGGGCTCCTGAGCCATCGTATAGCCATGCTTCACGGCTTCCTCCGGCACGTTACGAAATGCCGACGGACAATCCGAGATCACCTGCAGTGTCTGGCCCTTCTTCATTCCCTGCAGCGCCTCTAAGGTATAGATAACGGGATACGGACAGGATTCGCCGCGTAAATCCAATGTGAAATCAACGGACATGGGTTGCACCTCCTTTCGTAAAGCCTTTTCCGAAGCGGTAATGCCGCTGCCATACGGCTGCAATAGCGTAGAAGACACCAAGGACTAGCAGAGTCAGGAGCAGTGCCGCCGCCGGACCCATCACTGAAATCAGATTGACAGGGGCTCCGCTTTCACCCAGATAGCGATAGACTCCCAAGTGATCCCAGGAATAAGCAAGCGCCGTGGCGCCAAGAATATTTCCGATAAAGACGGGAACAAAGACGATCTGTCCCTCCATCATCCGGTACATCATCCCGGTTTCACAGCCCCCGGCCATGACGATGCCAAGACCGAACAGCAATCCCCCCACCAGCGTGCTGGGTGCCGCCAGCTTCGTGACCGGGTCCAAGCCTGCCACTAAAATGATAATCAAGGTGGCGATCGCGCTGACGGCCATGCCAAGCGTGATCGCCTTGGTCATGGTCGCCCGGCCGCTAATCCACAGATCGCGAAATGCTGAGGTAAAGCAGATCTGACCGCGCTCGATCAGAATGCCAAAAACGGCGCCGAACAGCGCGGCTGTGCCCAGCATAAATTGATTGCTGGCGTAGAAATAAATGATGAGACCAAGATATAAAAGGCCCAGCACCGTCCCCCCTATGGGCTGACGTGATTTTTGCTGTCCGGTTGGCTGAGCCGTACCGCCAGCGCGCAGGACCGGCTTGCCTTTCCACCATTTCATATTCACAAGCTTCGCACCCAGGTAAGTGCCTCCGGCGGTAGCGACAATGAACAGCCAGGCGTGCAGGGAAAACTGCGGTACGCCAGTAAAAAATGCAGCCAGGTTGCAGCCCAGCGCCATCCGCGCACCGAAGCCGGCAATGATGCCGCCGGCGAGAGCCTGCACGTACCGTCTTTTTTGACGAGGAAAGCGGATCTTGAAATTGCTGCTCAGAAGCACGCTGATGAGCGCACCGATGAACATCCCCCAGACGATCCACCCGTCAGTCCGGCTCCAGGTAGTGCCGTCCAGCTTCACGAGACCAAAATAAGCCCAATCCGATACATCCACACCGAACAGCTCCAGAATATGACCTCCGAAGCGGGTGAACTCCCCGGTCACGGCCCACACCGTATGCGTAATGCCGAAGTACAGCGCACTAAAGATTCCTGCCAGCGCCATTACCAGATATGGACTCCAGTAATGTTTAAATCCGAAATAATACCATTTGTTCACGTTGCTGCTTCTCCCTCTCTGCTTATAAATGTTTCATCAGAAATTCATTTTACTATATTTTCGGAGAAGAGGTTGAGATTTTTTTCCATGCAGGACAAATCAAAAAAAGCCGCTTCCTCTACGGAAACGACCTCTGATCCTAGATTATAAACGATGATATTGATTCACAATTTCCTGATGGACGGGATGGTCCTCAAGGATTCCCGTAATCTCGGTGATTGTCGGAGTCAAGCCACGCAGTCTCAGGCTTTGCTGAATTTGAACCGCCTCTTCGTCCTCGGCTGCGTTAAAGCGGAGTGCTGCTGCCATGGACTTGGCTAGTCCTTGATAGGGTAAACCGCGCTCAAAGGCCTGTAAAGCGGGAGAGACGAGACGGTCATTAGGGGAAAGCTTCCGAATTGGAGATCTGCCAATCCGCACAATGTCATCCTGCAGCGCCGGATTCCGAAAACGCTCCAGAATCTTCTGGATGTAGCTATCATGCTCCTTAGGGTCAAAGCCGTGCTTTGCTACCAGCACGGCTCCCGACTCCTTCAGGACCTGAACCAGCTCGTCTTTAATATCCTGATGGGCCATCGCCTGCTGAATCGTCTCCAGCCCCTTCAAGTATCCTCGGTATGCGGCAGAGCAGTGGCCCGTGTTCACGGTGAAGAGCTTGCGCTCAATATACGGTGCAAGCTCCTTTACATACAGCACGCCTTCTACAGGTATGTAGCCTGGCAGCATGCCGGAAGCATCCACAACCCACTCATAAAATGGCTCCACCTCTACCATCAGCGGATTTTCATGCTGCTGCAAAGGGACAATACGATCTACAGCCGCGTTCGGGAAGGCGACAAGACCTTCAGCCTTCTGAATGATTTCACGATCCAGCAATGGCTCTACGTGCTCTTTCAGCTGCGTACTGCCGCCGATCGCATTTTCACAGGCGATAATATGAAGCGGCTTCGGTGAAGGATCAGCCAGCCGCTGCGATATGGCTGCCGCAATCGTCGGTGCAATATGCTTCAGCACGTTGACTCCTACGGCGGTTGTAATCAGGTCCGCTTCCGCCGCGGCTGCAATCGCTTCAAAGGGCTCCATGGCGCTGTTAATTCCGCTAACCCCGCGGACGATAATTTGCTGCGGCTGATCATCTGCCAGGACGACCGGATACTCTCCCTCCTTTTTCAGGGCACCCACTAGCGTGTCATTCACATCGACAAATGTAACCTGATACCCGGCCTGGGATAGCAGCAGACCGATAAAGCCCCTGCCGATATTCCCCGCCCCAAAGTGGACGGCCTTCTTCATCCCTCCAAGCCTCCTTCAAAGATTGAAATGATCTCATCAGCCGTTGCTGCATTCATAATATGCTCCAGGCTCTCCTCTTCGCTGAAGATCATTGCGACATTGGTCAAGATTTGCATATGGTCTCCGCCTGCACCTGCAATACCGATCACGACAAATGCCGGCTCATCTCCACCAAAGTCCACGCCTTCCGGAAAGCGAACTACAGAAAGACCCGTAGAATGAATGAGTGCCTTGCCTTCCTTCGTCCCGTGCGGAATCGCCAGGCCGCTGCCCATGTAGGTGGAGGCGATGTCTTCACGCTCGACCATCCGATCAACGTATTCCGGATCAACATGACCGGCTTGAACCAGCAGCTGTCCGGCCATGCGGATCGCTTCATATTTATCATTGGCTTTAGCGTCAAGCACTACTTTATCTGCGGAAAGAATACTCATTATGAACACACCTTTATCATTTATTTTTGAAAAAGCTCAGCAGCTCCGTGGACAGAAACAGCTTGATTTCCTGCTCACTTCCTTGCTCCATTAAAGTGACAAGCTCCGGCCGGAGCAGCATGGCACTAATCTCGCTCAGCACCTCCAGTGCTTCCTTCGGCAGCTCCTTCGGTGCCAGCATTAGCAGCATCACACGCATGTGGTGTCCGTCCCCCATCGGTAAAGGCGCTTGGAAACGGAATAGAGCTACAACAGGCTCCAGGATATGATGACTGCGCGTATGAAAGAGGGCCAGCGAGCTATCCGGGATGAGCAGACTGCCCTGCCGCTCCCGCTCCAGCAGTAAATCGGTGACGACAGCGGGATCCTTCAGCAGCTGCGCTTCCCACAGCTTGGCACAAGCGGAGATCAATACCTCTTGCAGCTCATGGCTCTGTGAATCCAGACTGTAGCTGTGAAATCGCTCCAACAGCAGCACCATTTCCTGCAGCGTATGCTGCAAGGAAATCATTTCATCCATGGGCTGTACCGTAAAGATCTGCTCTTTTCTATTACCCGGGTTCGTACCCGCAATATTCATCTGGTGAAGCGTCGTGGTTCTGATATACTCCATCAGCTGTTCCAGATCTTCCCGGCTCAGCAACGGACTTAAGCGAATATAGCGCTCTTTAGGAAGCGGCAGGTCTATCGTAGAAATGATCAGATCATATTCTTCCTCCGGAATTCGGGCCGCTTCATACCAGGAGCTGTTACGTATAATCTGGATTTGAGGAATTTCCTTCTCCAGCCTCATGGCGAGCAGCTGAGTCGAGCCAATGCCGCTGCTGCATACAAGAATGGCCCGTACCTCCTGCTGGAGCTTCTGCAGACGCTCTAAGGATGCACCAAAATGCATCGTCAAAAATCCGATTTCCTCCTCCGGTACGTCCAAATCCCACTGCAGTCCTGCTACCGCCTCCTTCACGGTGAGAAACAGGTCTCCATAATCCTTGCGAATCGAGCCCAGCAGCGGATTACGGATGCTTGCGCCTTCACGAATCCGTTTCAGCGCGGGATCAATATGCTGCAGTAATCCCTCGCGCAGCGATTTGTCGCCTTGCAGCGGATAGCCTGTCATCTGTGCGACCCTGTGAATGAGCTGATGAATTTGTTCCAGCAGATGCAGATCGGTATACATAAAATAAGGAGATGCCCCTTCTAGCTGCAGGGTGTGAAGCAAATATGCGATATGCTCTACCTCTGCGGAGCTGATGGGAAGGCCGGTATCCGCGGCTAGCTGATCTGCCAGCGTCTGAGCCTGCGGCATATAAGATGATGAGCCGGCTATGGAAGCTGGTGACGCTTCAACCTCCTGACCCTGCTGAATCCTTTGCAGCGACACAGACAAGGACAATATCAGCTGGGTATAGGCCTGTTCACTCAGCTCGTTTACCCACCCGGAGCTGCTGGACCATAGAATATGCTCTGCATTTAGGACAAAGGGCTGTCCTGTCAGGGTCAGCAGATGCTGCTTCAGTGGAGGCTGCTGCTCTCTGCCCGCGATCCAGTCCGAAGGCTCAAGATGGTCCTTGGCGAGCTGACAAATGGCTTTGCGCTTGTCTTCTTCCTGGCCGCCGATCTCAACGCCATATCCCCGCCGGCGTACCAGCTCCAGCCGAAATTTGTGCAGCCATACCTCCAGCTCGTTCAAATCATGGGTGATGGTTTGCGGCGTTACCTTTAAGGTATGTGCCAGGGCGAACAGCTTGAGCGGCTCATTCGCCTGAAGCAAGAGCAGTAAAGTGACGAGCCTTCGCTCCTCAGCAGAGTAGTGAGCCGTCATGCTCTCAGTCAGAGCACTGGCAAGGCTGCTTCGCGCCTCCGGTGTTCCTTCCAGCTCAATGCCTTTGCCGGACTTTTTCTTTAATGTTATTTGAAAACGGGAAAGGAAAGGCTCCAGCCCTTCCATTTCCCGGTATATGGTGCGCACGCTCACACGAAGATCCAGCGCCAATGCAGATGCTGTGATTTCGCCGTCGTGCTCTAGCAGCAGCTGAATAATTTGTCGCTGCCTTGCTGTCAATTTGTTCAACAACGATCGCCTCCAGTATGGCGGACCCTGCCGGTATGATACCGGCATGTACACATCCGTTACCCTTTAAGACGATCCACCAGCTTGTCATATTCAGGGCTTTTCAGGAAATTTTCGATGGAGATATGCTCCGCCGCAGGAATTTTTGATTTCGCCCGATCAGTCAACGTTTTTTGCGTAATGACGATATCTGCATCAACCGGGATTTCACTAATGGCTGAATTAACAACGGTCACATTGACGTCAGCCTGCTGCATTTTCTTACGAAGCACCGAGGCTCCCATGGCACTGGAACCCATGCCGGCATCACAAGCGAATACAATCTTGCGCACTTCTTCGCGCTTCAACTGCTGGGCCGCCTCTTCTACGGATTCCGCAGCACCGGTTGCAGCCGCTGTGCTATCACTTACCCCTGCCTGCTTCATATCCTTCAGCTTGGCCGATGCTTCTTCAATATTGTCGTTTTCCTGCTTCTTGCTCGTCTTCAGGAAGAACACGGAGAGCAGGAACGAAACGACAGCTGCCACAACCACACCCGCGATCATCGCAGCATAGCCGCCTTTAGGTGTCACTAGCGCATAGGCGATGATGCTGCCCGGGGATGCAGGACCTGTAAGTCCGGCACCGAGCAGCTGGAATACGAACGTACCAGATACACCGCCCGCAATGACAGCCAGGATCAAACGTGGATTCATCAGGATATAAGGAAAGTAAATCTCATGAATGCCGCCCAGGAAATGAATCACAACCGCGCCTGGCGCCGATTGCTTCGCTGCACCTCGGCCAACGAGCATATACGCCAGCAGGACGCCGAGACCCGGACCCGGATTCGATTCCAGCATGTACAGGATCGACTGGCCGGCACGAACAGATTCCTCCACCGCAATTGGACTCAGTATACCATGATTGATGGCATTGTTCAGGAACAGCACCTTGGCCGGTTCAATAATAATATTCACCAGCGGCAGCAGATTCGCGTTCACCAGGAACTGAACACCGCCGGACAACAGGCTTGTCAGGGCTTGTACAGCCGGTCCAATTCCGGAGTAGGTGCCCAGCATAATCAGTCCGCCGATGATGCCGATCGAGAAGTTATTTACGAGCATCTCGAATCCTGCACGAATTTTGCCTTCAACAGCTTTGTCGAACTGTTTCAGAATCCATGCTGACAGCGGACCGACAAGCATCGCGCCGAGAAACATCGGAATACTGGAGCCGACAATGACCCCGATTGTAGCGATGGAGCCGATGACCGCGCCCCGCTTGCCGTGAATCATCTCCCCGCCTGTGTAACCAATTAACAAAGGCAGCAGGTACGTAATTGCAGGACCTACCAGCACCGCTAAATATTCATTAGGGATCCAGCCCGTCGGAATAAACAGCGCCGTAATCAAACCCCAGGCAATAAATGCACCGATATTCGGCATAATCATGCCGCTAAGTAAACGACCAAATTTTTGAACACCGACTCTCAACCCGCGCGGTTGATTTTCGTTTACTGTGGATGTTGCCATCTTGAAGCCTCCTCAATACAAATGAAATCAGGATAAGCTTACATACTGCGTAATCTGTAAGCCCTTTGCATTTATGTTAAATCAAAAGTGACCTCTCTCACAATGAAATGAAAACACACTTTCGTCATGAATATTGTTGACAACTTTTAGCGTAACTAATGAGACAATTTTGTCCATGAATTGAGGGAGCAGCACAGCATGATTGACGAGCCTGTGACCATGAAAAAAAGCCTGCATCCCATTCACGGGGATACAGGCCGATTCTTACCCTAAAGGCTCAGTGCGCATGATCATATTCAGTATAGACGGGCCGATCCGGACCTGGCTCTGCTAAAGACCACGCAACACCGAGAAGCACCACCGCAGAAACGGTAAAAACCGGGATGACCCATCTCCAGGAAAAGGACAGCATACGGATCGCAGGCGCCATCATTGCTAAGACCGGAGCTATAATAATCATGCTAAAAAGATGAATGGACGGCGGGAGCATGAGAAATACGATATGCAGAATGGAAGTGAATAGCAGCAAGGGCAAAAGTGACGATCCGAAAATCACTAGCAGGGAGCCCTCTGCTGCAGAACGTCCGGACTCCTGAGTTCGTGCCGACAATCCCATCAGCAGCAGCAGACCGGCTAGCGGAACCGCGAATAAATAGCTTGCTCCCGTCAGCCATAGGGTTGACGCTGCGAGCAGGATCAGAACAACGACGGAACCCCCCAGCATCATTTCGAGCGAAGAGGATTTAGGCTGCAGCCACCGGGTACAGGCAATATGAATGGCTGCTGTAAGCAGCACGAACACGAGACTGTACAGAATGGAATCGTACACCGCTCCCGTAAATTGAGTCATGGAGCTTGCCCATAGCTTATGGACTGCCAGCCACACCAAGTAGCATACTCCTGTAGACATCAGTCCTGAGAATAACGGAATGGCCGCTCCCCAACAGCTTCCACGCCAGTGAGCCCGCTTGCTTCGCAGAAGCCAGACGGCAAGTCCCAGCCACATTAGAAACAGGAATACAAGGATACTGATTGCTAGGCTTGAAGGATAATGAAATAGCATGCCGAACAGATTGAAATAGATCTGATTGTCCGGATTCTCAAGTGAAGAGAGGTCCAGATTGCCGAAATGCCGGGCGATGGATAGCACATTCTCGCCGTGGTGCTGCAAGGTATGTAGTGAAACCTGATCTATATTGTCCAGTGGCGTATGGTAAGCCTCCCACCCTTCTCCAAAGGCAAAATTGATGCCGGGATGACCGTACTCCAGCGCGACGGTAAGATCGGTGTCGTTCGGCATTTTTTTATACAAATCGACGAGCACGGAATTTCCAACCGGCTTGGAAGCCGTCTTGGCATACTCTTCAATCAATCCGCGATTTCCCTCGCTGGTCTGAAACATAAAGCTGGCCCCTCTGGAGCCGCGGGCTTCAAAATTCGCAATCAGTCCAAAATCCTCTTCCTCATGCTCCTTGAAGAAGCCCTTCGCCCCAGCAAGCCCAATCTCCTCGCCGTCAGTCAGCACAATCCAGATATCATTGCGTGGAGCAGGTCCTTGCTGCAGGACTCTCGCCGTTTCCAGCAAGGCTCCGACACTTACTGAAGCGTCATTGGCACCAGGCGCGGTAGGGACGGAGTCATAATGAGTCATGAGCAGCAGGGGCTTGCCGTTCTCCGTTCCGGGAATCAAGCCCCGCAGGTTCGTGAGCTCCATCTCGGCATTGATCCGCCGGGTTACAACCCGGGAGGTAAAGGTGTGCTGCTCCGGATTCAGTCCCAGCAGCTCCATTTGTTCTACCAGATAATTGCGCACCTTCAGATTCTCCTCAGAGCCGCTCGGGTGAGGCTCTTGGGCGATCTGCTGAATATGACTCATCGCCCGTTCAGCTGAGAACTGATCCAGTGGAGCACTGACCGGTTTAGGGGCTGTCGGGGACTCTGCCCACAGCACGGCGGTGATGATTAGAACCGTGGTAAGAAGAAACACAATCGGTGTCCATGGCCTGTAAGGGGACGTCGTTACAGCGGCTGCAGAGCGCTTGCCGAGAGCTTCGTTTTGAACTTTGACAGTCTTCACGGTCATCATCTCCTCGTTTTTTCTTTAAAAGCCATAGATGTCATTTCTAGTTTGTTTATTAGAGATTTAGTATTTGATGATGAGCTCATTATACCAAACATATCAAACCATAAATACCATATATTAATATTTTATAGAAGACTTAAATAATATTTTTTTTGCATATACTCACAGCAAACAGGCAGCCCATCTTGGGCTGCCTGTTTATACTGATGTAATAAACAATGGAGGGGATTACCCTTGTTCCGCCGCAATAGCATCGGCGCGGATCACATGCACGGTGCCGTACGGATGCTCGGGTGGAGCATAAATCACGTACAGCTTGAGCGGCATAGGGCCTGTATTGGTGATATTGTGCCAGGTTCCGGCCGGTACGATAATGGCATAATCATCACATGCCATCACTTCAAAGTCCAGCTGGTTTGCAGAGGGCCCCATTTGAACCAGACCCTGCCCTTCTTCGATCCGCAGGAATTGATCTGTGGAGGGATGCACCTCCAGACCAATATCTTCTCCGGGAAGAATGCTCATTAGCGTGACCTGAAAATGGTCTCCCGTCCACAGTGCCGTGCGATACGTCTGATTGCGCTTGGAGGCCTCATCGATGTTGATGACTAGCGGTCTTTTGCCATAATCGACGAGCTTAAGCTGGCCGTGACAGGAACAAGTATCTTGATATGCCTGCGGATGGCCGGGATGATACGGATGAAAACCAGGATACATGACGCACTCTCCTCACTCTTAAGGTCATGAAAAAGCCGATAATGTATCCTATGCATATGCCCAGCCTATAGACTCATGGATTTACAACAATCGGAAATGAGATCACTTAACCCTTCTGTGTGGACAATGGCTTTTGAGCGGCAAAAAAGATTGTATTTGCATGAAATTCGGTCGGCTCCTCATATTTCTCCTCTTGGATGGAAACCTCCTTCTCTTCGTCCTCGAGAATACGCCATCCGCGGTAAACCTCCGCCAACAGTGCTTGAGCCTCCGATTCGCTCATATTGAGCTCAATTTGTGCGGCTTCCTCTTCACCCGTAGACAATTGCTTTTCCCGAACCTCTGTATTCATGGATAAGCAGTGAATGCCTCCTGGCTTGGTCGCCTCCTGGAGCCTTGCAATCACATCCCGCAATGCGGCCTTAGAGGATACATGCTCCAGACAGCCGCAGGCCACAATATAGTGGTACGATTCGGCTTCATATTGTCCATCCTCCACATCGGCCTGCATGGCTTGAATAAAGGGCTGTACTTCGTATTTGACTGCGTTGTCCTGCAGCTTGCTGACCGCTTCATCCAGTAGGTCTGTACCGATGACCCGGCCATGTCCGGATTCCTTCAATCGCTGTGCCATCGGGATTGCATTGCGTCCAGGACCGCTCCCCAGATCCAGCACGACCGGATCTTGATGCTCCTGAAGCACCTGCTCCAGCAGCTCCATAACGATCGGGACAGGCTCAGACATCCAGCTGCCCGGCTCAAGAATATCCTTGCTTTCATACAGCTTGGCATGGTATTTCTCTTCGGATTCCCGGGCTTGTTCAAATTCTGCAGATGACATCCGTATTTCCTCCTTCAACAGATCAGAATCTTGATTCTTTAAACGTTACATACCCTCGCATGTATAAGCTGTAACAAAGGCCATCTGGATATCCCAACAAATAAAAAAAAGAACCGCTTCAATAGATCACAGGATCTATTGAAGCGGTCATGCATGACTTAATGGCAGCAGCTACAGATTAATAATAGATGGCGCTTTATGATTAACTGTGGAATCAGCCTGAGCAAGACCCAGTGTCATAGCTGTTGAAGCATGAATTTCGTGGAACAGCTCCGGGTTATCGGTTAGCGACATGCCATAGGAAGGCACCATCTCACGGATCTTCGGCTCCCATTTCTGCATATGCTGCGGGAAGCATTTCTGCAGCACCTCCAGCATGACGTGCACTGCCGTGGAAGCGCCTGGCGATGCGCCGAGGAGTGCGGCCACCGAGCCGTCGGAGGCGCTGACGACTTCTGTACCGAACTGCAGGGTGCCTCTGCCTGTTGGGGTATCCTTAATAACCTGAACGCGCTGTCCGGCAACGACCATTTCCCAGTCTTCACTCTTTGCGTTCGGAATGAATTCCCGAAGCTCCTCCATGCGCTTCTCGTTAGAGAGCAGGACCTGCTGAATAAGGTATTTCGTCAGGGCCATTTCCTTCGCGCCAGCAGCAAGCATGGTCAGGAGGTTATTCGGCTTCACAGAGCCGATCAGATCGAAATAAGATCCGGTCTTCAGGAATTTAGGGGTAAAGCCGGCAAACGGTCCAAACAGCAATGATTTCTTATTATTAATATAGCGGGAATCCAGGTGAGGCACGGACATCGGAGGCGCACCTACCTTAGCCTTGCCATACACCTTGGCATGATGCTGCTCTACAACCTCCGGATTGTTACATACCATGAACAAGCCGCTTACCGGGAAGCCGCCAATCTGCTTCGATTCCGGAATGCCAGTCTTCTGCAGCAGTGGAAGGCTTCCCCCGCCTCCGCCGATAAAGACGAACTTGGCCGAGTGCTGCTCTACCTGGCCGGTGTTCAGATTCTGCACCTTCAGGTCCCAGCCGCCGCTTTGGTTGCGCTTTAAATTCTTGACAGCATGCTTGTAATAGGTCTTCACGCCCTGCTGGTTCAAATGCTGAAACAGCATGCGAGTTAAGGCTCCGAAGTTCACATCCGTTCCGGAGTCAATCTTCGTCGCAGCAATCTTCTCGCCGGACTTTCGGCCTTCCATAATCAGCGGAATCCACTGCTTCAGCTGCTCCGGATCCTCTGAATACTCCATTCCTTGGAATAACGGATTGGTGGATAAAGCTTCAAAGCGCTTTCTCAGAAACTCAACGTTCTTGTCCCCCTGCACCATGCTCATATGGGGAATTGGCATAATGAAATCCTGCGGATTCTGAATCAAGCGGTTCTTCACGAGAAAAGACCAGAACTGCCGGGATAGCTGAAACTGCTCGTTAATCTTGATCGCTTTGCTGATGTCAATAGATCCATCGGGCTTCTCCGACGTGTAGTTCAGCTCGCATAATGCAGCGTGGCCGGTACCCGCATTATTCCACTCATTAGAGCTCTCTTCCCCTGAGCTGCCCAGCTTCTCGAACACTTTAATCTCCCACTCCGGAGATAACTGCTTCAATATGGCGCCCAAGGTTGCGCTCATTACGCCGGCACCAATCAAGATCACGTCTGTTTTTTTCTGTACGCTCATGATTACCTTCCTTATCCATGTATTCGCAGTAAAAGGCTGTCTCCCTGTCCTCTGTACAGATCAAATCAAGCTAAGAGAGTGCAGCTTTCCTGTGTAAAATTGACTCCGCTTCTCGTTCTACTCATATTAATTCATGGCATGAAATATGAACTCTTCCTTCCTATTATAAACCATTTAAAGACGTTAAAAAAGATAGATATGACAATCTAAAGACAATATACGGACATTTGGGCCCTGCACCTGCTGTCCGTGCCATTTATAAAGGATGATCCAGCTAGAAATTTCATAGCTAAAAAAGCCCCTCTCCTTAGCGAAATAACGCCAGGATCAGGGGCTATTCAAGCTTCTTGCTTACTTCAAACGAGGGTCTACGGGCGGCTCATACCAGCCTGAGGAGGATTTAAACCATTCAAACAGATGGGTCACGCATACTTTGAGCACTGCGTATCCAGGTACGGCCAGCAGTACGCCCACTACGCCGAACAGGTTGCCTGACGTAAGAATGACAAATATAATCGTGATCGGATGAATCTTTAACGTTTTTCCCATAATCTGCGGAGAAATGAACTTGCCTTCAATCAGCTGCACAATGGTCCACACCGCAATCATCTTGAGCAGCATAATGGGGGAAGTCACGATGGCTACAACCAACGCGGGCGTAATTGCAATGGCCGGCCCGAGATAAGGAACTACGCTGGTAAATGAAGCAATGATCGCCAGAATCAATGCGTAATCCAGGCCAATGATCATGTAGCCGATGTACAGCAGAATGCCAATGCAGAAGCTGACAATAATCTGTCCACGAATAAATGAGCTGATCTGGCGGTTGATGTCCTGCAGGACATGCAAGATGCCGGAGCGGCTGTTCGTAGGCAGAAAGGACAGAATCTTGACCGGCAGCTTTTTGCCATCCTTCAGCATGTAGTACAGGATAAATGGCACCGTAATAATCGACAATACAGTCTCCGTGAATGCGCCCAGGAAGCCCCCCAGTCGGGTCCAGGTATTCTTGAAGAGCTCTGTCGTTTTCTCTGTGACGGTGCCCCACCATTCCTCGGAATTGACATTTAAGGCACCCTGAAGCTGTCCGAACAGCTCACTTCCTGTTAGATCCTCAAACTGCTGCCGAACGGTTTCACTATAAGCCGGAAAATTGTTAATCAAGCCCATAATCTGATTGCGCAGCACGGGAATGACAGCCAGCACCACAACAGTCAGAATCCCGGCGATGGCCAGAAACAGAATCAGGATCGACCAGACACGCTTGATCTTCCACTCCTCCATCACATTGACGAGCGGATTGAGCAAATAATACAAAATACCGGACAACACAATCGGCAAAATAATCGTCTTGATTAATACGTTCAGCGGATACAAAATAAACGTGATCTTGCTTAGAATAAATATGTTAAGGCTGGCCAGCAGCAAGATGAACAGCAGAAGTACAAATTTATTGTTCAGAAAAAAACGTTTAAATCGATCCGGCCAAATGCGGGGCTGCTCCATATACGTCCTCCCTCATCTCATCATACCTTTAGCAGGCCATGCTACTCAGCGAGCTTTGCTCCTTTAACTATAATGTTTCACAAGCCGTCATGTCCAGTTTGCGAAAGATCAAATGTGCAGGCTCCGCCTTAGACAACCTCATTAGATCTATATGCGGCCTGTACTAGATTTATAGCCGAAACACAAAAAGACCCGGGAATCCCGGGTCTCGCCTGATATTAACGTTATGAAGAAAGGGATGAACCTGCACTCTTGCCGGATTTCATCTCCAGCGAGTTGACCTCGCCTTTCCAAACCACCGTCTCGCCATATTGCTTGCCCCAATCATACATCAGATTGAGTATCGGCATCAGGCTTTGACCGTAAGGAGTCAGCGAGTACTCGACCCGCGGCGGAACCTCGGGATAGACTACACGCTGCACAAGCTGGTCTTCCTCCAGCTCCCGAAGCTGATTGGTCAGCATTTTTTGCGTAATATTCGGGATGAGGCGGTCCAGCTCGCCAAAGCGCTTTACGCCTTCGAGTCCCAGATGCCACAATATAATCAGCTTCCACTTGCCGCCAATAACGGCAAGCGTCAGCTCTTTATGACAGTTAATTTCCTTCAGATTGATTCGGTCTTTGACTTCATGGGCCATATGACGCCCTCCCTTCCTCATCAAGTATACCTTGAAAGGCAGGTAAATCTCAAAACAGGGCGTGCGCACCATACTGCAAGCGACGGCTACTCCAGATTGGCATGCTGAACAAACATGTTTTCCGAAGACAGCTCCTGCATCGACATCAGCTTTAGAATCATACCATCCAGTACAACAAGCAGCGTCTGCTCAAAGAGGGAGGCCATCGGCTGCCGGGTTGTCCCTGTAACACCAGCCTGATCCTTTGTGGCTCCGGGAAGCTTCAGCACAGCATCCGCCAGCTTTCCGATGGTAGAGCCGGGCTGAATCGTGATGAGTGCCAGCGAGGCGTCAAGGCTCTTCGCCTTGTTCGCCATGGCACATAGGCTTTGCGTTTCCCCGGAGCCTGAGCCGATCAACAGCAGATCCTCTGGACCAATGGCTGGTGTCACCGTCTCACCGACTACGTAGGCCTGGTACCCCATTTGCATCAGCCGCATGGCAAAAGCTTTCATCATCAAACCGGAGCGCCCGCCGCCGGCGACGAAGACGCTTCTGGCTTGCATAATACGCTCTGCCAGCTTCTCTGCTTCCTCTGTGTTGATCTCTTTCACAGCAGTGCTGATTTCGCCGCTAATTGCTAAAGCTTGGGCAAAAGAATTACTCATCATCTTGATATCAGCCCTGCTTGATCAGATCGTTCATGCGAGAAGCGGCTGCCTGAATGTCTGCTTCACCCGTAATGCCGCCGCCAACGATGACCAGATCCGGCTGAGCCTGAATGACCTCGGGCAGCGTATCCAGCTTGATGCCGCCGGCAATTGCAGTCTTCGCATGTTTCACGACACGCTTGATGGCGTTCAGCTCCTCGAAGGAATTTTTGCCCTCAGCCTGATGGTCGTAGCCGGAGTGCACACAAATATAATCTACGCCCATAGCATCAATCTCCGCGGCCCGCTCTTCCATGTTCTTGACATTGATCATATCCACCATAACCTGTCTGCCCTGCTTGGCAGCTTCCGCAACCGCGCCTTTGATCGTGGAATCGTCGGATACGCCCAGAATTGTAATAATGTCTGCCCCTGCCTCTGAAGCCTTCATCACTTCATAGCCTCCGGCATCCATCACTTTAAGGTCAGCGAGTACACGCAGCTGAGGAAAGGCTTCCTTCATGGCTTTGACGGCGTGCAGTCCTTCATTGATCACGATCGGTGTGCCGATCTCAACAATGTCAATATAGTCGGCGACCTGTGCCACCAGCTTCTTGGCTTCCGGAATATCGACCAAATCTAGTGCGAGCTGTAGTTCCATATGTTTACTCTCTCCTTGTCGGTTCATTTCAGTTTCTTAAACAAGGATATTGTAGGTCCAGAGCTGTCCTTTATGGAAGTACGTACTTTAAAGTCAGATACTTACGCGAAGGTTAGAATTGCGGTGCAGCAAGGATTGGAGACGGATCTCATCCTTCATTGTTTTGCCAAGCTGCTATAAGATAAAAAAACCTTCCAGCGGATCAAGACGTTCTGAACCGTTCCGGAAGGCTTCTTAAACTTGCGTAAATGCGAGATACCATACAGCCCTTCATTCTGCTTCTGAAATTGCATGAGTGAGATCATAAAGGGAAAGATCCAGCTCCGGCTCTTCACCAAGAGCTAACCGTGCCAGCTGCCGCCCGAGAAACGGACCCACTGTGAGGCCTGAGGCACCCAGTCCATTCGCGGCTAGCAGCCCCTTCCAGCCTGGCATGCGGCCGATCACGGGAAGAAATCCAGGTGTAAAGGGTCGAAAGCCAACACGAACCTCCTGCAGCGTGCTGCCCACCAAAGCAGGTGCCAGCTGGAGACCCTTGTTCAGTATTTCCTGCATGCCTCCGGCGGTCACAGCGGTATCGTGCAGTGATGCGTCATTCTCGTGCGTCGCACCCATGACGATCCTTTGCTCGTCAAAAGCCAGAAGGTATTGATCCGTGGGCGGTATGACTACCGGCCAGGTCCCGGTTTCGGCTATGGAGTTCATCTTCAGATGCATAATTTGCGCCTTCTGATGTGAGATTTGAAAAGGGATGCCCAGCGGCTGCAGCAGTTCATCCGCCCAAGCCCCTGCACACACAAGCACTTCATCGGCGGAATATGATGCCTCGCCCAGGCGGGCGCCGGTAACCCGGGCTTCGTGAACCTCAAGCACCGCTTCCCCATGCAGCAGCTTCGCCCCATGATTTCTGGCTGCGCGCAGCAGCGCATCGCGCAGGGCACGGCCATCTACACGTGCCGCGCCGCTAATGTGCACAGATCTGTAGCCTTCCTTCAGGAGAGGAAACATAGAACGGGTCTCGGCCTCTGAGAGGGAGCGGATCTGTCCGATCTCTGGTGCCTCGCCCTTGCGGAGAGCCGCACGCTCTTGCATAAGTCGAATTTTGGCTTCGTCCTCATGGATGCTGATGGCTCCAACCTGAGCATACCCGGTGTCACTTTCCCCTTCCTGCTCCAGAGCCTGCACCAAGTCAGGATAAAATGCTGCTCCAGCCTTTGCAAGCTGATACCAGGCCTTATTTCGGCGCTGGGAAAGCCAGGGACAGATTATGCCCGCAGCCGCAGCCGTAGCCTGTCCAGCATCAGCCCGGTCGATGATCAGCACCTCAGCACCCTGGCTTGCAAGATGATAGGCGGCCGAAGCGCCAAGAATGCCGGCGCCGATTACAATTGCTTTTTGTGTCATAGATGTATACCTTTCTTGAAAGCTTGACTCTTCTTCTCAAGGTACGACATCTCCCGTTAAAATACAAGCTTCCTGCCTCTGATCAAGACATTGCCAGCTTCCCCCAGCCCTATACAGGCTGCTGTGGATTCCGTTCCCGATGTGGAGCACCGAAGGCAAACAAGATCAAGCTGCCGCCAAGAACGGCACAAACACCATACATGACCCCGTAGGAAAACAGGTCTGCAAGCGGCCCCATCAAGACGCTTCCCATAGAAACACCCAAATCAGCCGATGCAATGAACCATCCGATGAGTACGTTGCGCTGCTCCGCCGGCAGGACAAAGGTCAGGTAGGTGGTGAGCGAAGGGTAGATCATTGCCTGGGCGACTCCCATCAGTAAAGCCCCCGCATAAAAAACTGCCGCGCCCAGGCTGGAGGCAGCCCCCGTGCAAATGGCTGCTAAGGTCAGCAGCAGCAGGACCCATGCTACATAAGAAGCATGCCAGCGCCCATCGGAAGGAATCTTCTTCCGAAGTGTGAAACGGGAGGCGACGACGACCGCGGCTTGCAGCATCAGATACAGCCATGCTTCGCCGTGCTTCACCTCTTGGGCATAAAGGGGAATGAACGTCGTGACCGCACCAAAAATCATGGATGCTACCAGCATGATGATGCTGCACCTCAGAAGGTCCCGATTCAGAAATACCTGTTTAAAGGATACGCCCATCGAGGATTTTTTTGCAGAAGACTGTTCTTTGTCTTCAATCGGCTCCTCCTTGATGACCACCGTAAAGCCCACCCAGCCCGTGAAGACTGCGATCCCAATCATCACGAAGGCAAATCCGCTCATGCTGCCCGTCTGCCAGAGCCCCAGCGCCAGCAGCGGCCCCAATATTCCAGGAATATAAGAGCATAAGGAATACATGGAAATGCCCTGCCCCCGGTCTTTCTCGGGCAGAGCATCCATAATGGCAATCTGGAGAGCCATGGAGAAAAAAGCGGTCACGGCGCCTTGCAGCATTCTTGCGACAAAGTAACCTTCAAGGCCCGATATCGTGTATAGAATAAGCGCGGCTCCGTTGATTAACAGAATGCTCCGCAAAATGGTCACCGGCCCGTATTTTTGAATCAGGCGCCCCGCCCAGGGGCGAAACAGCATTGTAGTAAACAAATAAGCTCCCATTATCATTCCGATGGCCGTATTACTGGCGCCCAGTGCGTTTCCCTGCAGTGGAATCATCACATTCAGCACGGCATTGGCACTAAAATACAGCAGGGTCAATAAATAGAGGCGCATAAAGGGCCAAGCGAGCGCACCCGTCAATGTGCTTCACTCCTTTCTACAGCTATAATGAAAGCTAGCTGGATTCAATGCTGATGCTGATACAGGTCTTCCTAATACATACTCATGCTCAGCAAGGTGCGAGTATAGTCACTCTGAGCGTGCTGCAACTCGGATACGTGGAGGTTCTCCTCAATTCGGCCTTGGCGGAACACAAGGATGCGGTCGCAGAGGAACGCTGCGGCCTGTATATCATGCGTGATGAAGATGTATGCGGTATTTAGCTGCTTGTGCAAGCCTTTTAACAGCTCCAGAACCTGCAGCTGCACAGATCCATCGAGCGAACTAACCGCCTCATCCATGACAATCAGCTTCGGCTGCGTGGAAATCGCTCGGGCAATGCATACCCTTTGAGCTTCGCCTCCGGACAGCTCATGCGGTGCCTTGTTTAGATAAGCCGGACTTAAACCGACCTGAAACAAGAGCTCCTTCATCCGGCGCTCCCGGTCCACTTCCTTCCTGCTCTGCAGTCCGAAAGGCTCCAGCAGCGCTTCCCGCACCGTGAAATAAGGATTCATGGAGGAGGTATAGTTCTGAAAAACCGCGCTCATATTGCCTCGTCTTACTTTGGCTTGAGAAACAGGCTGTCCTTCAAACAGCACCTTGCCGCTGTCCGGCTGATCCAGTCCCAGGATCAGCCGTCCCAGGGTCGATTTACCGCTGCCGCTCTCACCGATAATGCCCAGGCATTCTCCAGGAAGACAATGTAAGGAAACGTCATGCAGTACCTTTTGAGGCTTGCCGGTTAACCACCCGCTTGCTTTGAAGCTCTTATGTATGGACTGGACTTCCAGCACGGTCTTCACCTCCAAGTGCTTGTTGAAATGCCTGTGACAGCTTCTGTTTCGTCGAGATCAGGTACCGGGTATATTCGTGCCCGGCATGGTCAAACAGCTCTGAAGTCTTTCCGGCCTCCACAATGTGCCCCTTCTTCATGACGAGCATATCGTCGGCCAGCTTGTGGACCATGCCCAGATCGTGGGACACGAGAATCATGGAGCATCCCAGCTCCTGCTGAAGCAGCGACAGCTGCTCCATGACCTCAAACCGCGAGATCGTGTCCAGCGCCGTTGTCGGCTCATCTGCCACAATTAATTCCGGCTTCAGCACGAGCCCAAGGGCAATCATCATCCGCTGCAGCATGCCACCGGACAGCTGATGGGGATATTTCTGAAGCGTATCCTCCGGCTGATTCAGCATGACCTTGCGCATCGCGTCACTCATCTGCTTAAAGGCCTCCTGCTTCCCCCATCCAAAATGCTGCTTCAGCACATCCTTCACATGATGTCCCACGGCTCTCGACGGATCGAAGGCGCTCATCCCTTGCTGCAGAATCATGTACATATGACGTCCCCGCATGCCCCTCATCTGAGAACGGGACTGCTTATTCAGATCAAGACCCTTGAACATCATCGTTCCCGAATGAGCTAAGCTTGGGGGATTCAGCCTCATAACCGATTTGCAGGTCAAGGATTTGCCGCTGCCGCTTTCACCGACGATAGCAAGACAACTGCCTTCCCTCACGGAAAAAGAACTGCCATGAACGAGCATCTGCTCGCTGTGCCGATCCCAGATCTGGAGCTTGTCGACGGTCAGTATATCCTGGCTCATCCAGCCACCTCTCCTTTCGCGAGACGTTGATTTCCAGTCGCCACACTGGTTACAGGTACCGTTCCCTTCGCGCTGAGCTGGGGATTTAGTGCCTTCTGCAGTGCATCTGCCAGAAATTGTACGGAAGATACCGTAATGATAATGGCCAGGGCAGGAGCGATCACAAATTCTGGCTTCGTAAACAGAACATCCCGAACCTCATTCAGCATCATCCCCCACTCGGCATGAGGGGCCTGAATGCCAAGGCCGAGAAAAGAGAAGCCGGAGATCTGCAGGATCATAGAGCCAAAGGAGCCGCTTGCAGCAACAGCGAAATCCGGCAGGGTCACCGGAATGATATGCTTGGTCATAATCTTGGATGTGGGCACTCCTATAACCTTGGCAAACTTGACATACTCTGATTCGGTGTATTGCAGCACGGAAGCGCGCACAACTCGCGCAAACCAGGCCCATTTTAACAGGATAAAGGCAAGCAGAATGTTCTCCATCCCCACGCCCAGCATGCCGACAATAGCCAGAGTCATTACCGTGCCGGGAAAAGAAAGCACGACATCACAGGCGCCCATAATGACCGCCTCTGTTTTACCTCTCAGAATACCGGACACCAGACCGAGCAGGGCGCCGAACAGAGCAGAAAGAAGCAAAGTCCCGAACACCCAGATCACACTGGGGCGAATGCCATAAATGAGCCGTGACAAAATACATCGTCCAAGATGGTCGTTCCCCAGCCAGTGCTCCATCGAGCTGCCGGCATACCGGAGGCTCATGTTCACTTCATACGGATCATGGGGAGCAAAGAAGGGCGCAAAGGCCCCGGCTGTCATAATCAGGGTAATTACACCCAGTGACAGAGCCGCAAGAGGATCACTAAACAGGCGCTTCAGCCTTAACCTCATATTCATGCAGCTACATCCCCTCTCTGGATTTCGGATTGAGCACAGCATTAATCGTGTCGGAGAACGTATTAAAGATGACAAAAGCCGCAGCCAGCACGAGCACAAAGGCTTGAATAACCGGGAAATCTCGGCCAAGGATGGCCCGAACGCTCAAGCTGCCTAGACCCGGCCATGCAAAAATATTTTCGACCACCACCGTGCTGCCGAGAATAATCGGCACCGCCATACAGAATACCGATACCGCCACCTGCAGTGAATTTCTTAATACGCTCAAGATAATTTTGGATTCCGGAAGCCCGCATGCTCTGCCGTAAAGCACGTAATTTTGGTTCAGATTGTTAAGCATTGAGGTCCGAATGACGCGGAAATAAAGTCCGGCATAGGTCGTTGTAATGATGATGACAGGAAGCACATAGCTTTGGACGGAATCCATTCCGCTTGTGGGCAGCAGATCCAGTCGGATCGAGAACAACCAGATCAGCAGCGCAGCGAGTGCATAAGCCGGCATCGCAGTCAGAAAGAAAGAGACTGACCGCACCGAATGATCCACCCATGAGCCCGCTTTAAGCGCACAGATCACGCCAAGCACAATGGACAGCGTCACAATCGCCACCATGGACACGAGCGTGAGCTTAAGTGTGTTCCACAGTGCCGGACCAAGCATTGACCATACGGTTTGCCCAGTGACATAGGAATCGCCGAAATCAAGCTTCAGACAGGACAGCAGCCAATCTCCGAAGCGAAGCAGAAAGGGGCGGTCAAGCCCCAGCCTCTGCTCTGTTTCAATAATCAGCTCTTCTGTAATAACCGGTACCCCTTGTGCCTGGAGGACGACCTGCGCCGGCTTCATCGGTGATAAATGGATCAGAATAAAGGTCAGAAACGAAATGATTACAAGCAGCGGAATCGACAGAATCCATCTGCGGCTAACATAACGAAGCACAGCAATCCTCCTTTAGCCGTTCATTATTTGAAGCTCATCCGCTCAAATGGCAGCTCGAACTGCGTCTGCTTGAATGCAAGTCCGGTTAAGTCGCTTGGGGCAAGAACCGTCACACTTCCGTGTGTCAGAGGGATAAAGACCGCTTCTTCATGAACCATGTTCAAAATGTCGGCATACAGCGCTTTCGCTTCGGATTCCTCTTGCGCGGCCCGAGCCTGTTCGATCTTGGAGTACAGAACATCTGCGTCCTTCATTCCTTTTGTCGTATGCAGATACGAGGATTCCAGGGCAAATGCGGCGATCGTGCTCTGCGGGTCGTAAGCAAGTCCCCAGGTTTGATTGAACAACAGGTCATACTCGCCTGTTCCGCGGCGGTTGGCAATGGAAGAGGATTCTTCGCCCACCAGCTCCAGCTGCATACCGATTTCCTTCAACGTGCTTTGGATGTATTCCGCCTGGATCTTCTGCGTACTGGAGTTAATGTCAAAATAAACGCTCATCGCAAGCGGCTTACCGTTCTTCGTACGTACCCCCTCACCCTCCTTCATCACCCATCCAGCTGATTCCAGCAAGGACTTGGATGTTTCCAGGTCATATTCTCGTTTCTTAAGCGGCAGGTCAGCTGCGTACACATTCGCAGAGAAGAGCGCTTCTGCCGGGCCTTCAGCGCCATTCATAATCTGGCTGCTGATCGTTTCGCGATCAATGGCATGCCAGATGGCTTCCCGTACCGCCAGCTCACTAACCGGACTGTCTGCCTTGCCGCTGTTCGCTGCGATCATCTTCGTATTCATGGGCTCGCTGCGCTCCAGCTGATATTTCCCTGAGGCAACCAGAGCCTCCATTGCTTCTTCATCCAGGCTGTCAGCACCCCGGTCGTCGGTAAACACAAAGTTCACTTCACCCTTTTGCAGCGCCAGGAAGGTGGTTTCGCCGGCTGGAAGCACCTTGGAGGTGATTTTTTTGACGGCCGGTGCGCCGTTCCAGTACTGCTCGTTGGCTTCAAACACGGCATATTGATCAACCTTATGCTCGGCAAGCTTGTAAGGGCCCGTCCCGTGGTAGCTCTTTACACCATCCTTGGTCTCGCCATTGATAAAGCTTTTTGGAGAGATGAATACAAACGGTCGGGTCATCGCCAGCTCATTCAAGGCCGGCTGATATCCTTCCGTGAGCACGAGCTCGACAGTAAACTCATCAATGACATTGCAGCTTTCAATCCGGGTTGTTAGTCCGATCCAGGAATGCTTGGCCGCATTGCTCAAGACAGCCTCGAGGTTCTGTTTCACCGCTTCTGCATTAAACGGCTCTCCATCGTGGAAGACCACGTCCTCTCTCAGCTTGAACGTGTACACCTTGCCATCCTCAGACAGCTCCCACGATGCAGCGAGCAGCGGAGCAATTCCTTCTTGAGTGCTCTCTACCAGAGATTCGTATACAATGCCCTGTGCCGGCATGGAGCCTGCATAAAGATGGGGGTTCATATCGACAATATCCTTTGCCGTTGCATATACAATCTCTTTACTCTCTTTGCTCTCTGGATTTGCTGCCTGCTTCTCGGCTTGCTCTGAAGAATTGCAGGCAGATAGCAGCACCAGGGCTGCCAGGGTTAGCATCGTTATCCAAAATGATCTTCTTTCTCTCACAGTAAATCCTCCTTGTTGTATATCTGCCTAAGCTTTGCTGGTTTCAGTCAATAAATCCTGGCAGATGCTGTTGATATCCTCTTGAAAGCTCTGAACATTAAACCCGCTTGAGAGCGGGAAAGCTTTCTTTGCTGAAGCGGCTTGGATCAGCCAGCGTTCATATGTAGCAATAAATTGATCCGCGGCCGGACAAGGGATTTCCAGATGCCTGGCCATTCCCTGAATGATCTTGATGCGGTAATAATCCTCTTTGGGCATTCTGGGAATATCCAGCTCGCCCTCTTTGTTCACATACACATGCCTGATGGGAACAGCAGAGAAATCATAATATCGTCCGTTCTCGTCAGGCTCTGAGAAAGGATCAATCAGTAACGACACATAACGTACGTACAGTAAATATTGCTGGTGAATCGGCTCCAGAGCAGGAAATTGCTCAATATCCTGTCTGCTGAGGCTCTCGGGACGTACCGGATAATTATCATCGGTCATAAATTGCAGTAGATTCATGCCGGATAAGCCGAGCTTCGATAAGAGCCCCTCAATCTCATGCCAATACGCAAGCATTCCTGTAATCAGATCCTGGGTGATCGGACCTTCCGGGAACATTTTGTACACATATCTCTGCGGATGGGGCTTCTCAAAAATAGCGGAAAGCGTAACATCATTCATGAACAGCGGCGGATGGACAATTAACGAAAGATTGCGAGTTTCCGCTTCCAGCGGTGAAGACAGACGAGCCAAATCCATCCCCAGATTGCGATACATCTCTGTTAGATGAGGTATGATCACAGAATTGGAGTCTGTGGAGCTGATATACAGTCTCTTCTTCACTGCAGCGGTCAGAACCTGATGTCCCGGCGATCCGCCTTCCCAGCGGGTATCCCCAAGGTAGGTGGAGAAGCTGATAATCTCAGCCGCACTTCCACTGCTCCGTACATAACGCTGAACCAGTCGGTTGGAGCCAAAGGTTGGCGACAGCAGCACGATGGTTGTCAGCGAGCCCAGCACCTGCGGTGGAATTTGCTTCAGCACCTGAAGGTAAGCGTCTGTAGTCACCGACAGGATGAGCATATCCCACGTTCCCGTAATGGTCTCATAGCCCTGAAACACTTGATCCAGGCAGCATTCTCCGGCTAATCGGCTGTGAGCTGGATTCTGTACCTTTACCGCAATGCATGAAGAGCTTGCCTTTAGAGATGCATAAAAGCCTTCAGACCGCAGCGACATCCTCCCGGCAATACCGGTGATCGCATGTCCAGCATGCTTCATCATGACGGCCAGCTGAATGGAGGCGGGGCCTGTTCCTGCAATCAAGACGCGGTTAACATGATTCATGGAATTCTCCACGCGCTGAGCTGAATGCTGTGACAGCTGCGCTTTTCCGGTACAATGCCGTCTCAAACACCTGACCCGGCTGACGAACCTGCTCCGAGAGCGTCCATAGCGCCGGACTGACTTCCAGCAGCGGGTAATTAAACAAAGATTTCAATCCGTTGCCATACCGCATGGCGATGATCACATCGGGATTCGTTAAATCATGAAGCTGCTTCAGAAGATCAAACTTCTCCGGAATCGTAGAAGCAAATATAATGTGCGTGGCCTCCCGGGTGAAGCTGAGCTGATCCACGGTAAGCTGCTCGATCTGGATTTCTCTGCACTCCAGTCTTTCGAGCACCTGCGCAGCAAGGCGGTTGGCTTCAGCATCGATGTCAATGCCGACAACCTGTGCACCTGTCCGCCGCTGAATCAATAAAGGAGTCATCGGAAAGGCACCAGAACCGATCATTAGCACCTTGGAATGCTTGTTCATGCCAGCACCTTGAAACTCTGCTTCAATACAGTCTTCAATGTTATGAAAGTAGTCTGAAATATCAGGACGGTTTTCCAGCCAGGCTCTTGCCCGATGCTTCTCCATGGCCCATACACAATGACAAGCTTCCTGCCGCAAATCTTCAGCCAGCTCTTTGAAATGCATCGTTTGCTCAGGCATGGCGCCCCAGGCGGCCTCGTGATCTGGATGAACGATAAACGCAGTATACTGCCCGATCGTCTCTTCCATCTCACTATAGCTTTGATCGTTAAGCTCGAAGGCCTTGTTCAATTGACGGAAGCGGGATAAAAAAGATTCCATTTGCTGCTGTAATGAGTCTTTTTCGACCGAAATCATATGGCGGATCTCCTTTCGTTGTACAGCTTGCCCGGTTAGATATACGCTGTTCCGGACGCGGAAATATGTACCTGCCCCTGAATGGCCAGGCGGGTAATTTGCCGATTTTCAATCTGAGCCCAAACGTCCATGGTTCCTCCAGGCTGCTTGATCTGAGTATGTATATGACGCTGTTGTTGTCTTGCAAGCCAGGCGCCTACCGCAGCGGCTCCCGAGCCGCAGCCCCGCTCCCACACCAGGCTATTGGCAGCCGGTATGTATACGAGCGGCTCCATCTCCTGCGTATCCGGGCAGTAAAGCATAATCCCGACGGCCTGCTCATCGCAGATGGCTGCTAAAGACTGTACTGCCTGTTCGGCAATAGATCGTAAATTCACTTCTCCAGGGGCAACCTCAAGGATCGCGTGGCAAATGCCCGGGTAGCGAACCAGGGCAGCAGAAATCGTGAGTGCTGATTCACGAAGCAACAGAACCGATGGCTCGATACTTAACGGTGGCGGCAGCTCCAGCCTGCAGGTATATCCAGGAGCCGCATCTGCCGTAACTCTGCACGATAGCAGCTGGTCTGCACCAGACACCTCCAGCGGAATGTCAAGACTGCGTCCCAGCGGCAGATTCCATTTCCATGCCATCACCGCTGCCAGTGACATGGCCGCATTGCCGCAAAATTCTCCGGACATCATCTGCAGTCTGGCCCAGGCCTCCTGACCTTCAGCTTGCTCAATAAATCCGACCTGCTCTGCAAAAACATGATCATAGGACATCATGCGCTGTGCCACTTGTCCGTAATCCTCCCGGCCGTGACGGCTCTCTACGAGGATCGTCATATTCTGGGTGGGATTCGTCTTAATAAACTTGACCTCCATTTCTAACTCTTTCACCCCTTCCCCGTATAAATATATTATCCGCTGCCTAAGATAGTAATCTTTACGATTAACAATAACTATAATGACAGTGATTACCATTGTCAATCATCATTTTCTGAAAAATATTAAAAAAACAGCGGAGCCGATTTCAAATCAGCTTCGCTGTTCTATTATTTTACCGATATAGATTCCGTGACTGTTGTTTCTTTGATGAGCTATGCTTTACACTGTAAGAAATGTCTTCAGCTTCGTCAGTACACTTGAACAAGGAGCAGAATGTATGCGTTTATTTCACAGAATGCGGGAGTTTATGATGGCCTGGAGAGATTACCCCCTGCAGCCTGGAAGTATGCTCCACGAACGATATCAGGTCATGTCTCTGCTTGGAGAAGGCAGCTATGGCTTGACCTATCTTTGTCACGATCAGGATTCCGGTAATCAAGTGGCCGTCAAGCAAAGCCGCCGCAGCAAGGGATCATCCTCACGGCTTCTGCTTCAGCGGGAGGCCCGGATGCTGCGGCTGCTGCATCACCCGCGGATTCCAGCTTATCTGGATTGCTTCCAAGCAGAACGCTGCGCTTTTATGGTCATGACATATTTGGAAGGCAGGACACTGGAGGAGCTCATCTTTGAGCAGGGGCATACTTACGGAGAAGCCGAATGCTTCTCCTTGGCTCAGCAGCTTTTGGAACTGGCTGTTCACGTTCATGATTGCGGCTTTGTACATTTGGATCTGCGAATTCCGAACGTGATCATTCAGGGGGATGAGCTGTATCTTATTGATTTCGGGTTAAGCCGCCAGGTGGGAGAAGAACTGCCCTCCATCAATCAAAAGCACCGGCCTGCCTTCTGGCGAAAGCCTGCTGCTGCAACCGGCAGCAAGGTGGTTGATGAGACAAGCGATTTAGAGGACATCGGTCATTTCATGCTGTTCATGCTTTACTCGTCTTACGAGCCGGATAACGGCATGACTGACGAAGAGTGCAGCTGGAGAGAAGAATTAGACCTTTCAACTCAAATGAGGCAGTTCCTTGACTCCCTCTTTGGGCATTCTCACCCTTTTTCCAATTCTAGGGAAGCGTTAGCGGCGATTCGACAGCGGCAGTCCTAGTTTGACGTTGAAAGCAGCATCTTGATTGTGATACGATGTTAGAAATTTAAGGTAATTATGATTGGTCATCATCCTTTATTCCTGTTATTCACTAGAAAGTGAGGCTGAAACAGATGTTAAGAAAAATGTTTGACAAGCTTCTTCACTCTGCATCCCACAGCCGGGGCAAACGCCACTACAGCAGCTCCGATCAACGCTACAAGAAGCGTTACAGCAGCAGCTACAGTCATGCCCGGAGAAAGAGCTCTTCCTCCGATTACAAACGTAGACATGGCAGTATGGGACACGGATACTACAAAAGCTGCAAGTACAGCTCCAGCTGATCACAGGCACCTGAATATTGACGAAAGAGGCTGTCCCCCAAGTAGATTCTTGTTTAACGAGGCAGATCACTTGAGTGAGCTCTGAAGCAAAAAATAAAGACATGGTGGAGTCAGGGAGGTAATCCCAGCACCGCCATGTCTTTATTTTGGTCTATTGCGACCTTCTTCAACAACAAACGAGGCCATCCCCCAAGACCCTAGATCTTTTGGGACAGCCTCTTTGTTCAGATGATGAATCCGGCACAAGATTAGAAGCTAGCTTTTCTGCACTCTCTTGGAGGAGCCAAAGTATATCGCAATGCCGGCTCCCGCCAGGAAAGTAAGAAGGCAAATCACTATGGAGCCAAAGCCTGCCGGAACACCCGGGAATATGACGAGTACCGAACCGGCGATCAGGCCGATCATGACCGCATACATCATGTTTGGAAAAGCAGACATCAAATACCGAATCCCTTTACTGCTGAAATAAAAGCCTGCCAGCACACCGGCTCCGATCACAGCAATGACCGGTACATCCAGGTTAGACAGTGCGTTAATGGCTGTTGGGTATACCCCAACCATCAACAGCATAAAGGAGCCGCTGACACCCGGAAGCAGCATGGCCATGCTGGCCAGCCAGCCGGCAAAGAACATGCCGATGCCATTCACGACGTTGAGGTCAATGAGCACCCCGCCCTCTTTGTCACCCTGGATGAAGCCAAGCAAGGCCATCAGCAGAATACATACAATTAAAACCCCGATGTGCGGACCTGTGAAATTCCGTTTGACCTCTGCCAGCCGAATGAGCATTGGGAGTACCCCGAGAATCAGTCCCGTAAAGAAAAATTGAGTGGGTGCGTAGTGATGCTCCAGCAAGTATTCAATCAATCGGCTCAACGATCCGATTGCGAGCACCATGCCGATGCCCAGCGGGATCAGAAAGCTCCAGTGACGCTTCCAGTCTTTACTGAATATGCCGCTGATTGCTTCTAACAAGCGCTCATATATACCGAGCACTACGGCCAGAGTGCCGCCGCTGACCCCCGGTATCAGATCGGTGGTTCCCATCACAAAACCGCGATAAAGATTTCTCCATTCCATCATGTTCTCTCTACACCTCATTAACAATATCCGAAATAAAAGTTCTGTTTTTGAAATATTCAGCAACTAAGTCTACCATATTTCTGCATTTTTTACGAACGAAGAGCGAATGGTTACGTTGCTTGTTTATTTGACTATGAAATAAGCACCGATGATGATGAGGGCGATCCCGATCAGCTTCGAGAAGCTCATGGTTTCATGAAATAGGAAGAATGCCGGAATTAATGCCAGCACGTATGCGATGCTTTGCAGAGGATAAGCAATGCTCAGCGGCAGCCGCGACAGCACGGCAAACCAGATCACAGTTGCAGCGCCATAGAGCACCAGACCGCTCCAAACATACATGGAGGTCATCAGCTTCATCCACTGCAGCCCCCCACTGCTTTCCAGTCCCAGCTTGAACAAAATCTGGCCCGATACTAGCAGCATGATATTTAGGAATAACAGCCCATAGCTAACGAATATGCTCATTGTGAGATGCTTTCTCTCCTTTCATGATGGCAATCTCCTGCGTAAGTCGGAGCACCTGAGCGCTCAGCTTTGTAATGACAAGCGTTAAGTGGAGGATCAATACAAAGCAGAACAGCAGTCCAAACAGAAATAAAAGCGCTGGCGCATATTCAATCTGCAGAAATGAAGCCAGCCGCTCTACTCCCTGTACATTTACAGATATGATGAACAGCGTGAAGCCCATCAGAATCCATAGTAAGGAATATTGCTCTTTTAGCCTTCGTCTTCGGACCAGTTCAATGATCATGACGAGGAATACAATGGAAAACATTACGGAAAGAATATATACATTCATCACAGCTATGCTTTTCCCTCCCGGTAGCGGACTGCGCTCATCAGCACAGATAATGTGACCTTGACCATATAGTACGCAGACTTCAGCGGGGTAATGGAGGACTTGCCGGTCTCCCGCGCCCGCATTTCAGCTTTAACCTCCATCAGTCGGCAATGCTTACGGGTCAAATACACGATCGACTCTACCTCAGGATAATCCATCGGATAGTACTCGGCATATAAGTCAATGACCTTCGCTCCGGCAGCACGAAAGCCGCTTGTCGTGTCAGTAAAGCGCTGCCGGGTCACGAGACTGACCAACCGAGAGAAAAAGGTAATTCCCACTTTTCGCATTACGGACGACTTATATGAGGTTTTTTCCAGAAAACGTGAACCGATGACCAGATCACAGTCGCGAACCTTGCTTAGCAGCCGAGGCAGATCAGCAGCAGCATGCTGACCGTCCGCATCCATCTGCACGGCCACGTCGTATCCGTGCTTCTTGGCGTACATGTAGCCGGTTTGCATGCCGCCGCCAATGCCTACATTAAAGGGCAATGTCAGTACTTTGGCTCCTGCCTCCATAGCCACTTGTGCTGTCCGATCTCTGGAACCGTCATTTACAACAAGAATATCGGCAGACGGCATATGATTACGAATGTCCTGGATGACGTAGGGGACACTACTCTCTTCATTGTAAGCCGGAATGATGACGAGTACCTTGAGCATGTGCAGACTCCTCCTTGTTCGTTTCCGGCTTGTTCGTAATCGCTCCATATAATTGCATGAATGCATATCCACTAAAGAGGATAAACACAATACTCGTTGGATAGCCGTATCTTGACATTGCGACAAAAGGAAGATGAATGAGCGTAAAGTATATCAGGAGCAGTAATAACGGAAGCATGGACTTCCCTACTTTTCGAACAGAAGCCCATACGATACCGGCTAACCCCGTATACACAATAACCTGCTGCATGATTTGAACAAAAGGCTTCGGAATCGAAAATAGATCCTTGAGATAGAAAGGCACCAGATACAAAGCTTCGAAACGACCGATACTGTAATGGTACAAATAAGTCAAAGGCTGAACAGTAAAGCCATATTTCAAAATATCCATTCCTTTTTGAATAGCGGCGGCATCTGAACCCTCAAATACCGTCTTGGGATCATACTGCGGATAGGCTGTGAAAAAGCCAGCAGGCGGCAGCTCATATGAAATCATGGTCCCCAGTAGAAATGGACTTCCGGCAGAGCTGGTGAATAAGATAAACTCACCGAAGGTCAACAGGTTACGAACCCACCATGGAATAAGCAGCAGGATATAGCTTCCTACAATGGCCGCGGTGAAACGAACAATTTCTTTGAAGGTATAACGGTGGGCAAGCCAAATGAACAGCAGCATACAAGGAAACAGCGATGCCTGCGGCTTGAGATAGGCAGCGGCGGCCGTAAGCAAGCCGACAGCGATGTACCAACGAGTTTTTTTGGTGTGAATGGCCGTAATCATGGCACATAGAAGCAGCAGGATCACGGTCCGGAAGCTGGACTCCGTCAAGATCGAGCCTGACGTAAAATAATCCGGGATATACAAAGCAGCAATGATGACACCCAGCATGGCCACTTTGTGATTGCTGAAGGTATATCTGGATAACAGATAAATCAGCATGAGGGATGCCGCCTGAAGCACCGACTGAAAAATCCGGAAGGCAGTGACGCCTCCCTGCTCCTGCCCGAAGACAGCCATAAATCCGCTCAATAATAGCGGAAGACCCGGCATGATGAAGGCCGACGGGGCTTCGCCCGAATTGTAGACGAGTGTACCTTCATTCAGTAGCACCCTTGCCGTATTTATGTATTTGACGTCATCATTGTTCAGCTTCTCGGGATCTCCCAGAAACAGTCCATTTCCATGATACAGTACGACAACCACGGAAATGAGAAAAACGGCAAGAACGACAGGATATAGCTGCTTCTTGACGCGGTCTTCTTGCAAATAGCTGTATAACAATTTCACGCCCTCCATCCTATTGATAGGTATATGAAAACAATGACCTCATCAAATAGTAATTCAATTTCCATTCATTTACAAGGGATATACACAGATGTGATCGTCTACCTACTCACTATAAAAAAGCCGGTCTCGACAAGCAGACCGGCTCCTCAAACATGATAGACTATAGTACCTTATCCAGGAAGCTGATCGTGCGCTCATGCTTGGGATTCCCGAATACGTCCTCCGGGGCTCCCTCCTCAACAATATACCCGCCGTCCATAAAGATGACCCGGTCAGCCACTTCGCGGGCGAAGCCCATCTCATGTGTCACGATCATCATCGTCATTCCTTCACGGGCCAGATCGTTCATGACGCCGAGCACCTCACCAACCATTTCAGGATCCAGGGCTGAGGTCGGCTCATCGAACAGCATAATATCCGGATTCATGGCAAGTGCACGCGCAATCGCGACCCGCTGCTTCTGACCTCCGGACAGCTGGCTTGGAAATGCTTCAGCCTTATCGGACAGGCCGACTCTGTCCAGCAGCCGTAAAGCCGTCTGTTTGGCTTCCGCCCCACTCTGCTTGCCCAGCTCGACGGGGGCAAACATAATATTCTTCAGAACATTAAAGTGAGGAAACAGGTTGAAGTGCTGAAACACCATGCCGATGTTCTCGCGAACCTTATTGATGTCAGTCTTCGGGTCATTAATATTTTTCTGATCAATGATCACTTTGCCGCCGGTCATCTCGTCCAGTCGATTAATACAGCGCAGAAAGGTGCTTTTGCCGGAGCCTGACGGGCCGATAACACAGACGACCTCTCCTTCATGGACTTTCATATCAATACCCTTGAGCACCTCGTTATTGCCAAAGCTTTTCTTCAAGCCTTCTACGATAATTTTAGCCATGCTGCCCCACCTTTCTTTCCAGACGGTTGGCGATCTTGATTAATACTGTGATGACGATAAAATACATCAGCGCGACCATCAGCCAGATATCGAAGGATGCAAAGGTTCTGGCAATGATGATTTTCCCGGATTGCGTCAGCTCTACCAGGCCAATGACAGACAGAATGGATGTATCCTTCAAGGTGATGACGAACTGATTGATAAACGACGGAATCATGACCTTGATCGCTTGTGGAATGATAATCTTGAACATAGCTTTCCGGTAAGGAATTCCCAAGGAGCGCGCCGCTTCCATCTGTCCCCGGTCAATGGATTGAATACCGCCGCGGATGATCTCAGTCACATAAGCGCCTGCGTTCAGGGTCAGGGTCAGCACGGCTGCAAGAAACAGCGGCATGGTAAAGCCGAACGCCTGCGGAATGCCAAAGTAAATGAAGAACGCAAGCACGATCAGCGGAATTCCGCGGAAGACGTCCACGAACACCGTAGCTATCCCCCGCAGCCATGCATTTCTGCTCACCTTCATGAAGCCGAAGATCAGGCCTATAATGAATGCAAAGAACAAGGAAATGAAGGTGTACAAGATCGTTTTGCCCATACCTTCAAGCAAAGGCAGGAAGGAAGCTTGAAGCAGCTCCAGGCGGCTGAGTGGAGCCTTGCCGGCGGCATTCTCACCAAGATATTTTTCCAAAATCTCTTCATGGGCGCCTGTGGCCTTCAGGTTCGTCAGTCCGGCATTGAATTTCTGCAGCAGCTCCTGATTCTCACCTTTGCGCACCGCAAAGCCATATGAAGCTCCCGGTTCAGGCTCTGTAACCAGCTTAAGCCCGATGTTTTGCTGTTCACCATAAGCCAGTACCGCATGATCATCGAAGCAGGCTGCTGAATTCCCGGTTTTGACGTCCTCATACATCAGGGCGGATTCGTCAAAGGGAACGATCGTAAATCCATATTGAGACGCAATGGATTCCGCGAAGGAGTATCCCTCTGTGCCGGTTTTGACAGCGACCTTTTTGCCACGAAGATCATCATAGCTCTTGATTTCTTCGTTATCCTTGTCGATGCCCATAACGACGCCAGAATCATAGTATCCTTCGGAGAAATCGAATTTCTGCTTCCGTTCCTCCGTTATGCTCATTCCGGCAATCACGCCGTCTACCTGATTGGCCTCCAGCGCCTGTACAGCAGCATTGAAGCCCATAGGCCGGATTTCGTACTGGAAATTCTGGTCCTCCGCAATCGCCTGGATCAAATCCATATCGATGCCGACAAAATCGCCATTGATGTCCTGGAATTCGAATGGAGCAAATGTAACATCCGTGCCAATGACATAAACCTTGCCCTCTGCCGGCTCTGCAGCAGCCGTCAAGCTTCCAGCCCCCCAGCTTGCCGCGATCAGCACGACCAGGGTCAGCATCAGATGAAGTCTTCGAAGTAACCTCATGACAAACCTCCTCTATGTAAACAACTATTTAATTAGTTACCCACTTCGACCCTGTATCTAACATTTACTGTCAACTTATTGACATATGCCACTGCACACTAAGCTTATTTTGCACCAGAACGCGAAAAAAAACCGCTGAACAAGTCAGCGGCTTGTAATCCTAAGCTTCAGCTCTGTAACAGCTGTTATCTTACGGTGCGCGGTAACTCCTCGCGCATTTTCTTGACTACTGGACGCAGCGGAGGCTTCGGATTCATACCGACCTCATCCTGAATGTCACCGACGATTTCCTCCAGAATATCCTCCATTGTAACCATGCCGATCGTGGCTCCGCGACTATCAACAACAGCCGCCATATGAACTCGATCCTTCTGCATGCTGCTCAGGATGTCCTGAATCAGAGCATCCTCCGGATACTCCGGCATATCGTAGATGAAATTATTCATCAGGAACGTTCTTCCCGCAGCCAGATGGGTCAGAATTTCCTTCGTGTTAATAACTCCCTTGAAATGTCCAGGCTGCCCGGAATCCTCTACCGGATAACGAGTGTAGACGTAGCTGTCCAAGCCCTGCAAAATCTCTTCAACAGACGCATTATCATGCACGGTCACGATTTTTGATTTCGGGATCATAATATCCTGAACTTTCCGCTCATCGAAGGAAAAAATATTTTTGAGATAATCCAGCTCTGTTTGGTTGATCTCGCCGCCCTCATAGCTTTGCGTGACAATCAGCCGGATCTCCTCCTCCGAGTGAGCGGTATCATGACCGGCCGGCTTGACACCGAACAGCTTCAGCAGCAGCTGCGCCGAGCCATTTAAGGCATAGATAAACGGATACATCAGCCTTCCGAATCCGTACAGCGGCGGCGCGAGCAGCAAGGTCATGCGCTCGGCATATTGAATCGCCAGCGTTTTGGGAGCCAGTTCCCCGATAACGACATGCAGAAACGTAATGACCGAGAGTGCGATCGCATAAGAGAGCACTGTGGATAATGCTTCCGGTACCTCAAAGCGTTCGAACAACGGGTGCAGCATTCTCTCAACGGTTGGCTCACCCAAGGCACCGAGCACGAGAGCGGTAATCGTAATCCCCAGCTGACAAGCTGACAGGTAGTAATCCAGATCCTGCGTCACCTTTTTTGCTGTGAGCGCCTTCTTGTTGCCTTCGGCAATCAATTGATCAATTCGAGTCATGCGAACCTTCAGGATCGCGAATTCAGCCCCTACAAAGAACGCTGTAAGACCAATAAATACGGCCACCAAAAATAAGTTTAAGGCTATTGTCCCGTCCAATCATTTCCCTCTAGTGGAGAGGGTTCACCTCCGTTAAAATACAAGTTAGAATATAATTCTGGCCACCGGCCCAGTCAGCGTTTACTCTGTCCCCGGCTCCGGCAGCTTCATCATCACTTGCTTGATTTGATAATTTTCGGTCTCCATGACGGTCCAGATGATATTATGCTGTTCAATGACATCACCAGGCTCTACCGTTTCCCCTTTACGGTACTGAATCCAGCCGCCAAGGGTATCCATAATTTCATCCTCTTCAAATACCAACCCGAACTGCTTCTCCAGATCGTCCAGCAGCACTCTGCCCTGAATCAAATACTGGTTCTCGCCAGACTGCACGATATCCTCAATTTCATCCTCGTCGAATTCATCCCGGATCTCCCCGACGATTTCCTCCAGAATGTCCTCCATCGTCAGGATGCCTGCCGTTCCGCCGTATTCGTCGATAACGAGGGCCATGTGCACCTTCTCCTGCTGCATTTTCAGCATCGCATCCTGAATTCGGGTGGATTCGAATACCATTGGCAGGTCGCGGATGAAATCAGACAGCTTCGGATTTTTGCCCGAAACAATAAATGGCAGCATTTTCTTAACATTGACCATCCCGATGATCCGGTCCTTATCTCCTTCTTCGGAGATCGGATAGCGCGAGTATTTGAATTCATCCAAAATCTCGATAATTTCTTGCTGCGACATGGATTTATCGAGAGAGATCATTTCCGTACGCGGAATCATGATGTCCTTGGTCACCCGCTCATCAAAAGAAAATACATTTTCCATATAAGCCAGCTTTGTTTCCTCAATTTCGCCGGCCTGATAGCTCTGGGTCATAATGATTTTGACCTCTTCCTCGGAATACACCTGCTCATGACCGGCCGGCTTGACGCCGAACCCGCGAAGTATAACTCGGGACGCGCCATTGAGTGCCCAGATAAACGGATTCATGATCTTACCAAACCAGTAGAGCGGCGGGGACAGCATCAAAGACAGCTTCTCAGAAAATTGAATCGCGAGCGTCTTTGGCGCCATTTCACCGACCACCACATGCAGGAACGTAACGAGTATAAAAGCAATGGCATAAGACGCTACAGAAGAATTGGCTTCGCTCATATTCAGCGCTTCAAATACAGGAAGCATAATTCGCTCTACCGCCGGTTTACCGAGTGCGCCGAGTCCCAGCGCGGTTACGGTGATGCCTAGCTGACACGCTGACAAGTAATAGTCCAGATCACTTGTCACTTTTTTGGCAAGAACGGCCTTCTTGTTTCCTTCTTCAATGAGCTGATCCAGCCTGGACGCACGAATCTTGACAACCGCAAATTCAGACGCCACAAAAAACGCCGTTAACAGAAGCAAAAGTGCAAGAATGATTAAGTTGATAATCGTAAGGATGTCCAATCCATCCCCTCGTAAAGAGGGATTCACCTCCGGTATAGTTCTTAATGAGTTGATTGTTACTTATAACACTGCTTACGTCCGCTTCGGGAGATCGTACTGCTGAGACTTCCAAAGCTCCCTGCAATGAGCCATACCGCTTAGATTTATATGAGCCAGCTTACATGCAAACAGAATCGCCTTCCCAATGACACGACCTCCCTCCCTTAAATTTAAAAACAAGTATATCACAAAGTAAACCCAACCATCCAGTTTCACGTTATGGTTTGGAATGTGCACAGGAAAGCGCTTCAAGGTTGAAGCGACCTGATCTAGCACAAAAACCGCGCAGGGCGCGGTTTTTATCAGTCATACGCTTAATCAAAAATCATCCAGATCGCGACAAAGGCAACAATGGAGAGCCCATAAATTACACTCAGCATGATGATGTTCGCTTTCGTCTTTTTCTCATACTTCGGATTGGATTTGCTGTTCTCCTGCGACATTCCGACCCACAGCGTGGCGATCAGGCCGATGACGATTAATGAAATGATGACGATATAGATCCACATGACGTTGACTTCCTTTCTGCAGCGTTCTAAGTATCATTCTTTAGAAAAAGTCCATCAGCATCGGCGGGCGGACCGGAATGGAAGCCTCCAGCCGCTGCAAGGCCGTCTCATCGCCCTGCAGTCTGCCGGCCTGAACCAGCTCCGCAGGCTTTACATAGCCCAGCAGCAGAGCGGTTAGTGCTCCAATGTCCAGATGAAGCTGGTCAGGACTTGAACCCTTGACGGCTTCTTCGACCTTCTGAACGATGATTCCGGTGTCAGCATTGCTTTGAATGATCCACACTCCATCGTTCCAGGGCGCTGCCTCATCAGAGATGTGAAGTGTCCACCCTTCGTCGGTAATATGATGCAGTGGATATGAACTCAGAAAAGCCTCTACATCCACAATCCTCGCCATGAAATATGGAAAACGCTCCTGACGAATTCGTGGATCAGGCAGCATGAACGGCAGCCGATCATCCCCCGGCACCATAGTCAGAGTCACTTCTTCAATCCGAGCGTCATGGTTGGAGATATACGTCCATAGAGCGCTTCGGGCCTGTTCATGTAAGAACACGAACTCGCTGCATACCAGCTCCTTATCCTTCAGCTCGTACAGAATATATCCCTGCGGCTCACCGTCCTCTGTATAGTAAACGGCGGTATGGACTTGGTCTTTAAGCACGGAATGCTTCCACCACTCGGTTGTGCGCACCAGTGTACCGTTGAAGCGTTCAGCAAAAGCCTCATAGAGAGAGCTTAGCAGATTTATATCTGCAGCTCCGCGGACAATCCGTCCCGGAACGGAGGACTTGGGGGGAAGCTGATGCATCTGAAGCTTGTAGGTTAAGGTATCCGTAAATACCTCCCAGCCAAATTTGCGGTAAAAAGGAATGGAGAACGGGTGAAGAAACGAAATGACCTGTCCTTCTGCTCTCATATGCTGAAGGGCATGCTTGAGCAGCTTAGCGACATGTCCTTTGCGCCGATTCTCCGGCCAGGTAGCTACACCGGCAATGCCGCCCATGCTGAACTTCTGGTTGTGCAAATAAATCTGAAAGGGCAAGATGGACAGCTTCGCCTGCAGCTTCCCCTCCTCAAAGCATCCCCAGAACTGTTCTGGCCGGAAAAGCTCTCGTTTCTTATCCTTCTGCTCTTTGGTTAATGTGTACTGAAAAGCATACTCCGACAAAGAGATGCTGTCCTCAAACTCATCCATACTCAGGTTTCTCATTTCCATAGAGATCGTGCTCCTTTCCATGCTGCTGTCTGACAACATTGTCTACGCTTTCCCCTGTCTCTGTCAAACATGAAAAAAACTGCACCGTGTCAGCCTAAAGGCTCCCCGGTGCAGTTTACGCTAGGCCCTATTATTTCTCGCAAGCAATCCCGTCTTTGTCACGGTCCTTCTTGTAATTCGCTTCATATAATGCTGCAGATACAAACGGCTTGTATTTCGTCTTGCCGCCCTTGTTCTGAATCCCTGCTTTTTTGGCGACGCCGCCTTTATACACCTTGTTCAGCACCTATTCTCTAGGTTCATAATGGCAGAGCTTGCCCTCGTAAATGAGCATCAGTTGGCTGCATTTTCGAAAATCGTCCGGTGTCACCAAAGCTGGCAGCTTGTCCCACAGCTTGATGCCCGAGCGCTGCAAGATTTCGGCTACAAACTGAGAGCAGAAGTAAGAGTTGCTGAATTCAACCGGTTCCTGAAGAGCAATGCCGATGACACCTAATATATTGTAGAGAAACTTCTTCTGGCTGCGGATGAAGATGTGCAGGACACGCTTCATTTTCTCAATTTCCCGCTCACTGACCTTCAGCTCATAAATGACACAGGTAGTATCCGGGAATTTACTGAAGGTGCCTGTCGCAACGTCCTCCTTGACGAACCCGCCGTGCAGCGGATTTCGCGGGTGCTTACGTCCAAAGCTGTACATTTCTGATAATTCACGGTTCATAATAACATAGGATTCTACTCTTGAAATCATTTCATAGACAAGTTGGTGATGGTGTTGAACAGCAGCGCTTCTACTTTAATTGTAATCCTGGCAGGCCTTTTGCTCGTACATATTCTGTTTCTTATTCTGGGTCGGCTCCAGCCGGACCGTGATTACTCTCGTATCGGTCATCGTATTAATACCTGGTGGGGCATGTTCTTTGTCTTCTGTCTGGCCGCGCTATTAAATCCGGTGGTTTCCCTGCTTTCTCTGATGGCCTTGTCGTTCTTCGCTTTAAAAGAATATTTTTCCATGATCCGCACTCGAAAGCATGATCGGCGGATTTTTCTGTGGGCGTATCTATCGATCCCGGTTCAATTTTATTGGATCTATATAGGCTGGTATGGCATGTTTATTGTGTTTATCCCGGTCTATGTGTTTCTGTTTCTGCCTCTTCCCCGTTTGATCAACAAGGGTACGCTCGGTTTCCTGCGCAGTGTCAGCTTGACCCAATGGGGGCTGATGCTGATGGTGTTCGGCCTGAGCCATCTGGCTTATTTCCAGGTAGCCACCCCGCAATACGGGGCCGGCCTGGTTCTGTTTCTGGTCATCCTGACGCAGCTCAATGATGTGGTTCACGAGATCTCCTCCATTTATCTGGGCAAACGCCGGATTGTACCGACTGCCAATCCGCTGCTGACCTGGGAGGGCTTTGTCTGTGGCTTTCTGGCTACAGCCGCCGCGGCTGTATTCCTGACGCCATACCTGACGCCCTTTGATCTAAAGTTCGGTGTCATATCCGGGATGCTGATCAGCCTTGGCGGATTTTTTGGCAGCCTAACCGTCTCTGTATTAAAGCGTGATTTGCTCATTGGCGATGATGAACGCTTTGAAGCGTTGAAGAAAAGCTACCTGAGCCGCGTCGATAGCCTGGCTTATACCTCTCCCGTCTTTCTGCATTTCACACGCTACTTTTTTGACTTTATGTAGGTGGAATGTAAACAGGCCCTGTTATAAGCGACAGGGCCTGTTTAACTATTCATTTTAGACTATGCATTACGATCTAATACAAATTGAGAGGAGCTGTCATCCAGCTCTTCTGCAATTCGCTTCACGTGATCGGCCTGCTGCATGGTCTGCTCGACGGCAGCCGACTGCTTGGCGGCTTCCTGCTTCATATCCTTGCCGCTTTCAGAAGATTTCAAAGCGATCTGCGAAACCTCTTCCAGTGCGGCACTGATCTCCTCGGTTCCTGCCGACATTTGCTCTGCAGCTTGAGAGATTTCGGAGATTTGAGAGGATAATGCACCAGCCGATTCTATCAGCTCTTCAAAAATCAGGCTGGTCTTCTGCATCATATTCACGCCGACTTCAATTTCATGAGAATTGCTTTGGATCGATGAAGCCGTTTGCTCTACCGAATCCTGAATGTCGGTAATCAGCGCGGTAATCTGCTCCGCGGAGGTTCTCGACTGCTCCGACAGCTTGCGGATTTCCGAAGCGACGACAGCAAAGCCGCGTCCGTGCTCTCCCGCTCTCGCGGCCTCAATACTGGCATTCAGCGCAAGCATCTGGGTCTGAGAAGCTACACCCTGCACGATCAAGGCCATTTCACCAATATGCGCGGAGTGCTCATTGAGCTTCAAGATCGCTTCCTGCGCAAGCTGTGCCGCCTGATTGACTTCGTTCATCTGCCCTACTGCGGCTTTCAGAGAACGTCCCCCTTGCTTGGCCCCTTGATTCATAAACAGCGCCGCCTGGTTTACCGTTCCTGCAGCTTCAGCCACTTTTGTCACGGATTCAGCAAGCTCCTCCATCGCCCGGGCACTTTCACGCAGCGCCTGAGATTGATTCTGAGTGCCCTTCACAGTGTCATTAAGAGATTCCGATAGTGACTCCGTAACCTCACTCGTTTCTTGAGCGGACTGGTGCAGCTGCAGCGAGCTGGCATTCAGCTGCTGTGTGCTTTGCTTGACCCGTGTCATCAGCTGCTCCAGATGATGAATAAAGCGATTAATTTCATTAGCCAGCCCGGCAAGCTCGTCCTGTCCCTTCACGGGAATTCGATACGTCAGATCCGCCTGGCCGGAATTTAAATTTTGGGCAGCGAACAGCAGCTGCTGCAGCTTTTTCCCGATAATATAACGGTTTAATATGTAGATGAGCACCAAAACCATGACGAACAGCACACTGAATTGCAGGAGCACGTTTTGCTTCTGCTTGGCAGCCATAAGGTCAGAGGCATCCTTTGAAAGTGCTACCCGGACCCCACCCCAGTGCTCGCCATCAATGTAGAGCGGATAAGAGATATCCCAGGTTTCCACCACTCTGCCGTCAATGACCCGGGGATATTTCTGCAGCAGCACCTGGGATGTATCTGTGTTTGCCGCCGCTGCATAGCCGGTCTTGTCGTTAAATACCCGATTAGCGCGATATTTTTGGCTAAATAAATCGGTATCACCCCAGGAATCCAATGAAAGCTCACCGGTTGGAGAATATATCGTGTTATGAGTCGGTATAAAGCCAGCAGCCCCCGGATTATCCGAATACGCAGCCGGAATTGCAAACACAACCGAGCTGTCTACAAGGAAGCTGTCAATAACAGACTGCCATTTGTCATCGGTGTAAGCATCGTATTCACTACTATACTTTAGCTCATATTGCCACAGCGGAATCTCACTGCCGTCATGCAGCCGCTGAAGCTTGTTCATGGCTTCCGGCTCATTTTCCATTCTTTTGCGGGCAGCTTCTTCACTTTCAGGGAGTACAGACAGCTGATCGTTAAAGAGCCGAGTTCTCAACTCCTGTCCGGTGTAAACCTGGCCGTTGCTCAGCGTAACTCCGTTTGAAAGATCATCCTCCGTTAAGGACTGAAGCGTCTGCGCGAGAGATTTGGCAAGCGCACTTCCCTTATCCAGCAGCTGCTGCTCCACATCCTTCTCCATTTGATCCCATTGCCTCATGACAAAGAGAAACATAACTAATAACAGTACCACGGCCATCACGAGAATAAATTTTGCACTTAACGTATGTAGCCAGCGAATGGTAATACTCTCCTCTCTTTTTCTACAATATTCTACAATGCACTTCTATTCACATTCTAATCCTTTGTGATTCATGTTACAAGCGGACATTTTATTAAAGTAACATGGTAAAGCGCTGCACAAAAAGACCCTTTTCCTCTCATCCAGGAAAAAGGTCTTTACATGCTTATCTGTCCTTATTTCACAATCAGTACCGGACATTGAGCCCGCTTGACTACCTTATGGCTGACGCTGCCAAGGACCATCTCCTGAAGAGCATTGAGGCCACGGCTGCCGATCACGACCAGGCTGACTTTTTCTTTGTTGACATAATCTACAATGGCAGGCCCCGGCTCACCGTGGAGCACCTTCACCTTATACGTGATGCCTTCCTGCTGGAGCCACTCCTCCACGCTTGCAAGCTTTTTCCGGCGAAGCTGCTCTACCTCTACATGGCTCTGGGCATGAAGTATTTCGCTTTTTGCCTTGTCGAAGTCAGCGACCAGTATAACCTCTACGATAGCGTTAGCCGAAGCTTTAGCCAGCTTGCCGGCTTCCTTCGCCGCTCGTAACGAATTCTGTGATCCGTCAGCAGCTAGTACAATACGTTCATACATGGAATATCACTCCTTGGTCCATTAATGTGCACTCCGGTTTGCTGCTTGAGGATCTTTGTATACCGCCAGCTTATCTACGATTTTTTGGCTTGCTGAATTGAGGCCTTTGACAGTCACTTTATTGTCGTTCTCTTTATACTTGATGACTACCCGGTCAATGGCTCCCACTGCGGAGTCATCCCATACATGGGCGTTGGAGAAATCAATGACGACATTCTGATTCTGTGCAGTCAAGTCAAACTTATGAACAAAGCTGTCAACGGATGCAAAGAACAGCTGACCCTCCACCTGAAAAATCGTACTGTGTTGCTGCTTCGATTCTGTAACCTTGATGCGCGAGATTTTGGAAACGAACAGAACGGCACTCAGAATGACCCCGGCAATAACGCCTTTGGACAGGTCATGGGTGGCAACGACAATAATAACAGTGACCAGCATGACTGCGGCATCGCCGCGCGGGGCCTTCACAACATATTTAAAGGAAGACCAGTCAAAGGTGCCGATGGATACCATGATCATGATTCCGGCAAGAACCGGCATCGGGATCTGAACCACATAATTGCCGAGCACAAGGATCAGGAACATCAGGAATGCACCTGCCACAAAAGTAGACAGCCTTCCTCGTCCGCCAGACTTCACATTAATGACCGATTGGCCAATCATTGCACAGCCGGCCATGCCGCCAAAGAAGCCTGTTACAAAGTTTGCAATTCCCTGTCCCCGGGCTTCCCGGTTCTTATTGCTGCCTGTATCCGTCATATCATCTACGATTTGAGCGGTCAGCAAAGACTCCAGCAGCCCCACGATCGACAAGGCAATCGCATAAGGGAAAATAATCTGCAGCGTCTCCAGATTTAACGGAACATCCGGAAACAAAAAGGCAGGAAGCGACCGGTCGATATGTCCCAAATCGCCGACGGTTCCCAGGTTAGCACCAGACATCACCGCGATCACCGAGAGCAGGACGATTGCGATAAGTGGTGCCGGGATCGCTTTGAAGAAACGTGGCAGCACGTACACAATCAGCAGCGTCAAGCCGACAAATAAATACGTCATCATCGAGATATTCCAGAAATACGGCACCTGAGCCATGAATATCAGAATCGCCAGGGCGTTGACGAAGCCAATCATGACTGCTCGCGGGATGAATTTCATCAGCCTGGCTACCTTGAAGTAGCCAAGAAGAAACTGAATAATCCCTGTTAGGATTGTAGCGGCCAGCAAATAGTTCAGGCCATGGTCTTTGACGAGTGAAGCGATCACTAATGCCATCGCACCCGTAGCTGCGGATATCATTCCCGGACGGCCGCCTGCAAAGGATATGATGACAGCGATGATAAACGAAGCATACAGCCCCACCATCGGATCCACATTCGCAATTAAGGAAAAAGCAATGGCTTCCGGGATGAGCGCGAGCGCAACTACGATGCCGGAGAGCAGATCTCCCCTCACATTGCCGAACCATTCATTTCTTAATCTTTCGGACACTTGTATTCCACCTCATCCAATATATTGGCTTTTACGATTGATATAGGATATGATTACATCGTATTCAGCCTGTTCACAACCAACAGTTTATCACCGCTAGTCCCGAAATGGAACCTTTTTGGGGCTTTTATTTTTCATGAAGGATATACCGTGTTTTGCAGTAAGGAGCCTGGTTATGATTATTGGATATATGCGACCTTTTTATGAAGACCCCGAGTGTGAATGCCAGACAAAGCAGTTAACGGACCATGCCTGTCAGCATATCTATCAGGAGGAGCATGCCGCACCCAAGAGACGCACCGAGCTGGAGCGGATGATGGAGCAGCTGCAGCCGGGCGACACCGTCATCGTAACAAAGCTGTTCGTCTGGGCCGATTCAACCCGGCACCTGGTAGAGCTATTAGAGATGCTGGAGCAGAAGCAGGCGGTCTTATTATCCCTCCAAGAAGGAATTGAGACAGATCCTGCCCTAGCGTACCCGTTCCAGACCATTGCCAAGCATTTGGTGCAATTTCAAAGCGATGCCATGAGCGAGAATACGCGGCAAGGATTGCTGCAGGCAAAGGAAAAAGGCAATGCCCCCGGTCGGCCGCGTAAGCCGGATCAGAATGTACAGCGCGCGATTGAAATGTATCAGAGCAAAACATACTCGCTTGCCCAGATCAAAGATGAGACCGGCATCAGTAAATCAACACTATACCGGTATTTGGAGCAGTGATGCTGATCTCCACGCACCTTCTATCCACCGTTCTTTTGCAGAGCCTTGGGATCTCGTGCCGGCTCTGAGGAGAACGGTGTTTGGGTTGTACTCCTGATATTTGGCGGTGGTTATGTGCCTCCTTGGCGGGGTTCGAGCCTCCGTTGTGACGAATATTTAATGTTTTATTGTTATGAATTTTTCACATGTTGCATTTGTATAAATAGAGAAGATAATAGAGCCCTTCACATGAAAAAAGCTGATCGAAAGGCTTATGCCTCAGACCAGCTTGATGGATAACGAATATGAGTTCTTCTCAGCCTTATTTCTTGGCAGGCACGGGGGTAAAGAGCAGGTTGACGGGAAGGTTGCTTCCCGGAGCAGCAGTTAACATGATTTCAACACTTTGCTCGTAGTCGCCAGTACGGTACAGAACAGCCTGCTCATTTGGAGCGCTGACTTGTCCATTCGAATAAATGGCGGTGATTAACCCATTTACCATAGCATATCCCGAATACTTTCCGCCGCGGGGATTGAATGAGATCAACGTATTAGGTGCCACTCGTTCCAGACGAATCTTGTAAAGAACTCCAAAATTGCCTGCGTTGGAGGTAGGACTGTTGTACATAGGATCGGTGCCCATTAAATTCGGATCGTCTCCATCATCTCCCAGCAGCAAACGCTCTGGCTTAGCGCCCACTTCTTCGAAATGTTGAATGATTCGGGTCGAGTTCGGGTACGTTCCGCGATTATGCACGCCGTCTTTGTCAAGCAGTGGAAGCTCCTTCCACACCTTCAGCGGTTCAGCCTTCTCATCAATCATGATGACGTCAAACTGAATCGGAAGGTCACTGTAAAGATCTGCAAAAAGCGAAATAACATCACCCTGCTTCATCCGCGTCTGGCTCAGCTCGGTCATGACCAGTCGGCTTTCCCCTGGCGCCAGCGTGATCGCAGACTGCTTGGAGCCATTCTGCATCGATTCAAAATAGTACAATACAGATTTCTTTCCGGCTGCCGTGGCAATATAGGTCGGTCCGGCAAAGCCCAGATTTTCTGTGTTTATCACAGCTGGAGATGCATTATTGTTCGTAGCAACCACATACATTTTGACATTTTTATTTACGTTGTTTACATGATGAATCATGAAACGCATGTCCCCGGAGGCCGTCTCGCGATAGACATTGCCGAGCTCATTCACGGTTTCGGGGCTGTTGCTGCGGATCAAGGTGCTTGGCTCGTCCAAATACTTATAGAGAATTCGGTCACGGCCTGTCACTTCAGATCCATTAAACGTAAACTTCTCTCCGGCCGGAATAAACAGCTTATTGAAATCATCCTCTGCATACAGCGTTTCACCTGTAATGTTGATGATTCGGGTCGCCGTTGTGCTTACCCCTTGCTGGTCAGTCACGGTCAAATTAATCGTCTTGGGGCCCGGTGTGAAAAAAGCATATGCATTATTGTCCCATTGCACAGACTTGATGCCTTCATCATCGTAGCTCTGGTCAGTGTATGTAATCCACTCGCCCATTTTATATTCTGCTTTATCGGTTGTAAATGCGGCCACTGGAGGCTGATTCGGCTTCAGAACCTTTACTGTCTGAGTGGCTGGTTCACTCCAGGCTCCACTGGCATCCTGAACATAATACGTTACCACGTAATCTCCAGGCTGGCTAAACACGTCCTGCCGCCCCTCCCAGCGCTCATTCACGATCGGAAGCCCTGTAGGAGACGTGGCTTGCGTGTTGTAGGTTACTAGCGTCTCACCCGCATAAATCTCCTTCGGTCCTATTGTAAATGCTGCTACAGGCTTCTGCTCCAGATTCATAATGATGCGCTTGCCGATGTTATCCACTTGGTACTTCAGAATGAGCGCTTGTGTTATGGACGTCAGCGGAACCATGAAGGTTCCTTTGGTCTGATACGATGCCCCTTTCATTGACTTTACGACACCATTCACCGTGTAGCTGGCGCTGTCTGTCTTGAAGCGCAGCTCGGTATCCCCCTTCAGAATCACGGTTTCCTTCGTCTTGGCTTCATAGCGGAGCTTGAAACCAACACGGTCAACCAGCGTCCGGATCGGAACATAAGAAATACCTTTATTGACCAGCAATGGCTGCGGCGCTTGATACACCTGTCCGCCTAGCTCAAGCTTTGTACTATTATAATAAAAAATGAGTTCGTTCATGGACACCGGCGATGGCGCAGGCTCCGATTCCGGGCTGTTTCCAGCTCCTTCTTCTGCTTCTTCTGCATCTTCTGTACCTTGCCCTGGTACAACGTCCTTGTCCGCTTCTACTTCTTCCACTTCTCCTTGAATAACTTCTAGCTGTCCGTCCTTCTCACTCTGCGGTGCTTCATAGACTTCGCCGGTCACTGTGCCGGGTACGGGTCCCGTACTTACAGACTCAGCTCCTGCAGGAAGAACTGCAGCAGCCTGTACGACGACCAGCAAAGCGAATATCGTTAACTTTTTCAAATTCATACCTGTGCTCCCTTAAGTTTCTCGTTTTATTTTTCCAGCTCCCTAGTATTAAACGCACACTTTGGTAAAAAGTTCTTGTCTAAATGGTTAAAACCTCGCCACAGATCTTTATTTTCTGCGAACAAAGAAGATTAGAGCCATACTTATGACAGTCTGAAGCACCCAGAAAAGACTCGCAAGCAGGATCGTCATCGACATTTGAAACCAATGCTGAATCATTAATCCTCCCAACCATCCACCAAGCATACCTAACGCGCCGTACACAAATAGGGATACAATAATTGTGATGAAATGCCTTTGTTTTTGACGTAAGGTATGAAGAATTCTCGCAATGGTCATATCTGCTAGAAGCGATAATGGCAGAAGGAATAATAGAGTGAACGGAAGAAAGAAGACGTAACCGGCTGCAAATATATAACCGGTGGATGAGCTGACCTCATGACTTGGCTGGATCTCAAAGGATCTTTGAAGCGTAAAGAAGAACGAGACCATGGCCGGTGTCAAAAAAGCCGCAAGCACTTTACCAAAAGCATTCAATGTGTACCTCATAACCCCACTCCCTTTTGTACTTCATCCTTGTGCAAGCCGCAATTTATAGGAATGGAAACAATATACCATAGATTCTCAGTATTGTGAATTAAATCACTTGATGAAGGTATGAAATACATGAAGGGGTTTATCAACAAAACAAGCGTGCTGCCTCATGATGAGATCGCACGCTTGTTTGGCTTTATCATTCAGAAGGTACAATTTGCATAGCATCCAAGGCTTGCTTGGCGTGAGTTCTGGCCTGCTCTACGCTGTCCGCCGCAGACAATGCGACAGCCATCCGGCGACCGATCTTGGTCACCGGCTTGCCGAAGATCCGAACCTGGGTACGAGGCACAGCAAGGGCCTTCTCGACGCCAGTCACTTCATAGTGCTCCAGCTCGACCGCAGCCTTCAGCGGCCGACTGGCGCCAGGCGTAATCAGCTCAATCTCAGGGATCGGGTAGCCCAGAATCGCCCGGACATGAAGTGCAAACTCCGATAGATTCTGGGTAACCAGGGTCACAAGTCCAGTATCATGAGGCCTTGGGGAAACTTCACTGAAGTAAACCCGGTCCTTGGCTAGAAACAGCTCGACCCCAAATAAGCCGTAACCGCCAAGCTCATCAGTGATAGCCTGAGCAATTCTTTTGGCCTCGGCAAGCTGGTCTTCACTCATGGCATGAGGCTGCCAGGATTCAATATAATCGCCGCTTTCCTGAATATGTCCGATTGGTGGACAGAAGACGGTTCCACTGACCGAGCGAACGGTTAACAGTGTAATCTCAGATTCAAACGGGATAAATTCCTCAATAATGACTCTTCCGTTCTGCACACGGCCGCCTTCCATCGCCATATTCCAGCAGGACTGAATGTCTTCTTCACGGCGGCATACACTTTGTCCTTTACCTGAAGAGCTCATGAGCGGCTTGATCACGCAAGGATAGCCGGTTGACTTGACCGCAGCATCAAATTCTTCGTATGTGTCGGCAAACTGATACCCTGCCGTAGGCAGACCCAGCTTCTCGGCAGCCAGACGCCGAATGCCTTCACGGTCCATGGTCAGCCTTGCTGCACGCGCCGTCGGAATCACGCGGTGTCCTTCCGCCTCCAACTTTTCCAGCTCGTGGGTGGCCAGGGCCTCAATCTCCGGAACGATCAAATCCGGCTTCTCTTCCTCAATGATCTGACGCAGCCGGGACGCATCCATCATATCAATCACATAGTGCCGATGAGCCACCTGCATGGCAGGTGCATGGCCATACCGGTCTACCGCCACCGTCTCAACACCTAAACGCTGTGCCTCCAGAATAACCTCTTTGCCCAGCTCCCCAGAGCCAAGCAGCATCATTTTGCGGGTCTTTAACATGGTAATCTCCTCGCTTTGTCGAAATGATCCGGCAGAACCGAAATTACAAAAAAGAGGCAAGGAGAAAGACACTCCTTACCTCTGCCCAGGCGTACGGCGATATCCACGATGATGCTCCCCCATGGTTTCCCATGCTACGCCAGTTACATCTCCGTGCTGAATTATAGTTCTATCATACGTATTTTAGAGTCATCCCGCAACTATTAAGACAACTGACTCCTATTCTTTGTATAATTGTTCTACTCAAAAAGTGAGTTCATGCTTACTCCTCGTCATACTCCACGTTGTGGTATACCTGCTGCACATCCTCCAGATCCTCAAGCGCATCGATCAGCTTCTCGAATTGTGGAATGGAATCCTCGGGCAGGCTGACATAGGTTTGAGGCAGCATGCTCAATTCAGCAACCGTAAATTCAGTAACGCCGGCTTGCTTCAGCGCCTCCTGGACCTCGTGATACTGATCCGGCTCTGCGTAAATAATGACGACATCATCCTCTTCCACGATGTCACGCACTTCGATGTCGGCCTCCATCATAAGCTCGAACACCTCGTCCAGCGATTTACCGGTCATACCAAACACGGCCGTGGAGTCGAACATATAAGCTACCGATCCGCTGACGCCCATATTGCCGCCATTCTTGTTAAATGCAGAGCGGACATCTGATGCCGTCCGGTTCACGTTATTCGTCAGCGTATCGACAATGACCATAGCGCCGTTGGGACCGAAGCCCTCATAACGAAGCTCTGTGTACGTTTCTTCGCCGCTGCCCTTTGCTTTATCCAATGCCCGATCAATAATGGCTTTAGGCACGTTATAGGTTTTGGCCCGCTCCAGAACGACCTTCAGCGCTCGGTTCGACTCTGGGTCCGGCTCACCCTTCTTTGCAGCCACATAAATTTCTACGCCGAATTTCGCATAAATCCGGCTCGTATTTGCATCCTTAGAGGCTTTCTTTTCCTTAATATTATTCCATTTGCGACCCATACCGCTCCCGCTTTCTCTATGAATTTAAATCTGTTAGATTACCCTTCAAAAGGGTAGGTCCAAAAGCTTTCCACACCAAATCGCAGAACCATATCTTCTCGGGACAGCTTCTTGTCGCCCACGAGCTCCGGGGCTTGAAACTGCGAACGATGTGCTGTAATCGATTGGATCTTCTGATCTATATATTCCTCAACATCCTGATATACATCAGGCTCTCCAATGTAATCCCGACAGCCGTTGGAGAATGCAAGGCAATGCACCTCGGGGCGCTCATCCTTCGGCAGTCTCTGAATCGTCCGGATAACAGAAGCCCCTGTAGCATCATGATCCGGATGAACGCTGTATCCGGGATAGAAGGTAATCACCAGCGATGGCTTTACCTCATCCAAAAGCTTCTTCATTTCACCGTCGATCACTTCCGGCTCTTCAAATTCCACCATCTTATCATGGAAGCCCAGCATTCTTACATCCTGTATTCCGATCGCCTTACAGGAATCCTCCAGCTCCAGCTTACGAATGGCCGGAAGCGTAATCCGATTGGCAAAGGGAGGCACCCCCATGTTCCGGCCCATTTCGCCAAGCGTAAGACAGGCATAGGTGACCTGCCAGCCCTCGTGAATTAGCTTCGCCAATGTCCCGGAAGTGCCGAAGGCTTCATCGTCCGGGTGCGGAAATACAACCAGGACCCTTTTTGTCATCATGTCGTTCATCTCCTGTTCCTTAAAAAGGCTCCTGGCTGAGCTGCAATGCAACTACCAGTTTGCCCTGCGTATCATGGCCTGCCAAAATCAGGCGTTCTTTATCGCTCTCCTCAAAGTGCGTGAGTCCTTCCGCGTAAACCCAGCCCTCTTCGGTCTTCAAGCCAACCCGGTAGGGTCCTGCTCCAGAAATTTTTCCACTGGAATAGCACACCTTGGCATTGGTTATAAAATTAGCCGCAGGATGTCGGGAGCTGTCCACATGCGCAGCATATGCACCTGTAGTCAGCTCCAGATGGACGTAAAGTTCCTGATCCTGCAGCTTGTTCAGCATCTGCTGTACTTCTGATAAATTAATAAGCTCCATGGTACCCTCCGGCTCAAGTAAGTTAGTTCATGTTCAAGTGCGAATATGACTATTCTATCACATTTAAGCCGAGATGAAAAAAGGTTCAGGACGCCTCCTTGGAATGACTAAATGGCCGGCATGACGTTACCGCCGCAGACGGGAATGTACGCGCCTGTCGTAAAAGAAGCCAGATCTGATGCAAGAAAAGCCACCATATTGGCAATTTCCTGATCCGTACCCCGGCGCCGCAGGGGAACCTGCTGCTCATAAGAGGCGTTATGCTCTGTGCCTTGATCCCGATCCCGGTCACTGACCGTCCATCCCGGGGCGACCTGATTGACCGTAATCCCCTGCTCCCCGACCTCCTTCGCCAGTACGCGATAGACGCCGTCCATCCCTCTTTTTCCAGCGGTGTACGCTGATTGGTTCGGGAAATTCTGCATGGAGCATTCCGTATTGATCCCGATAAACCTTCCGTAACCTCTCTCGGCCATGGAAGGAATAAAGGCTTTGGCAAGATAAACGCTCTGCATCACACAGCTGTCGAACTGACTCTGATAATCACGGGGATCCTGCTCTAGAACCGAGGTCCAGGCGTACTGCTCGACAGCATTGGCAACCGTAATATCTGGAAGCCTGCCCAGACTGGCTTGAATCTGCTCCTTCATCTGCATCACGGATTCCTGACTCGTAATATCTCCTTGAACGATCATTGCTTTTCTTCCGGTCTGCAGAACCTCCTGAAGCAGCTGATTCGCTTTCTCCGCATTACTCCGGTAATGAATGACGATATCAGCTCCGCACTCCGCGAGTGTAGAAATCATTACCCGACCGAGCTGGCCCGTACCCCCAGTGACCAGAGCCATTTTTCCTGTCAAATCAATACGCATATTTCCCTCTCCCTTACATGTGAAATAGAATGCCGCCGTGCTAGCTTTTTAAGCCCCATGGCGCTTCAACCAGGTGTACACATCCCACAGATGCTTGATCGCAGTAAGCACTAACAGGCTAAAAAAGATCCAGGCCGCGGCAAACGCCACCGAAGAAAACAGCATCATCACGGTAAAAAAAGCAAAGGATTCCGTCCGCTCCAAGATCCCGGGGTTATAATGAAACCCTTTTATGCCTGAATTCTCAATCACATTTCCTGTCACCAAAAAGGTTGTCACCACGACCAGAATTCCAGCCAGGCTCAAAATTAACGGTGCATTTGCACCGGGATACGCTAGAACCAGGGCGGACATCATCGCCCCTTCAACGATACGATCAAACACAATATCCAGCACATTGCCCCATTTGGAGGGCTTGGTCATGCGTGCAATGGTTCCATCCACAGCATCCAGATAGCCGGAAAGCCATAACATCACAACAGCGGCAGCCGGATAGCCAGCCAGGAACACGGCGGCACTGCCGACTCCGAGCGTCATTGCGATCCAGCTGACCGCATTCGCCGACAGGCCGGCTTTGTGAAGGACGATGGCGCCCCAATGAATGATCGGCTGAACGGTATTTCTAGCATAAGAGTCCAGCATTTTCTCCCCTCCTTCTTACATGGGAAAGCACCACAGCTCATCCCGATTGTATTGAATGCCTAATCGCTGACCGGGAACATGCTGCACCAGTCCGGGCAGCTTCATCACCAGGTGCTCGTCTTGAGCCTCCAGCTCCAGCAGCGTATGGTCTCCTCGAAAAGAAACACGCCGCACCTCTCCCTGCACCGGAGATGAAGAATCCAGAATCAGCCATTCGGATCTTAATGCAGCCTGAACCGGTCCATCACGTAATGAAGCCAGTGAGGGATGAAGCGGCAGCTCTCCAAACAGGGTACGCACCCGGCTTCCCAGCTTGATCCCTCTCAGCCTGTTGTCCATCCCCATAAATGCCGCTGCCCACGGGCTTGCCGGACGATAGTAAAGATCCTCCAAGGTCCCGTACTGCTCTCGCTTCCCCTGATTCACCAGGAGAAACCGGTCGCCCAGCGTCATGGCCTCTTCCCGGTCATGCGTCACCATGATCATTGGAACCTCACGCGTACGCTTGAGATCTGCAAGCCAGCTGCCCATCTGCCTGCGAAGCAGCGGGTCCAGCTGGCTGAATGGCTCATCGAGCAGCAGCAGCTCCGGCTCAATGATCAATGACCGGGCCAGCGCTGCGCGCTGCTCTTGGCCACCGGATAATGAAGACAAGGACCGCGAGTAAAAGCCCGCAAGTCCCACCTCCGCCAAGAGCTGCTCCGCTTTGGCTTTTCTTTCCTTCGGCTTTACGCCCTTCAGCTTTAATCCGATTTCAACATTATGTCCGACGCTTAAGAACGGCAGCAGGTAAGGCTTCTGAAAGATCATGGACAACCCCCGCTTCTCCGGTGGAAGCTGATGAATACGCCGGCCGCCCATGATGATGCTGCCCCGCTCTGGATGAAGAAGACCGGCCAGCAGCTGCAGCAGCGTTGATTTTCCGCTTCCCGAAGGTCCCAGGATCACGAGCAGCTGTCCTTTCTCCAGCGTAAAGGATTGTTCGGCCAGAGTAAACGATGAGCTGTAGCTGCAGCCGATACCGGACACCTGCAGGAACGGCTCTTTTGTAATGGCGGTCATGCCGCTTCCCCCTTTTCAGCAAATTGATCCACCTGTGTTTCTCTTGCACTGTAGATCACAACCAACAACGCAGGAATAACAAATACCATGCTTAAAGCTCCCATCAAACTGTAATCGCCGCTAGAAAGTGTGCTGAGGAGCAGCATCGGCAGTGTAATCAAGCTTCCCCCGCCGATGAACAGCGTAAATAAATACTGACTCCAGGAGTTCAGAAAGCTGAACAGAATACTCAGCGTGAGCACCGGCTTCAACAGGGGCAGCTCAGCCTGAACAAACGACTGCCAGCGCGTGGCACCCAGCAGGCGCAGCTGCTTCTCATATCCGGAATCATAGCCGGCATAGAAGCCGTATAGCAAATAGATCGAGTATGGCGCTGCCGGAATAAGATGAGCAAGCAGCACACCCAGCCAGCGGTCAGACAGCCCGATCTGAAGAAAAAACACATGTACTCCGACCGCAATGGCAATGCCGGGAATCAGAATGGGGGCAATCAGTGCGAGGCGAATCCAGCGATTCCCCCATTGAATATACAAGCCGAGAGCTCTTGCTGCCGGATACGCAACCAGCTGCGAGATCACACTTGTCGCTGCTGCAAGCCCCAAACTGTTCAGAATGGAGGTCCATACCTGGGAATGAGACGAGAACACATAGGACCATGCACGGAGACTAAAGACTGGCAGCAGCTCCGGAAACCGCCATTGCAGCGAGAAGGACCAGATCAGCAGCGGCACGAACGGAAGAATAAACACGGCCAGCAGCAGGAGAAAGACCCCGGCATAGCCGCTCCTTTGCTTAAGACTGCTGTACCGTATGATGTTCACCCCATTTCAAGTATAAAAACACTAACACCACACTAATCATCGTAATGACCATGTTGATCGCCATCGCTTCCGGGCGATAGGTCAAATCCGGATTGGTATAGGCCTCATAGGCAAGAATCGGCAGAGCCGGCTGACTGACCGACCCTAATATGTACGGCACCTCAAAGGAACCAAAGGTATAAGCAAATACAATGATTGATGAAGACAATAACGGCGGCAGCATGAACGGAAATGTCACCAGCCTGAAGCGCTGCCAGGAGGATGCGCCAAGAAGCCGCAGCTGACGCTCGTACGGCAATACCCAGGCTTTTAATATACTGATAATGGATACCGCAATGAAAGGAACTTCCTTCCATATGTACTCCAGTATAATGCCGGCGCCCACTTGATCCTGTACCAGCACCGGAAATGCAGCCGGCTCTTGAATTATGCCTGCCCAATATGCCAGTCTCGACAAATACCCGCTCTGACCTAACAGCATCCAGATCGCCATCGCTCCCACCACATGAGGCAGCGGCAGATTAAACTGAATCAAGAATTGCAGCCACTTGCTCTTGTTCACATATCTTCTCAGCCAAAGTGCCATAAGTACCGCCAAGACGGCGGAGATGAGCGTAGAGAACAGAGATACCATGAGAGAGAAGCTGAGAGAGCTATAGAAGATTCGCGACACGAACAGCTCCCGGTATACATCCAGAGACAGCTCCGTTTGGCCGATCAGCGGAACATAGCCCAGGCTCTGTTCGCCCGTAATCCACAGTCCTGCACCAACAGGCACCAGAATGACCAATACGGAGGGCAGGAGCATCCCCGCGAGGAGCCAGAGGCGAGCTTTTTTACTTTTGGAATAAAACATACTTCCTCCAGCCTTCCTCCAACGCCTGATTGTACGCCGGCGACAGATCCGGCAGCTTATGCTTCAGCAGAACCTCTGCAGGCACCGCGGTTTCACCGGCGTCGCTTTGAATCTGCTTGTACTGGCTTGCAGCCTCCCCTTCCAGCTTGGCAGGATGGATTCCCAGACCGTCTCCCCAGCCCTCCTGCGTCCCCATCTTCTTAAACTGCATTTCCGGCTCCAGCAGCAGATTGGCCGTCACCATCGCCGCTGCTTTATGCTTGGCGTTATAAGGAATGGCAACATAATGATAATCTCCAATCGTCCCGGTGCGGAATACATAAGGCCTTGCCGTCTCCGGCATTCTGCCTTTGTTTATCTCGGCCTGAATGCCTCCTAGATCCTGCACAAACGTAAAATCGACCTCATTGTTGTTAAACAGCGTCTGCAGCTCCGCGATGGACTTCGGATATGTTTCACCACCCCGCCATAAATGCGGCTTGATCTCATTCAAGTAGCTCCAGACCGGCTCAACCGCTTTTTTGAATTCTGCTTGATCCAGCGGCTTTTCCCACTGCTCATAGCCTCCGCTTAGCTCGTAGAACAGCTGCTTCACAAATCGTGTACCGATAAAATCAGGGGGAGCATTGTATGTAAACCGACCCGGATTGTTCTGAATCCACACCTTCAGCTCTTCATAGCTTCGCGGCAGTTCATCCGGATCTACGGTGCTTGCGTTATACACGAACTGAAACTGGGCGCTTCCCCATACCGATTCCATGCCCTCTGTATCGTTTCCAAAATCCTTTTGAATGGCAGGATTACTGTAATCGACGTATTGTGCGTTAGGAAGAATCTCAGCAAAAGGACCGAACAGCGCTTCTGCCTGCTTCAGGGTATTGAAATTTTCTCCGTTAATCCAGATTAAATCGACGCTGCCTTCCTCATGCCTTCCTGCCTGCTTCTCATTCAGAACCTTATTAACAGCTTCAGCCGTATCATTGACCGGAATCCGCTTCAGCGTAACTCCGTATTCGTCCTTCAGCACGCGGCCAACCGTCTGATCAACATACGAATTGATCACATCACTGCCGCCCCATAAATACCAGTTGACCTGCTGACCTTTAGCCTCATCAACCACCTGTTCCCAGCTGGAGCCACTAAGAAGGCTTGCATCCTCCGCACTCCTCACGACTTCCAGACTGTCGGAGCTGCAGGAGGATAGGACCATCGCCGCTGACAGCCATAGAATTAGTGCAGCCATAGGCTTTTTCATATGCAGCCACCCCTTTCTATCTATCTCTTATATAGCCGCTGATACTGCCGTACAAAGCGTTCGTCAATCCAGCGTTTTAGCTTCCAGCACCATCGCCCGTAGAGCAACACCTTCTTATATAGCAAAATCGCCTGGCGGTTCCCCGTCGACATCAGCGACAGATAATCACGCTGCGGTGAATATGCCTGAAGCTCCGTGCCGCTGAAAAATGCGCGTAGATTGCTCCACAAATACGGAGCCTCCCTGACGGCATACACCCCGGCTTTGGGAAGAGGGCGATGTCCGTCCAAGGCGGCGCAATCACCCGCAGCAAAAATCTCCGGGTAATCCACGGACTGCAGCTTTGGCGTCACCAGCAGATAGCCGCCGTCGCGGACCTGCAGCCCTGAAGACATAAACACGTCCGGTGCTTTGGGACCTGCTGCCCAAATCAGATGTTGAAATGGAACCTTGCGGCCGGATGTTAATGTCACGATGCCTTGATCCACCTTGAGCGCCGCATCGTTTTCATACAGCCGTACATTTTGTTTGGCAACAATCTGTGTAAGACGCCGGTGCATGCGCGAGCCTGTCTTCATCCCAAGTAAAGAGCCTGCACTGATTAACGAAACAGAGCCGCCTTTTGTCCGGTTACGAGCCTGCAGCGCCAGGCTGAGTTCCAGTCCAGCAGCACCGCCCCCGACCACGACCGCGGCTTCATCCCCATGCTCCTGGACCGCCCATTTCATAAACGGCTCCAAAGGCTTGACGGGAAGCCCGTATGACAGGACGCCGGACGCATCTGTGCCGGCACTCTGCGAACCGATATCAAAGGAGAGAGCATCATATGAAAGCGGCTCCTGCGTCGCCAGGTGGATTACTCTGGACTTGGCATCTACGGAAATGACACGGTCCTGCACCAGGCGCACGCCGGCCGTTTCAGCCAGCCTTCTTAGGTCCACTCGAATTTCGTCCAGGATATTGGTGCCTTCGATATATCCAGAGATCAGTCCGGAATAATATTGAAATGGCGATGGCGAAATCAGGACAACCTCTACATGTGGAATCGGCTGTCGGCTGAGCTCCTTCAAAACATGAAGATGTGCATGTCCCCCACCCGCCAGGATCAGACGACGCTGGTCTCCTGCAGCATTCATCGGAACCATTTAACGTAAGCCTTCAGCAGCTTGTAGACCGGACCGTCAAACAGCTTCTTTTCCCAATACTGCCCTGAAGCCTTTTTCAGAGCCTCGCCATGGGCCGGGTAAGGATGAATCGTTTCGGCAATATGGCTCACTTTACAGCCATGCTGCTTCGCAAACACCGCCTCCTGCATCCAGTTACCGGCCCCTTTGCCAACAGCATGTGCTCCCATAATTTTTCCCTTTTGATCTGCAATGATTTTGACGAGTCCTTCCGTGCTGCGGTCGGTAATGAAACGGTCTACCTCCTTGAGGTCTGTGATGTATATCTGTATATCATCTCCCGCCTGTTCCCGGGCCTCCTTCTCCGTCATGCCCAGATGAAAAATTTCCGGATCCGTATACGTCACCCAAGGCACCGCATCATAGCTCACCTTGCGTCTTAGACCGAATACCGCGTTAGACACGGCAACCTTGCCCTCCATGCCAGCGGCATGGGTAAACGGAAACGGCTTTATGACATCACCAATCGCGAAGATAGAGCGCGCCGTCGTTCGTAGATTTTTTTGCACAGCGATATGATCTCCGTCCAGCTCCACCGAGGTTCGGTGCAGATCCAGCTGATCTGTATTCGGCATCCGCCCGGTGGCAATCAACAGCCCATCTGCCTGCCAGGTATGCTCATGTCCGTTTATGCGGCCGTAAATGGTTTTGACACCGGCTTCGTCTGCCGCTACCTTCTGCACCTCGGTATGATAGACGATGCTCATTTCCTGTTCCATTAGTGACTGGGCCCGGGCCGCAATATCATGGTCTTCTTTCGGGAACAAAGAATCTCCCTTGACCAGCAGCGTAACCTGAGAGCCCAGGCGAGCCAACGCCTGAGACAGCTCCAGTCCCACCGGTCCGGCGCCGATGACCACCAATCTCTTCGGAAGCGACATCATGTCAAACACACTTTCGTTCGTCAGGTAATCAACATCCTTGAGCCCCTCGATATCAGGCACTTTGGCTCTGGAGCCGGCAGCAATGATAATTCTTTTGCCCTGCAGCGTCTCCTGACCATCGATTTGAATAGCATGATTATCCAGAAACTTGGCATGTCCCTGGTACACATCAATTCCCATACTTTCAAAATGCTCTGCCGCATCATGATGCGCAATGACCGCCTTTGCCGCGTGAACTCGACGGTAGGCTTCCAGATAATCGGCTTCGCCGATAAGGCTGAGCCCATATCCCTCCGCGGTCTTGCGCGCGCCATGTAAGTCATTGGCCGCAGCAATGAGTGCCTTGGATGGAACACAGCCCGTATGCAGGCAGTCTCCACCGGGCTGGGCGTCCTTATCAATCAATGCAACCTTAATTCCGAACCGGATCGCGCCAACGGCAGCGGTCAGTCCGCCGGAGCCGGCACCGATCACGATCAGATCATATTTTTTCATCTGGCCCCTTCCTCCTCTTGATGCGCTAAGCATGTACATCCGAAGCAGTGAGCCCCTACAGCGTACAATGCTATATGTAAAATTTCGATGTATTTAGACAAAATGCCTACTAACTTGATTAACCTCAATCCTGTTAACCCAAACAAACGTCCCGCTTCTGCAGCAGCTATATAAAGACTTCAAGCATGTTACGAAAGTTCTAGAGCATTACGATCACCTTTCAGCCAACATCAAAGAGACCAAGTGAAGGCTTACCACCTGATCCCTGGGTGTTTATTATGATCTGCCATCCTGCACGTATTGACATGATCTTGCGGCTGTGAGTTAGAGCTTCTTCACATGGAGCAAGATCCAACCTGACGCTTGGGATGATGTTCCAATGCTCGAAGCTCCTCAATCGTGACCTTAATCATAAGCTTAAGCCCTCTCAGCATGCTTTCCTGACTCATAGAAGGCATGCCAGGCTTGGCTGCAGCCATCTCCGGTGATGCCGGAAAATGAATAAAGCCGCCAAGCATAGCATTCGCTGTCTTCTTGATTTCATTCAACAACACATACATTGTATTATTACAAATATAGGTTCCGGCAGAATAAGAAATCGATGCGGGTATTCCAGCTTCTCTCATGGCCTTCACCATCCGGGAAACGGGCAGCGTGGTGAACAAGCCATCCGGGCCGTCTTCCTCAATGGGCTGCTCATGGGGTCTCACACCTGCGTTATCAGGATACGGTGCATCCTCCGCGATGTCCTTCATATTAATGGCGATCCGCTCTGGTGTTATGTCAGCACGTCCCCCGGCTACACCGCAAGCGAGGACTGCGTCCGGCTGAAAGGACCGGATTTCCTCGATCAGGAGTCTGGCACATTCATCGAATACCACGGGAAGTAATACAGTACGAATTTCTACCCCTGAAAAAGACAATGACTGCAGATCAAAAATCAGCTGCTCTGTCGGGTTAACCCGGCTGCCGCCGAACGGTTCAAATCCGGAAACTAGTATTTTCATAGACTCTCTCTCCTTCTCGTCCTATCATATCAGAAACCGTAAAGGGAACACCAACCTGACCTCGTGATATAATGGGAATCCAGGCTGTTGTAGTCATTCCGTCGGAGACTTCTTGTTTTGAAGCTCACGCCACACCTTTTTATTACTATACTGCTTGTCCTGGCTGATGTCTGGGCCAAACCAGATCGGAGGCTCAAAGCGCTCAGCCTCTTCCAAAGAAGAGAACTCCACCTCAATCACGCGGAGCTGAAGCTGAGTGTATTCGTCAATTTCCACCACTTGTCCATTCCATACCGCCGTAAGTCGTGTTTTTATTAACGGGATTGCCTGGTGAGCTTCAATAACCTGTTCATAGAGCCCTTCAGATATTGCAATCTCTACCTCTTCACGGGCAATGCCCCATCCTCTTTTAAACGTATGTGTGTATTCCAGCAAACCGGTCTGCAGGTCCTCAAGCTTTCTTACACGCAGCTCCTGATCTCCATCCAGAGCCAGATAGGTTTGTTCTATGCGCTGCTTTCGCCGCGGCTGTAAGCTTCCATCTCGGACGAGCTCCTCCGGGTCTTGATTAAGCAAAAATTTTTTTTCAATTTCCATGTGCATATGTAAGTCCCCCTATACGTTCTATAGTAATCTTTATCCTGTCATTATAAATCCATATGCACAAAAAAGAACCCCCTGCCTGATGTGCAAGCAGGGGATCCTTAAGCGGGAAACGGTTATAGTCTCACCAGGCAATGGTTCATTGCTCCAGATTCTTACCTTTGTGCATCCAGGGAGTACATGCTTACTCCCGTTGAAGATGGTCCATCGGAATCAAATCCTTTCGGAATTCAAAAGAAACTGTCAGTTAACACACCTGATGCTGCATCGGAATCAGATCCTTTCGGTTTCATCTTCGTCCAAGCCAAAGCTGCTCCATTGGAATCAGATCCTTTCGATCATATCAATCAAGTCTCATTCAGTTCAGTGTACTTCCGTCTCGGGCAATATCTTCAACCGTTTCTCGCTTGTTTTATATATACCACATCGGCAGAGAACGAAACATTGAAGCTGCGTTTTAATCTGGGCTAAGAGACAAATGTATTCTCTCCTAAATTTTGAAAATTACTGACTTAATATTTGAATATTGATATACTAGAGAGGTAATTAATGGTTTTATTATAAGATACATACAAAGCATGATGTAAAAACTATGACTAAACGCTTGAAAAAAATTATTGTTGAAGTAGGTGAAGCGGCAGCTGGGTCTGTCAATAAGTTTGTGTAAACTCTAAATCAAGAGTTCCCCTGTTAAGAGAAGAAGATGCTCTTTAAGGCAGATGCTGGCCAATCCGTTCAGGATAAAAGACGGATAATTGAAGCAGGATCTGACCCCAGTTTTGGACTCGGCCTGTCCACTTGCGGGTGACATCGACCGTCACCAGATAGAGCATTTTGAGCAGCGATTCATCCGTAGGAAAGATGCTTTTCCCTTTCGTTACTTTACGGAGTTGGCGGTGGTAGCTCTCAATCATATTGGTGGTGTAAATGAGCTTACGAAGCTCAGGTGGGTACTTAAAGAACGTGGCGAGTTCTTCCCAATTATTGCGCCATGAACGGATAATAAGTGGGTACTTGGTTCCCCAGATCTCCTCAAACCGGTCCAACTCCAGCAGAGCCATCTCCTCCGTCGTCGCCTTGTAGATCGGTTTTAAATCCGAGGTCACCTTCTTGAGATCTTTATAGGATACATAA